>DUCH01000553.1 GCA_012959865.1 Myxococcales bacterium | reverse complement strand
TCGGTGACGTTCTCCGCAAGCTCGAGAACCACCTCGATGTCGGGGATCAGCACGTCCGGGCGACAGTCGCCGGAGGGGCAGGAATCAAGAATGTACCGATGGCCGGCGGTCTTGAACGTACCCCCGTAGTAAGGGGGTTCACGAAGTCCGTCGGCGCCGAGCGCGCGAGCCAAGAAGTCCGCCGGCAGGAAAGCCGCGTGGCGAGGGTAACAAGCCTCGACGATGGCTTTGTAATTCGCGTTTATCTGCGCATCTGCTACCGGATCCTTCGCGAGGCTTATGTCGCCGCTGAAGACCGAGCGAATGGCACCTGTCTGGTCGGGATTTCCGTTGGCGCCACCCGCGGCGTCTCGGAAAACTGCATTATTATCAAGCATTCGATCGATGTTCGCGGCGTCCATCTCGGAGCGGGCCTCGCTATCGTTCCCGCGGATTCCGGAACCCGAGATGTTCAGCGTTGTGCCGGTTAAACCACCGTAATTGACGACGACCGGGATCTTGAGCACCTTGCCCATGACGTGGACTTCCTGGTTGGCCACGTCGATGTCGTAGATCGGGCCTTCCGTCGCGTAGATCTCGGGGGTCTGGCGGTATATAGAACCGTCGACCATCTCGGCGGTGGTGTTCGCGTCGGGGCAGCTCGGGACGCCGGAAAGGCCGGTGACCGGAGGCTGGCCATTGGCGCAGCTGAGCTGCGCGTCCGCCGTGCTGGGCCAGAGCAGGCTCAGGCTCAGCGTCAGCGCTGCTGCGACACTCATACCCACTCCCTTGGCGAGTGTACGGAGTGTCATCGTGTTCGTTCCCTGGAGAAGCGCCGCGACTCTGCGGCCCCGGGATTCGGGGTTGGCTATTTCGGGGTTGGCTATGGGGAGTGACTGGTTGAGTAGTGACTGGTTGGGTGAAGCGGTGCCCGGAGTGAAGCCGGACGAACCCTTGGGACGACCGTAGTCTTCTTGCACATATACCTGCATGAGTTTTTCCTTTTTTTTTCTTTCAGAATTCGGGGAGAGTGCATAGGGTTTTCTACCATTTTTTTATTTGCGGAATATGTAGTTGCATAGAAGCTGCACCACCTCTACAGCACGGCTGCCGCACGGCTGCCGCACGGCTGCATGGGAGCGAAAGAGGCCGAAGGCGAATTTATTGCTCTGGTCCGGCTTCAGGGTCTCTAGAGGTCGGATTTGCAAAACAGCGGTTTTGTGCGCGCAACATCCGGTGGGTTGCGCCAATTCGTCGTACCCATTGCACACGGAGCGGTGCCAGAAGAACCGGTTCGGGTGAGGGGCTCCGGCTCCGCGCGAGTTCGCTTTGCTCGGTGCGCCGCCGGGGATTCCGCTGGGTCCGGTGCCCGGCGACGCCTTCGCGGTGGTCTTGCACAACCGCCATGACTATCTCGGCGCTACGACCCTCTCGGCGCTGAGACGATCGATCGTCTTCCGCCTACGGGCCCCGGGTTGCTATCGAGATCCCGAGTTTCCCCTCTATTAGCTCGTAGCTCGTGTCTTGTATGGCCCTTCCGGGCACTTAGAGGGCGCCCTGGTTCTCCGCGCGCCGCCGGGCCCGATTGCAGGCCGGGCGATTTTTGTGGTTTGAGGCGCCCCATTTCTGGTATTTTGAGGTGGGGATGGCTGGGTGGGCATATCGGCCCGGGGGCCAATTGAAGCACTTCCGAAAGGTCGCCTGCATGGATTCCTCGGGAAACAGCACTTCGTCGAACTCATTCACCGAAGCGGTTGTTCCGACGGCTCTCGCAATCGGAACTCTGATTGCGTTGGTCTTGATCTCGGGGTCGTCCCGTGCGGTCGAACCCTCGACTGACCACGACGTCGTGATCGTCGGGGCAGGGGCGTCCGGCCTCTACGCGGCTTACACGCTGGACAACCTCGGCTTTGATGTTCTGATCCTCGAAGCCACGAACCGGCATGGGGGCCGGGTCTATTCGGACACTCTCGGCGATGTCGGTATCGAGCACGGAGCTGAGGAACTTTACGGCCCGTCGAACAACCCGATATTCGACGACATCAATGCCGAATACGGCAACGGCGCACAGATTCGTATTTTCAGGGAAAATTCCACCCAGGATGAGTTGATCGTGATGGACGCAGACGGAATGGGTGGAGGGAATACATGTTGGGCGGAAACTGGAAATTGTTTTTTGGACCCGGACATCGTCGATTACTGGGACTTCTATTCCCAGGTCGGAAATCACGACAATTCCGCCACGGACGAGCCCTTGTCCGACTTCCTTGATATCGCCTGGGGCGTCCCTTCGACGAGCCGCGGTTACCACCTGTACGAAGATGGTTCTCCGGGTGGTGAATATGGTACGACGGTCGAAAAACTGGGGCTGCGGTCGCTGTCGCGGGAATGGAACTCCTTCTCACTGAGCGGAGCCCTCTATGGTTTGAACTCGACGGGATATCTCGACGCTCTCAACACATTGTATTTCGATCAGGTGACTCCTTTTGTCGCTTATAACAGTCCGGTCACGGTTGTTGACACGAGCGGTGTGAAACCGGTCGCGGTCGACGACAACGGGGTCTACCACTACGCCGATGCAATTATCGTGACCGTATCGGTCGGTGTCCTCAAGGCCGAGATGATCGATTTCATCCCCGATCTACCTGCTCCCAAGCTGGACGCTATCAATGCGATCGGCATGGGGAACGGCATGAAGATCTCGCTGCGATTCAGCAGCCGGGTCTGGGCATCAAAAATGATGAACGTGCTTACTGATGGGCCCTCCGGTAATTGCTGGACACCGAACAAGTACCAGCCCAGCGCCACCGATCATGTGCTGACTTGTTTCCTGATGGGGAGGAACGCCGAAACGATGGCGGCGCTGCCAGACGATACTGCCCGAATCAACCAAGCTCTGGCTGACCTTGATGTGGCGTTTGGTGGAAACGCATCGACTAGTTTCATCGAAGGCGTTGTGCAGGATTGGACCGCGCAGCCGTATGTACGAGGGAGTTACTCTTACCCCGCCCCGGGCACGCGCCCGCTAGCGGGTCTCACCATGCGCCAAGCACTAGCGGAAGCCGTAGGGCCTACGCTCTACTTCGCTGGCGAGGCGACTCACAATACGGCTGCGTCGACTGTGCCAGGTGCGCTGCAGGCGGGTGAGCGGGCCGCGGGAGAACTGATCTTCAATTTCGGAGGGCCACCTGCCCCGGGCACACCGACGGCGGATTTCTCGGCGTCTGTGGCGGTTGGCGCCGCGCCTCTCGACGTTTCGTTCAGCGATATTTCGAGTCAGATGCCCACAGCATGGTCGTGGGACTTCGGCGATGGGGGAACGTCGGCCGATCCGCATCCCAATCATCAGTACACGACGCCCGGGGACTACTCCGTCAGCCTCACCGCGACTAACTCGAACGGCTCTCACACTCGGGTTCAGCCGCTGCTGATCTCGGTTCCGGAACCCTCCGCAGATGCCGGCTTGGTCGGCGGCATCTTGGGGTTACTGGCTGTGCGGGGTCACCGAAGGCGATTTGCCAGTCCACGGATGTGAGCTTGCCCGTATCCCTCTGTCTGCCTCTCCTTTAGTCTGCTCCTCCTTTGACTGCTCATTCCGGTTTTGCTCGGCAGCCCGTCCGCCTGGGAAAATGCCGGGGGCAACCAGAGCCGGTCTCGGCTTGCCGGTTCCAGCTCGAGTCTTTGGGGTCAGGCTGAATTCATCGAGCCGCGGATCGCCAACGGACCGCATCTTGCTGGCGACCGCTACCATCGCCGCTGCCATCGGGATTGCGACGCATCGGTGTATGGATGCGATCGTTGTGGTTTTGATAGTGATCCAGCCCAGCCTGTTTTTCGCAGGTGTACCCCTTGCTGCGCGGGTTTGACTTGTCGCCCTTGATCCTCTTGAGGTGCCCGTCTTGGGTCTGGACTTGAAGCCCACAGTTGATGGTGCACAGGATGCACGCCGTCTTATGCCAAACCGGGGCGCTTTCTTTAGTCGCGCTTTCATGAGTAGAAGAGGCCATCGAAGAATCTCCATCACGGGTCGCGCGTGAGTTGCGTTGACTCGCTGCGGTGGACGAGTGGGTCAGTGAGTTCGAACATAGAACTCACTTCAAAGGTCGGCAAGAGTCCTGAAGGGCTGCAAGTTGGGCAGCCGTGACCCGGGTGGTTGAGCAATCGTTCTTGATGTTCGATGTCGACTGGGAGTCGTCTACTCGGGGACACAATTGGGCGGATCACAAGCGTTTGGATTGTCGGGGAGCGGCGGGTGGCTGCTGAACTGCGGAATAATTGGAGTGTGGTTGTTTAGGCTGTTACTGCGAGCCGGCTGCATTCAAGATCGTCTGCTCGGGATGGGGTACGGCTCGGTCGTCTTACTGTCTTACTCTTCCCAACATGCCGCCGACGGACACCAGCCCGCTCTCGAGAGCCCCTGGCTTCCCTCTTTGGCCTGCACCGTACGTGGGCAAGGGGCTTGAGGATGGGCCTTTGAAATTCGGATTCGCCGGGTACTAGCAGCGCTCCATAAGCACCGTCTCTTCGCGCGGGGTGTAACCGCACCAATGATGGCCCTCCACCACCGAGTGCGCCCGGGCTGCAGGCGCTGCGCGCGATCCAGCGCAGCAGGAGGGTAGGCCACGGTGCGGCCACGAGGCTGCGGATTTCGCCGGCGAGGATCTCGGCGCTTCATCTTTAAAAAAACAGCGGATTGGGGAGCTACCAGACGGCTATGGATTATGGTCCTATGAATTCCAGCGCTATGAATTCCAGCGCTATGAGCTGCAGCGTTGGAAGCGACCGGGTTCGACTTCGGTGGCCTCGCCGCGAGATTGCATTCGCTGCACGTGAAGGAACGCGCTTCGCTGTTCCACATGGTCTGCGAACAGTGATTTGACGTGTGGCCGGTAGATGAAGCGATGCGCTGCCATCTCTTCAATGTTGTGTGGCTCGCTCAAGTACCCGAGCATTGCGTCGTGGCGTTGTGCGATGACGCCCGTGAAGGTGTCGAGGAGTTTGAGAAACTTCTTCCGGCCTTCAATTATGCCCTTGTGGTGGAACGTGACGTAGTAGTCGGCTTCTTCGTCGCGTACCCGGAGAAGGCTTGCTTCGAAATCATCGAGGTCGCTCCAGACGTCACCGTAGTAGGGCCCGAAGCCGGTCAGGTCGATGTCCGAAAGGAAAAACACGCCACCACTGATGCGGAAGCCACTATGACCGCGGGTGTGTCCGGGAAGATGAACTGCTTCGATGGTGGTTCCGCCAAGGTCGAAGATCGCTCCGTCTGAAAAACCCTTCGCATCCGGTCGCGGCGCAAAGTTGAATTCGTCAACCACGACCTTCATGAAGTCGGTTCGTGGATCACCCTGAAGTCCGTAGATGTCCATCAAGCCATCGATGGTCTGGACTCCAACGAGGTCGGCGGTGTGGATGTGAACCCGGGCATCGAGGAACAACCCATTGCCGGGAATATGGTCCTCATGGGCGTGACTGTTGATCACCGCATCGATGGCGACCGGTGCTCCGCCGAGTGCAACCAGATCCACCGAGGGGTCAATGACCACGGCTTCGCTTTTGCCCCGCACGAGCAGGCTGTTGCCCGACGGATACTTGCCCGAATTGGCGCCGACGAGAACACTCACATGCTCGCTCAATCGCCGTTCTTGATCGCCCCAACTTTGGATCACTCGTCTTCCTTTGTGCGGTAGTCCCCGAAGGGTTCGTCCCGGTCTTGCAGCGCGGCTTTGAGGCCCTGCTCTTTGGTTCGCGCCATGAACTCGTGCATGCTCTTCTGGTGCGTACCCAGGGCGCAGAGTTCCGCACCCGCACGAATTCCAGTGTGTAGTCCCATGATTTCCATCTGCCGGTGCACGACGCGCTTGTTGAGCTGCACGAGGTCGGCGGGTACGCTGATCACGCGCTTCGCAACTTCAAGGACCTTTGCTTCGAGTTCGTCCGGTGGAACGCTTGCGTTCGCCCAGCCGAGCTCGACGCACTCTTTTGCGGTCAGCGAGTCGCCGGTGATCATCATCTCCATGGCTTTGCGCATGCCGACAAACCAGGCGTGGAAGTGATTGTCTGGCACACCAAATCGAACGGCGGGGTAACCCATCTCGGCATCGTCAGACATGTAAACCAGGTCGCAGCAGGTCGCGAGTTCACTTCCGCCAGCAAGGCAGTAGCCGTGGACCTGGGCAATGACGGGTTTCGCAAACTCCCAAATGCGCATCCAGCCTTGGGTCACGTGTCGTGGCCAGTGCCCGTCGCCACCCGGGGTGTACCATGGGTAGTCTTGTCCGTCGTTGCCCGGACCGAGTTCGTAGCCTGAGGAAAAACACTTGCCCGCGCCGCGCACGATCATCACGCGCACGGATGGGTCGTTGTCGGCTTCTTCGAGTCCGTTGAGGATTCCGCCCCGCATGTCGTGATTGAGTGCGTTGCGTTTTTCCGGGCGGTTGAGCGTGATGCGACGCACGCCGGGGATGGGTTCATCGATGAGGACGGGGTTGCTACTCATGGTCGCTACTTATGGAGAATCTCGCGGGAATTTTCATGGCGCTTCCTTTGCTTGGAATGGAGGGAGCAAACATCAAAGAGCGACGTCGCACTCGAGCGGGGCGTCCTCCTTTGAGTATTCGCGGATTCGGAGCCCAAATGCAAGGTCGTCGAACCCCGGGGCTTGGCGGTGTGATTGCGCTTGGAGTTGGCCTGAACCGAGTTTCGGTTCCCCATCCCAACCCTAGCCGGCCTCCCCGCTATTCCGAGACGAGTTGGGTCTCGACGAGGTCCCGGTAGGCTTCAGAGGTTTTCATCAGTTCCACGTGGGAGCCGTCGGCCACGATACGCCCTTGATCGACCACTATGACCCGGGCCACATCAACGACCGTCGACAATCGGTGTGCGATCCAGATGACGGTGGGAGCGAAGGAGAGCTTGCGAAGGGAGTCCTTGATCGTCGCCTCAGACTCTGCATCGAGCGCGCTCGTCGCTTCATCGAGGATGAGGACTGCGGGTTCGCCGACCAGGGCCCGGGCTAGGGCGATGCGTTGGCGTTGGCCGCCCGACAAGCGGCTACCACGATCGCCCACCTCGGTCTCGTAACCCAGGGGTTGCGAAGCAACGAGGCTCGTCGCACCGACTGTCTCGATCGCCTTGGAAATCTCCTCGTCGGTCGCTTCATCCCGGGAGTAGCGGATGTTCTCAGCGAGTGTCCGAGTGAACAACGAGGAGTCCTGTGACACGTAGCTGACACGAGTGCGTAGCCAACTCGTGTCCAGGAGGGTGATGTCGATACCGTCGAATCGGACTTGTCCCTCGTCGGGATCGTAGAAGCGGGTAGCGAGTTGCACGAGGGTGCTCTTGCCCGACCCGGACGGCCCGACAATTGCGATTTCTTCTCCGCGTTCGATGGTGAGGTTGACGTCTTGGAGACCGTGGGGGTGTTCTGCGCTGCCTTCCCCCTCGTAGTGAAAGCGGACGTCTTCAAACTCGATCCGGCCCTCGGTCTGGACCGGTGTAGCGCCTCCTTCGAGAGGCATCTTCGTGTCTCGGTCGAGGTAGGAAAAGATGAGCTCGGTGGTGCCGTGGATTCGGAGAGCGGTGCCCACAAAGCCCGAGAGGCTTCGGGTGGAGCGCGCCACCAAGCCTGCATAGAGGATAAAGGAGATCAGCGCACCGGCGGTGAGGAGGTCGGCAAGGATCAGTTGACCACCGACCCAGAGGCCACCGATCACGGCAGCCTCACTGGATAACTTGGAGAAGCCGTCCAGTCGGGCCTGGGCCTTAATGCCCTTCTGGGCGTTTCGGATCGATTTCTTCGTGAAGGCGCTAAAGCGATTGATCTCGGATTTCTCTCGCGCGTAGGCTCTTACTGTCCGGACGTTACCCAGGGATTCGAGGGCGGCCTGAGCCACTTGGGATTCGGATGTTTGCAGATCCTGGGCGGCGAGCCTCGAGCGACTGCCCAATTTCGATGCCCCGTAGGCGATGGGTGGCCAGACGATTGCGAGGGAGAGGGCCAGGGCCGGCGAGGCCTGTATCACGAGGGCCGTTCCGGCGACCAGGAATACGCCCTGCTGAAGAGCGGAGGGAAGGATCCTGGATAGGAGTTCATTGATCTGTGCGATATCGCCCATCAGGCGGGCCATCAGATTGCTCGAATTTTCCTTGTCGAAGAAGGCGATCTCCTGCTCCATCAAGTGACCGAGGAGTTGGAGACGGAGGCTCTCGACATTCTTACGCGCAGCCCGGCCGAAGCATTGAAAGAGGAGGGTGATGGAGATGGATTCCACGACCAAAAGCCCCGCCATACCGAGGGCGAGGGGGGTGATGATGTCGAGCCGATCCCCCAGGATGCCCTTGTCGACGATGATCCGAATGAGCTGCGGGTAGCTGAGGGTCGTTCCGATGCTGAGGAGCACGAAGAGCCCACCCGTGAGGTAGAGCCTTCGTTCTTGCTTCATAACCCGAGCCAGTCGCTTGTAGAGGGCCATCAGCCCCGCTCGGGTACCGCTATTTTTCATCTGGGCTCGCCTTGAGATTGTGAGTCTGGTCGTTCGCGAGAAAGAGGCTTTCGGCGAGCGCTTCGAGAGGGAGTGAAGCGAGAGGCCGGTAAAGCCTACAGGTGCGGCTCAGCCGAGTCTAGCCGAATCCAGGCGTCCAGTCGGGACCCCATTGGCCCGGCAGCCAGCGGCAACCTACAAAATTCAATGCCGCCAGGCAGGGTAAAGGGCCGAGGCCCGCTAACGGAGCCTCTCTATCGCATGTCATCCAGAAACATCCGTTTCGAGGTCGTGGCACCGCATATCGCGCTCGCCCCCCTCGCTCGCCCGGAGTGCCTGAATGGACCGAACGGCCCTATGCTTGACGAGCTTTCCGAGGGGGTCGAGGGAATCGATTCCGCACCCGTCGTGCACTTATGCGGATCTTTACGGCGACGGCCTGCCTTTGGGGTCCAGAGTCGGGTGGATGATCCGGGCCGCAATGTCCACACCTACGTGACCCTTGAAGTCCTAGCCACGATCCAAGGCGAAGCGCCAGAGAAGACGATCGAGTTGCGGTTTTTGGAGGTAGGGGAGGGCGACCGGAGCCTGCTTCGGAACTCTCGAGCTTCGCTCCCCGACTTCTCGTTAGCCGGG
>DUCH01000552.1:4599-9220 GCA_012959865.1 Myxococcales bacterium | reverse complement strand
AGCGAACCAAATCTAAGCGAACCAAATATCGGAGCGACCGGAATTGGGTGATAGAGGCGCGTAGCACAATTGGTAGTGCATCGGACTCCAAATCCGGGGGTTGGGGGTTCGAGTCCCTCCGCGCCTGCCAGGCGCACCGAGCAAAAGCGAGTCAATGAAACTCTTGAATAACCCGAGCGGTCGCAAGAGCGGCAGGGGATCTGAGGCCAAAAAATGGAGATGAATCCTGTCGGATGGGTACGAGGGACCCGCGATTACATCGGGGACGTGCAGGGGGAATACCAGAAAATAACCTGGCCCCCTCAAGCGGAGGCAGTTGCAGGCACAATTGGAGTCACGGCGGTTGTCGCCGTGGTGACTATAGTTCTCGGGTTTGTCGACTTTCTGCTGAGTCGGATTATGCAATATCTGCTCAGTTAGTGGGTTGTTAGGAAATTCGGAAGGTTTTGGAATTGAGATATTTGGGATGATGGAGGGCATAGCGGGGGGCATGGCTAAGAACTGGTACATCGTCCATACCTACTCGGGGCAGGAAGCGCGCGCCAAACAGTCTCTTCTGGAGCGCGCGCAGACCCTCGGGTTTGAGGAAAAATTCCACGAAGTCCTGATTCCTGAAGAGAGCGTCGTCGAGATTGTGGGGGGGAATAAGCGGACTTCCAAGCGGAAGTTTTTTCCCGGATACATCCTCGTCCATATGGATTTGAACGACGAGACATGGCATGTCGTCAAGGGTACTCCCAAGATTACGGGTTTCGTCGGTAATGCGACCGACCCGCCTGCGGTCTCGGAGGATGAAGTTGAGCGAATGACCCAGCGAATGAAGGAAGGGGCTTCCAAGCCCAAACGGTTGATTCGCTTTGAAGATGGAGAGGCCGTGAGGGTGGTGACAGGCCCATTTGCAAACTTCGCCGGCTACGTCGATGAAGTTATGGAAGACAAAGAAAAACTCCGCGTGATGGTCCAAGTCTTCGGGCGTGCAACGCCGGTAATGCTTGACTACGCAAGTGTGGAGAAGGCCTGAGTTAAGGCTGCGGCGGAGGCGCCGAGCATTGGATTCCGGCGGCTGACGCCGGAGTGAAGCCCTGGAGGTAAGTTCGCGTGGCCAAGAAACTCGTTGCCGTAATCAAGCTGCACTGTCCGGCTGGTCAGGCGAATCCCGCGCCGCCGGTTGGTCCGGCGCTCGGTCAGCACGGCGTCAACATCATGGAATTCTGCAAGACGTTCAATGCGAGAACTCAAGATCAGGCGGGGTTGATTATCCCTGCGGTGATATCGGTCTATGCCGATCGTTCGTTTACGTTCGAACTCAAGTCCCCCCCGGCCGCTGTTCTGCTGAAGAGGGCGGCGAAGATCAAAAAGGGTTCGGGCGAGCCGAATAAGACGAAGGTGGGAACGGTGAGCCAAAAGGATCTTGAAGAGATCGCTGAAATCAAGAAGGCCGATCTCAACGCCTGGGACTTGGATGCCGCCAAAAAAATTATTGCCGGGACCGCACGGTCCATGGGCCTCAATGTGGAGGGCTGAGCGAAATGTGGAGGGCTGAACGAAGTGGCGCGACGAAGTAAGCGTTATAAGAAGGCTGCAGAGTCAATTGATTCCGACAAGCTTTACACCTTGGAGGATGCAATCGCAGTAATCGAAAAATTTCCCAAGGCGACTCTCGATGAGAGCGTCGATTTGGCGATCAATCTTGCCGTGGACCCAAAACACGCGGACCAAATGGTTCGAGGGGCCATCGTGCTTCCTCATGGGATCGGCAAAGCAGTAAGGGTGCTGGTGTTTGCAAAGGGTGATAAAGAGCAGGAGGCACGGGATGCCGGTGCCGATTTTGTTGGTGGGGACGACCTCGCGAAGAAGATCCAGGACGAGGGCTGGATGGAATTTGATCGAGTGATTGCCTCGCCCGATATGATGGGCGTGGTGGGCCGACTCGGTAAAGTGTTGGGTCCCCGGGGGCTAATGCCAAACCCGAAACTCGGCACAGTGACTCCCAATGTCGGTCAGGCTGTGGGAGAGCAAAAAGCGGGCAAAGTCGAGTTCCGAGTAGATAAGGCAGGAATTATCCACTGCTCGATTGGCAAGCGCTCTCTCGGGGCTCAGGCGATATTGGAAAATGCATCGGAATTGATCAGTACGGTGCAGAGGGCGAGGCCCGCTACCACCAAGGGCATCTATATGAAGAAGATTACGGTTTCTACGACAATGGGTCCGGGGCTCAAGGTAGACCCCCAGGCTCCCCTTGCCGTGAAGGCCGCTTGACCTGAAGGGTTTGTGTTGTGCTGACGCGTGAACAAAAGAAAGAAGCCGTCTCCGAACTGGGTGATAAATTTGCCCGAGCGACTAGCGTTTTTGTGGCCGACTTTCGTGGGCTGAGCGTGGAAGATGTGCGCGAACTCCGAGGTCTACTTCGAAGCGAGCCCGAGGACGACTTTGAGTATCGAGTAGCCAAAAATTCGCTGCTCGCCCTGGCTGCCGATGGGCATGATGCCGAGGTCCTGAAGGAACACTTCAGTGGCCCTACCGCCGTCGCCCTTTCGTACGGGGACCCTGTTGGTCTGGCGAAAGTTCTGGTCAAGTACTCGAAAGATCATGAACTTTTTGAGATCAAGGGCGGAGTTCTGGACGGCAAGCCTCTCAATGAAGGTGAAGTGAAACATCTTGCGACTCTGCCCAACTTGCTCGAGTTGCGAGGCAAGCTGGTCGGCCTTCTACAGGCGCCAGCGGTTCAGCTTGCGCGATTGTTCAACGAGCCCGGCGGTCAGCTGGCTCGGCTGGTAGCGGCGCGCAAAGACGCGCTTGAAGAGTAGAGCTCTCAGGAGTTCTGTTTGGTTTTCGTTTACAGGCGGGAGGAGACGGCAGAGGCCGGATCCGCAATTACACCGCCGCAACAAGAAGGGTTGAAGGAAAATGGCCGATCTTACTGAAATTGCCGAAACACTCTCGGGTCTCACAGTCATGGAGGCTGCGGAACTGGCGACGTTGCTCGAGGAAAAATGGGGCGTGTCAGCTGCTGCGCCCGTCGCAGTCGCGGCCGGTCCAGCCGGCGGAGGAGAGGCCGTTGCCGCCGAGCAGACCGAATTCGACGCCGTACTGATTTCGTTCGGTGACAAGAAGATCCAGGTCATCAAGGAAGTGCGAGCGATCACCGGCCTCGGGCTGAAGGAAGCCAAGGCTCTGGTGGAAGATGCGCCGAAGGCGCTCAAGGAAGGCGTCGACAAGGAAGAGGCCGAAACGATCAAGTCGAAGATCGAAGAGGTCGGGGGCCAGGTCGACATCAAGTGATATGACGGGAGCCGACCGCTCAGGTCAGTTTTCTGTACGCCCGCTACGCCCGCAATCTCCGCATGTCGTCTCGGTTCGCCGGCAGGGGCGCCCTACAACAGGGCGCGCCGGTCAGGCCTCCAGGAGGGGAATCCCCAGCAGTGTCCGAAATTACCTACTCTGAATTCGCACCCCGTCTTCGCAAGTCGTACGCGCGGATCAAGAAAATAATTGATATTCCGAATCTGCTTGAACTGCAGCGGGCGTCGTTCGACCGGTTTCTCCAAGCCGGTGTTGCAATTGAAAAACGCGAAAAAGTCGGGCTTCAGAGCGTCTTTGACGCAGTTTTTCCGATTCGTGATTTCAACAACACCGCCTCGTTGGAATTCGTTGGGTACACCCTCGAGGAACCGAAATACGACGTTCAGGAATGTCTCCAGAGGGGGATGACCTACGCGTCGCCCTTCAAGGTCACCATTCGGTTGGTGGCCTGGGAGGATTCAGAGGGATCGCAAACGATTCGGGACGTAAAGGAGCAAGAGGTCTATTTCGGTGAAATTCCGATTATGACCGATAACGGTACTTTCCTCATCAATGGCACCGAGCGAGTTATCGTTTCGCAGCTTCATCGCTCGCCCGGGATTTTCTACGACACCACCCTGTCTACCACGGTGACCGCCGCAGGCAAGAAAATCTACTCTTGTCGAATTATTCCGTATCGCGGTTCTTGGCTTGACATCGAGTACGATCATAAAGATTTGGTCTTTGCGCGAATCGACCGTCGGCGAAAGATTCATGTAACCGTTCTCCTCAAGGCCCTCGGGTATCAGCCCGAGGATCTTTTGCAGCACTTCTACCCCTACGAGACGATCAAGATCGAGGGCAAGCAGATCGTCAAGAAGGTGGCTCCGGAGGACTTGATCGGCCAGCGCTGTACCAAGGAAGTAAAGGATGCGTCCGGAACTGTGATCGTCCGGAAGGACAAGAAGTTTACCAAAGCGGCTGCTCGAAAGATTAGGGCGGCGGAACTCGAATGGATTCCAGTCGGTATCGGCGACCTCATTCGCGTCGATGCCGTCAAGCGAGTCGCCCCGGTGGATATCGTCGATGAAACTACCGGCGAAGTTCTCATGGAATGCAATGAGGAGCTTACAGAAGAGCATCTGGACGACTTCAAGTCCAGAGGCATCAATGAGTTTCCATTGCTTTTTCTCGACCCGTTGACCACGGGAACGGCGATTCGCGACACCCTGATTGCTGACAAGACCCTGAGCCAAAACGAGGCGATGATCGAAATTTATCGTCGCCTTCGTCCGGGTGATCCGCCGACCCTAGAAACCGCAACGAATCTCTTCAATAA
>DUCH01000552.1:0-4560 GCA_012959865.1 Myxococcales bacterium | reverse complement strand
TTTTTCAATCCCGAGCGTTACGACCTGTCCCTTGTGGGCCGACTGAAGTTGAATCACAAGCTGGATTTTGACAGCGAAGAGCATGTCACGGTTTCGGACGGGCTGAAGGCGGGCCAGGAGCCTGTGTCTGCCCGTTTGGCCGATCTGCTGACCCTCAGGAGCGACGATATTCTGGCGGCGGTCAAGTACCTCGTTGATTTGAAGAACGGAACCGACCCAGCCAAGCGTGTGGATGACATCGATCACCTGGGCAACAGGCGTGTGCGTGTGGTCGGCGAGTTGCTCGAAAACCAATATCGAATTGGCTTGGTGCGGATGGAGCGTGCGATCAAGGAGCGGATGTCGCTTCAGGAAATTGAGACACTGATGCCTCATGACCTGATCAACTCCAAGCCCGTGACAGCAGTGATCAAGGAATTCTTTGGATCGAGCCAGCTTTCACAGTTCATGGATCAGACCAACCCGCTCTCCTCGGTGACCCATAAGCGACGTCTTTCGGCTCTCGGCCCAGGCGGCCTGACTCGGGAGCGAGCGGGCTTTGAGGTGCGTGATGTTCATCCGACTCACTACGGGCGCATTTGCCCCATCGAGACTCCGGAAGGCCCGAATATCGGCCTGATTGCTTCACTTTCCACGTTTGCCCGAGTTAACGATATGGGATTCATCGAAACGCCCTACAGGAGGGTTGAGGAAGGCAAGGTTCTGAGCGAGGTGAACTTCCTTTCCGCTCTCGATGAAGAGCGAATGTCCATAGCGCAGGCGAATGCGCCGCTAGACGAAGAGGGACGTTTCAAGCTCGATCGGGTTTCTGCCCGAAGGCAGGGCGAGTTTGAGATGGTCGAGCCCAACGCCATCGACATGATGGATGTCTCGCCCAATCAGTTGGTATCAGTGGCCGCTTCGCTGATTCCCTTTCTGGAGAACGATGACGCAAACCGAGCCCTCATGGGCTCGAATATGATGCGTCAAGCCGTGCCGCTGCTTCGCACCCAGGCGCCTTTAGTGGGTACGGGCATGGAAGCAGTTGTTGCACGGGATTCGGGCGTAACAGTCGTCGCGAAGCGCGATTGTGTGGTGGAATCTGTCGACGCTTCAAGAATCGTTCTGAAGCCTATGCATACCGACCCCGCCGAATCGAATGTCGATATTATCAATCTGATCAAGTATCAGCGTTCGAATCAAAATACGAGCATCAACCAGACGCCCATTGTCAAGCCCGGAGACGAAGTCAAGGAGGGCCAGGTTATTGCGGACGGTCCGGCCACCGATCGCGGCGAGATGGCACTCGGATGCAACGTGCGAGTCGCCTTTATGCCCTGGGCTGGTTACAACTTTGAAGATTCAATTCTCATCTCAGAACGAATTGTAAAGGATGACTTCTTTACCTCGATTCATATCGAGGAATTCGAGTGTGTCGCGCGTGATACGAAACTCGGCAAGGAAGATATTACTCGTGATATCCCGAATGTCGGTGAAGATGCACTGATCGACCTAGACGAAGCGGGGATCGTGCGGATCGGCGCCGAAGTCCGGCAGGACGATATTCTCGTCGGCAAGATCACTCCGAAGGGCGAGACACAGTTGTCTCCCGAAGAGCGGCTTCTTCGGGCAATTTTTGGCGAAAAGGCCGGCGACGTTCGAGACACATCTCTGAGGGTGCCGCCCGGTGTTGTGGGTACAGTGATTGGTGCCCAGGTTTTTTCCCGCCGCGGTGTCGAGAAGGATGAGCGAGCCAAGGCCCTTGAGGAGGCCGAGATTGATCGCCTTCGAAAGGATCAGGAAGACGAGATAAGGATCATTCGCAAGGGTGCCTTCAAGAACGTTTCGGCGGCTCTTGTCGGAAAGCAGGCCGCGAACTCGATAGGTGATGAGCACCGTGGGTTGGAATGGTTGCGATCAGGCGACACGATCACCGAGGAGACTCTCGGGGTTATCCCTGACCGACGATGGCGTGAAATTCAAGTCGCCGATGGGATTGTCCAGGATCAGGTTGATCGTATTTTCGCGAATATCGAAGACCAGGCGATGGTGATCAAGGCCGTCTTCGACGAGAAAATCGCTCGTCTCAAGAAGGGGGATGAGCTGCCTCCGGGTGTTTTCAAGATGGTGAAGATCTATTTGGCCATCAAGCGGAAGCTCTCGGTGGGCGACAAGATGGCAGGTCGGCACGGCAATAAGGGTGTCATCTCAAGAATTCTTCCTGAAGAAGATATGCCCTACCTCGCCGATGGTACGCCCGTCGATGTCGTGCTGAATCCGCTGGGTGTGCCGTCGCGTATGAATATCGGGCAGGTTCTGGAAACTCACCTTGGGTGGGCGGCGCACGGTCTTGGCCATATGGTGGCGAAGCTTGCGGAAGAACGCGCTGACCCAGAGGTGCTGCGGGCGAAGCTTCAAGAAATTCACTCGGACCCAAGCATTAGCAAGCACCTGGAAAATGCCGGCCCCGACGCTCTTAGATCCATTGCGGCAAACGTGTCCAGGGGCATTCATGTGTCGACGGCGGTTTTTGACGGAGCCAGCGAAGACCAGGTCAAAGAAGAACTGCGTCGTGCTGATCTTCCCGAAAATGGGCAGATGATTCTCTTTGACGGTAGAACTGGAGAACCCTTCGATCGAGCAGTGACGGTCGGCATCATTTATATGCTGAAACTGCATCACCTCGTTGACGACAAGATTCACGCTCGGAGTATCGGGCCCTACAGTTTGGTTACTCAGCAACCCTTGGGCGGCAAGGCTCAGTTTGGCGGTCAACGCCTGGGCGAGATGGAGGTCTGGGCTCTTGAGGGCTACGGCGCAGCCTACGCGCTTCAGGAGTTTCTCACGGTGAAGTCGGACGATGTAAATGGGCGAACTCGGATCTACGAATCGATCGTTAAGGGAGAGAACACTCTCGAACCCGGTCTTCCCGAGAGTTTCAATGTATTGATGAAGGAATTGCACGCGCTCGGCCTGAATGTGGAGATGGTCGAGAAGTAGCGCCATTAGTAATCCCGCGGCGATCGATCGCTGAATACAGCGGAACGACTCGTCGGAACCCCGATCGGATAGGAGACAGCCACCTTGCGCGATCTCTACAACCTCTTTGAAAAGCCCAAAGATCCGCTCAGCTTCGACGCGCTGCGAATTTCTCTCGCAGCCCCGGATACCATTCGCGAGTGGTCATTTGGTGAAGTGAAGAAGCCTGAAACAATCAACTACCGGACTTTCAAGCCGGAGAGGGACGGACTTTTCTGCGCAAAAATTTTCGGGCCAGTGAAGGACTACGAATGCAACTGCGGCAAGTACAAGCGCATGAAGCACCGTGGTGTGGTCTGCGAAAAATGCGGCGTTGAGGTCATTCAGTCAAAGGTGCGGCGTGAAAGGATGGGGCATATCACTCTGGCCTCGCCGGTTGCGCATATCTGGTTTTTGAAGTCGCTGCCGTCCCGCATCGGCAATATTTTGCAGATCACACTTCGGGATTTGGAGAAAGTTCTCTACTTCGAAGCCTATCTCGTGACCGACCCCAAGGACACGGAGCTGGTAAAAGGAGAACTGATCAATGACGAACGCCTGATCGAACTGCGCGAAGAATACGGTCGCGATGCCTTTGAGTATGGGATCGGGGCGGAGGCGGTTCGCGAACTCCTCGCCGAACTTGATGTCGAGGCCGAATGCAAGTTCCTGCGGGAAGAAATGCGGGAGGCGACGAGCGAAGCCAAACGCAAGAGGGTTGCCAAGCGCCTTAAGGTCATGGACGCATTCCGGGAATCGACTATCAACAGTCCTGAATTTATGGTCCTCGAAGTTGTCCCCGTAATTCCTCCCGATCTCCGCCCGTTGGTCCCCCTGGATGGAGGTCGTTTTGCGACGAGCGATCTCAACGACCTCTACCGGCGGGTGATCAATAGGAATAACCGGCTCAAAAGGCTGCAGGAGTTGAACGCGCCGGAGGTTATTATCCGCAACGAGAAGCGGATGCTTCAGGAAGCGGTTGACGCACTTTTCGACAATGGGCGGAGGGGTCGGATTATTACAGGCCCGAGCAAGCGCCCCTTGAAATCGCTTTCGGACATGCTGAAGGGGAAGGGCGGGCGATTCCGCCAGAATCTCCTCGGTAAGCGTGTGGACTATTCGGGTCGCTCGGTGATCGTGGTGGGACCTGAATTGCGACTTCACCAGTGCGGACTACCCAACCGAATGGCGTTGGAACTTTTCAAGCCCTTTATCTACTCAAGGCTCGAACAACAGGGCTATGTGACTACGATCAAGGCGGCTCGCAAGATGGTGGAGAGCGAGCGTCCCGAAGTCTGGGATATTCTTGCCGATGTCATTCGGGAGCATCCGGTCCTACTGAATCGTGCGCCAACTCTTCATCGACTTGGCATGCAGGCTTTTGAGCCGATGTTGATCGAGGGCAAGGCCATTCAATTGCACCCACTTGTCTGTGCGGCGTTCAACGCTGACTTTGACGGTGACCAGATGGCAGTTCATGTTCCGCTTTCGGTCGAGGCGCAAATCGAAGCGCGTGTGCTCATGATGTCTACGAATAACATTTTGAGTCCCGCGACAGGTCGA
>DUCH01000551.1 GCA_012959865.1 Myxococcales bacterium | reverse complement strand
CTCACTCAACTGCAAGCCGGGACACCGATTCTCTTCGGTGGCAACCGGCTTCTTCGCGTCCCCGAGGCGATCGCCACGAATTTTCGCCCCGGCGACTCGGTGGTTGTCGTCGAAGACACCGAGGAGATGCTGCTGATCCCCGCCCGGGAGCGGCGTATCGCCGAAGCCGCCGTCGAGACCGCCCGATCGGCTTTTGGCACTCTGGCGACGGCATCCGACGCCGCCATCTCCAACTTCTATCGCGCCTTCGCCGAACGACTGGCCGATGACGCTCTCTGGTCGCGCATCCAGCAAGTCAACGCCGAGGACGTGGCCGCCGCCCAGGCACGCGGTCGCTCCACTACCCGACTCGTCGCCAACGAAAAATTGCGCGGGCTCATGATCGAAGGACTTCGCGGCTGGATCGACGCCGAAAGCCGACGCGGCCAGGTGCTCGAAACCGTTCAACGCGAAGGGTGGCGTACCGAACTCGTCGGTGCGGCATTGGGGGTCGTGGCTTTTGTCTTCGAGGGACGCCCCAACGTTCTCGCCGATGCCACAGGGGTTTTGCGCGGCGGCAACACCGTGGTCTTCCGCATCGGCAGCGACGCCCTGGGCACCGCGCGGGCCATCATGAACGAAGCTCTGGCACCCGCCCTCGCGGAATCCGGACTGCCCGAAGGATGCGTTTCCCTGGTGGACAGCAGCACCCACGCGGCGGGCTGGGCGCTCTTTTCCGATCGCCGACTCGCCCTAGCCGTAGCCCGGGGTTCGGGAAGAGCGGTCGCCACCCTGGGCGCCCTGGCCCAGCAAGCTGGAGTCGCGGTGAGCCTTCACGGTACCGGCGGCGCTTGGATGGTGGCTTCGGGTTCGACCCGGGCCGCACCCTTTGCCGAAGCCGTCGTGCGATCCCTGGATCGCAAAGTCTGCAACACCCTCAACACGTGCTGCATCCAGCGCTCCCGGGCGAAAGAACTCGTACCCGTCCTGCTGGCCGGCCTGGAGCGCGCTGGGAAAGCCCTCGGACAAACCTACAAGCTTCACGTGGTGGAGAGCGACCGCCAGGCATTGCCCGAGGAACTCTTCCAGCGCGAGGTGAGTATTCGCCGGGCCGAAGGGGACGTCCGTGAGTTTCAGGTCGAAACCCTCTCCCAGGACGAACTGGCCCACGAATGGGAGTGGGAGCAGACCCCCGAGATCAGCCTGGCCCTCGTCGATGACATCGACGAAGCCGTCGCTCTCTGCAACCGCTACAGCCCGCATTTTGTCGCCTGCTTGATCAGCGAGAATGCGGACGAGCAAAAACGCTTCTACGAGACCATCGATGCGCCCTTCGTGGGAGACGGGCATACGCGATGGGTAGACGGCCAAGTCGCCCTGGATCGCCCGGAACTCGGACTTTCGAATTGGCAATCGGGCCGGCTCTTTGGACGGGGCGGAATCTTGAGCGGCGACACGGTCTACACCGTGCGCACACGCGCCGTGGGGACAAACGACGCATCCTAGAACGCCGGGCCCTGTGCCCGGAGTTCAGCTGTCGCCACCCCCGGCGCTCAGCTCACGCGCCCGAACCCACGCGTCGACTCGCTCCCACCAGAGCTAACAACGGC
>DUCH01000550.1 GCA_012959865.1 Myxococcales bacterium | reverse complement strand
GGAGAGGGGGGCGGGCTCGGGGGGGATTCATTCGGTCCAAGTCGTTCCCAAAATCGATTATTTCTATTTAACATAATCTATCTTATCGGTCCTTATTAAAAGAACCGCAAATGGGGCATATGCATCGAAATCATCCCTCAAACCTCGTGGGCGGCCCAAAAGACCCCCAGAGCCCAATCTCGAGACGCGCCCAGGGAGTTCTAGACCCAGCGCGCCAACCCGAGAGCCTGGCGGCAGTAAATGCACGCTCAAGCCGGATCGCCTCGGTTGCGGCGCGATTCCGTATCCCCTCGGTGCCGACGCTCAATCGCTCCGCGTCGAAGTCCGTGGCAGGATTCTGCTGGCGGTCAGTCGCTCACGGCAGCAATGCGCAATTCATCCAACCGGGACTGCAGGAATTCGGGCAACGCAAAATCGGGCTCGGCGCGCGCCAAAACGTCGGCGGCACCCAGCGCGGTGCTGGTCTCCCCGGCATGGATATAGGCGCGGATAGCGTCCGCCTGGGCTCCCGCCCGGAGAGCATATCGCTGCAACGCCCCCGCCATGGCGTACGCCGCAGCGGCCTCTGCCCATTGATCGGACTGCTCATAGGCCGAGCCCATTCGGCTCCAGAGGAATCCCCGGAGGGCATCTTCCTCCGGGAGCGAGTCAACGCCCGCCCGATACGCCACAACCGCCGCTTCGTAATCGCCCAGCGCCTGTTGGAGCTTGCCGGACTCCAAGTAAGCGACGCCACCGGGACCGCTCCCCGCGTGGGCCTCGCCCACCTCCGCATAGCGCGCCGTGTAGTCCTCTCGGATCTCGCGTGCGGCTTCGGGGTTTGCAGGCTCCGGGATCGAGACGCTCCCCGGAGCGGCCCCCATCGCGAGCCGGTAGCCGTTTTGCACCTCGCTGAGCGCGGTATCGGCTTGATCGCTGCTTTCTCGGGCGGTGGTGGACACGTATCCCCACCCGCCGGCCACTAAGAGAATCCCCACCGCGATACTGATCAGTGCGCGCTGGTTTTCAGCAAGCCAGAGCACAATGCGATCGCCCGCGGATTCGAGTTCGTCCAGGGTTTTGGTCGCTGATCCTTCTACGGTCGGTCTTCTACGACGGGCCAAGGCGATCTTCCTTTGGGTCGGGGGTCTGTGAACGGCGGCGCCTTTGCGCCTTCGGCTGCCGAGTGTATCGGAGCCGGGCAGGACTTCGACCGCCGGCGGCGAATTTTCGGTTCCACGATTCTCCGCGGCCCCTTACTCGAAAGACTGCTTTCGCCGGCGAAGATGAACCCTCAGCGGAGCTCCCTCGAAACCGAAACTCTCGCGGAGCCGGTTTTCCAGGTAGCGGCGATAGGAAACCAAGACGGAATCGGGATCGGTGCAGAAAATCACAAAACGCGGGGGTTGCACCCCGACCTGCGAGGCATAGAGGAATTTCAGAGGAGCAATTCGGCTGCCCTTGCGGGCCATACCGGGGTCATGCCGCCGAACCGCATCGGCGAGCCAGCGGTTCAGTTCGGCGGTGGGGACGCGCTTTGCCCCAGCCTCCGCCACTCGTCTCACGGCGGGGAGCAGTCGGTTCAGCCCTGCCCCCGTCAGCGCCGAGAGCGAGACGATTGGAGCGTCATCGATGAAGCGCAGCCCGTGGCCGACGCTCTCGAGCGCCAACTTTCGCTGCTCACCGGTCAATCGATCACGCTTGTTGGCCACGATGACCACCGACACCCCCATATCCCGGGCCAGACGTCCAACATGCGCGTCTTGATCGGTCAGGCCCTCCTCGGAGTCCACCACCAATAGCGCCACCTGAGCGCGCTCCAACGCACGAACCGCCATCAGGGCGCCGATTCGCTCGCCCGTTCCCTCGCGACGACCGGGTCTGCGCAAGCCCGCGGTATCCACCAGGACGAAGGCCTGACCTTCGTATTCGAATTCGATGTCAATCGCGTCGCGCGTCGTCCCCGCTTCGGCGGAAACGACCACACGCTCCTCGCCGAGAAGGCGATTCATGAGCGAACTCTTCCCGACATTCGGCCGCCCCACCAGAGCCACCCGCGGAACTTCGGGATTGGCCGGAGTCGGCTCGGCTTCTGGAGCCGGGAGCGAGTCGACCAGATCCTCCAGGGCATCGAAAGCGCCGCCGCCGTGCTCGGCGGAGACGCCCCTGAGCCGCTCAAAGCCGAGACTGTAGAAATCGAGCAAGCGCCCATCATGATGCCTCGGGTTGTCGATCTTGTTCACAATCAGGGACAGCGGCTTTCGCGTCCGCCGCAGCGTTCGCGCGATGGCCTCGTCCTCGGGGAGCAGCCCCGCCTTTCCGTCCACCACAAAAAGAATCGCATCCGCATCGCGAACCGCCGACTCGGCCTGGGCCTGAACGGCGGCCGGCAACCCGCGCTCGGCGGCGGCATCGAGCCCCGCGGTATCCACCAAGCGGATCACCCTGCCCTGGACTTCCAATTCCTCGGCGATGCGGTCCCGGGTCAACCCGGGGGTGTCGGCCACCAGCGCCCTTCGCCAGCCCGCGTACCGGTTGAAGAGTGTGGACTTGCCTACGTTGGGGCGGCCAACGATGGCCACAATCGGGATACGCGCTAGAGAGTCCATCAGGGCGCGCACAATAGCTCGCAAGCACTTGAACGGGAACGTCCAAGCCCATCAAGCCCGCTTGACAACAGGACCGCCCGCCGCCTAGGCTGCCGCGATGTCGTTGGAGGACGTTGTGTGACCCGGACCCCTATTCCGCTTGCCCCTCCCGAACGCCATCTCTTCTACGGCCCCGCTCGCAAAGGGGTTGGGATCCTCTTGGCCATCCTCCTGATCGGCCTGGTCCCCGCTCGGGCTACAGCCTCGCCGGAAACCCTTCGCCGGGGTCTGGGCAACGTCATGATGGGCCCTTTTGATATGGCCCTTTCCCCCGTTCAGGGTCTCAATACCCTGGTCCGCAATCTCGAGGAGATCGACGATTCCAAGGGCGTTCGAATCTTTTACGCGGTTCCCGGCTGGGGGTGGCTCAGCCTGCTGGACTTCGGGGGAGGAATGATCCGGACCCTGACCGGGATCCTCGAACTCATCCCGGGTGTTCTCGTCTTCGCGTTCGAGACCGATGTCGACCCGCTCTTCGATCCTGTGGAGGATGCGGGGGCCCTGTTGGCGTGGGACAACCCCCTGATCGAGATTGAAGACCCATGGGTCTATTACAATCCCGTCGTCGCGCCCTTCGCGATCCGCATCAAGATGGGGATCGACTACACCCGGCCGGACTACTAGCCACTCTGCTGGACGGCTCACCGCTCTGCTGGACTGCTCACCGCCGGAACACGGCCCGCGGGCTTTGAGGGGACAATCGGGGCGACGCTCGCTGCCACCCGCCGGATGCGAATGCCCTCAATCGCCCGGGCACCCGAGTCCTCTACGTATTGCCCCTACCCCGCGTCCCTGCAAAACCGCTCGACTCGGCGAAAAATGACATCCTCCTCGGAGGGATCCAGCCAGATGGCCGACTCCACTTTGCGCAGCCATGTGCGCTGGCGGCGGGCAAAGCGCCGGGTATCCGCCGACATGGCGACCAGGGCGTTGGCCAGGGTGTCGACCCCGTCGGCCACGGGATTGATATGCCTGTAGCCAATGGCCCGCATGGATCGCAGTTCGGGGCCGTAGCCCCGGGCGCGTAAATCACGAACCTCGCGAAGCAACCCGGCATCGATCATGCCCTGGCAGCGGGATTCGATCCGTTGGGAAACCGTGTCCCGCCCGGGGTCGATCGCGAGATGGAGGGAGCGGAAGGACTGCTCGCCAAACCGGTGGTCCTCGCGAACCGCCGAGGCCAACCGACCCGATTGTTCGATGATTTCAAGCGCGCGAATCGTGCGCCGGGAATCATGGGGATGGATCGCTCCAGCGGCCTTGGGGTCGAGTTTGCTGAGTCTGGCGTGGAGCAATTCCGGGTCGCCGGCCGCTCGAGCAGCCTCGGCTTCCGCCTCGAGCCGAGCGCGCAATTCGGGCGCCGCGGCTCCCGTGGCGATCAGCCCGTGTAGAGCTGCGCGGATGTAGAGCCCCGTCCCTCCCGCCAGTATGGGCAGTCGGCCCCGGCCGTCAATTTCTTGGACGACGCCCCGGGCCTCTTCGGCAAAGCGACCGGCGCTGTAGCCAAGATCGGGCGTGACCACATCAAAAAGGTGATGGGGAACCCGAGCCCGTTCTTCCAGGGTGGGCTTGGCGGTCCCAATATTCATGAAGCGGTACACCTGCATAGAATCGGCGTTGATCACTTCGCCGTCGAAACGCTCGGCGAGGCGAATGGCCAGTTCGGTCTTCCCCGAGGCGGTCGGGCCCGTCACCACGACCACAGAAGGCGGATTCGAGCCTGTCTCGGGCGATAGGGTCATGGTTTTCCTGTGGCGAACTCGCAAGTGGACGGCGGCCAATCCTACTCGTGCCACCGGGGGCGTCAATGACGGCCGAATCGACCGTCGAGTTCCCCAAGCCCGAAATGCGCCGCGACGGGTCGGCCGTGGGGACACGTCGGCGCCCAGGCGATGGCGTCCAAGCCACGCAGGATCGCGCGCTGCTCGTCCTCGGGCAGATGGTCGCCGAAGCGGCGAGCGCTGTGGCAAGCCAGGGTGGCGAAAAGTCGATCGGCATCGGCCAGCAGTCGGGTCGGGTCCGCACCCGGATCGGGCGTCACATCCACCTGCCCCAGTTCATCCACCAGATCAGCGACCAGCCGCCTGGGGTCATTGCCCGACAGCAACGCCGGGATTGCACGAATCACCACAGCCGACTCGCCGAAGGCCTCGACTTCGAAACCCAGCGCCGCGATCCACTTCGAGGCATCGGCCAGAACCGCCACACCCCGGGGTCCGATGTCCAGGGTCTCGGGTACCAGCAACCCCTGTCCCTCGACTTTGTGTTCGAGCCAAGCCCCACGCAAACGCTCGTAGAGGATCCGCTCGTGAGCGGCGTGTTGATCGACGAGAAGCAAGCCCTTCTCGGCTTCAAGAACGAGATAACGCGCCTGCAACTGCCCCAGCAGGCGCATGGAGCCGAAAACAATTCGGCCATCCTCCGAGCCCCCAGCGCCCAAATTTTTGTGACCTCCGGGGTCCGACGCACCTTCCCCCCCTTTTTGGCCAACCGGCCCCGAGCGGTCCCGGGCAAAGAGCCAATCGCCCTCCCCCCCTCCACCGGCTGGAGAATCCGGCGCCACCGGTCCCCAGCCGCGTCGGTCGGTGCCCTGCCCCCCGAGTTCCCGCCGCGTGCCCGACGGCTCGGCGAGAAATCCCCTGCCCTGCATGGCCTCGCGAATGGCGTGGCGCACGAGCCGATGGACCGCCTGGGGATTGGCAAAGCGAACCTCCCATTTCGCGGGATGAACGTTTACATCGACGCTACCGGGCGGGACGGTGAGAAAA
Source organism: Myxococcales bacterium (assembly GCA_012959865.1). Lineage (GTDB taxonomy): Bacteria > Myxococcota_A > UBA9160 > UBA9160 > UBA4427 > JAZXM01. The sequence continues at coordinate 3,935 of DUCH01000550.1, read as the reverse complement.
ATGACAGCGAGAGGAAAGCGTCCCCGAGGCAAGAGATCCCGGTAGGCCTGGCTGACCGCGTGGCGCAGCAACTTATCCCGCACAGGCCGTCCATTCACGTAGAGATGAATTGCGTTGCCATTGGCCCGACTGGCTTCGGGGCCCGACACGAAAGCCTCGACATGCCCAGCGCCCTCCTCCCATTCGACCCGAACCAAGGCGCGTGCCTGGGCTTCGCCCAGCACTGCCGCGATCCGTTCGGCGATCTCCGAAGTCTCCGGCCAAACCACCGCCGCGTGATCATCCCGCTGAACTTCGAATTGAGTCGAGGGAAGTCCCATCGCGAGACGACCGAGCCAGTCGATGGCGTGCCCCCACTCGGTGCCCGGCTTTTTGAGAAACTTGCGTCTTGCCGGGATCGAGCCAAAGAGATTCGCGACCTCGATTCGGGTGCCCTCGGGGCAACCGGCCTCGCGTTCAAGCACAATTTCACTCGACTCCACGCGGATTTCGTAACCCGCTTCGCTGCCTTGGGTTCGGGTCAAGATGCGCATCCGAGAAACCGACGCGATGGCGGGAAGAGCCTCCCCCCGGAACCCAAAACTCAAGATTTCTCCCAGATCATCAAGCGTCGCGATCTTGCTGGTCGCGTGACGGCGCAGCGCCATCCGGGCCTCTTCGACTTCCATCCCCGGTCCGTCGTCGGTCACGGCGATCAGGCTCGATCCGCCCTCCCGAATTTCCACACGAATCCTCCCGGCACCCGCGTCGAGAGAATTTTCGACAAGTTCTTTGAGGACCGACGCCGGGCGTTCCACCACCTCGCCAGCGGCGATCTGATCGACCAGATCGCTCGGAAGTAGGCGTATACGGCAGTTTCGGGATCTTTTTTTCCGTGTAGGGCTTCGACTACCCACGTTTCCCCCTTATTCTGTCGCCAAATGCACCCTTACCGGGTTACCATAGGCAACTGGGACGCAACTCGTACCCCACGGGGCGAGATGCGCGGATAAAGCCGCAACAGGCCGCATCGCGATTTTAATCGAATGAAGCCAGCGGACAATCTGGGGGCGTGGAAAATGTCAGAGACTGGACCTTCGACGGTGGGAAGTTCTCACAGGGAGAACGCCGCGCCGCGAGCCGGCGCGAACGGGACCTCGGGGAGGGAAGTCGGCGGTCGCCGTCGACGTGCCGACCGCATGATCGTGGCGAGCGGTGAGTTCCAGCACGCGGTTGATCTTGCCGCCGGACTCGCGCGGTCAAGCGATACAGTTGTCATTTCTGGGCCCGAAGGAAGCGGGAGACGTCACATCGCTCGGGCATTCCACGGCTGGAGTCCGCAATCCTCCGGCCCCCTGGTCGAAGTTACACTCGCTGGGCTAACCGAATTTGAGCAGGGCCAAGCCCTCTTCGGAGACTCAAAGTCGGAAGGAGCGATCGCCCAGGCGTCGGGAGGAATCCTAGTGCTTCTTGGAGCCGAGTCACTGGCGCTCTCGCTTCGCGAACGCCTCGCCGACACCCTGCGCGGTCAGCAGGCGAGCGCGGATTCAACCAGGCCCGCCACGCGGATCGTTGCAACAGCCGGAGCCGGAGGTTCGGACGCCTTCCCGGGCGTTTCGGTCAAATCCATCGCGGTCCCCGCCCTCGCCCAACGCAAAGAAGACATCCTGCCCCTGGCCGCGCATTTTCTCGCCGAGTTCGCGAGCGAGGAAGGGGTCGACCCCGTCGGCTTCTCCGGCGACGCGACCCACGCATTGCTCGAGAATCCGTGGGTGGGAAACGTCCGCGAACTTCGGGCTCGAGTCCGCGAAGCCGTCCGGCTTTCCGGTACCGGGGCGATCTCGGTGGAGTCCTTGATGCTGGCCAATGAGGGCGATGAGGTTCTGTCATTCAAGGAAGCCAAGCGTGCTTTCGAGACTCGCTACGTAGAGGGGCTGTTGCGGCGCTGCTCGGGAAATATCAGCCGAGCGGCTCGCCTCGCGAAGAAAGATCGGAAGGATTTTTACGACGTGATTCGTCGAACGGGCGTGGAACCGAGTCAATTTCGCTCCTAGACAGAGGACGCCGGAGAGTTCAGCGCGCGAGTTAATCCCTGAGCGCTGCCAGGGGATGTTCCTCGTGGCCTTTGGCATGTGAGACGCCGAGCGAGGAGGCACCGATGCGAGCCGCCATCGTTCAACTGTGCTCGAGCGATAACCTCTCCCAAAATCTCGACTCGGTTCGCGAGGGGGTTGTTGAGGCGGCGTCCCTGGGAGCCGAACTGATCGCCCTGCCCGAAAATTTTGCGTATATGCGGCGGGAGGGTTCGGCCTTCCCCTGTGCCCAGGAGCCCCGCGGTGAGCTAATTCGATTCCTGTCGGGGTTGGCGGTCGAATCTGGAGCCTGGCTGCTGGGCGGCAGTTTTCCCGAAAAAATTCCGGACGATTCACGGGTCTACAACACCAGTCTCGTGTTCGCACCCGACGGCCACGAAGTTGCGCGCTACCGAAAAATTCACTTGTTTGACGTCGATCTCGGCGCGCATTCCTATCGCGAATCAAAGCACTTCGCACCGGGAACCGAAATCGTCGTCGCAAGCACCGCGTTCGGAGGCGTCGGACTCTCGATCTGTTACGACCTGCGGTTTCCCGAACTCTACCGTGCCCTCACCGATCAAGGCGCTCACTTTCTTGCGGTCCCCAGTGCTTTCATGCCCCAGACCGGGAAGGACCACTGGGAGGTACTATTGCGCGCCAGGGCCATCGAGAGCCAGTGCTTCGTACTGGCCGCGGCCCAGTGCGGGGAACATTCCCCCGACCGAGCCAGCTACGGTCACTCGCTGATTATCGATCCATGGGGGAAAATCCTGGCCAGCGGTCAGGATAGCCCGACAGTCATAACCGCCGAATGCGACACTGAGGAACTGCTACGGATTCGGCGCGAAATCCCCAGCCTGGCCAACCGACGACTCGGGTCCTCCGCCGAATTCTGATTCGGGTCGTGCTTCCGGGGGGTTCTTTGCTTAGGGGATGGGACGCCCATAGTGGGCCTCATAGTACTCCCTGTACTCGCCGGACTTGATTTTCCCCCACCAATCCCGGTGCTCCGCGTACCAGCGTACGGTCTCCGCGATGCCATCTTCGATGCCGGCTTGAGGGGTCCAACCCAGGCTTCGAATCTTTTCCGTCGAAACCGCATAGCGCTGATCGTGCCCCGGCCTCAAACCATGGCGATGCTCGATCAGCGAAGGCGAGGCGCCCGTTTCGGCTAGGATCATCTCTGTAATCGCGAGGTTGCTGCGCTCCGGATTTTGATTGGCGCCGACATTATAGATTTCTCCAGCTTCTCCCTTTTCCAACAAGAGAAGTAGAGCCTCACAATGGTCTTCCACCCGAAGCCAATCCCTCACCTGACCGCCCCCGTCATAGAGAGGAAGCGCGAGCGAATCCAACGCGTTCGTGATGAAGAGCGGGATCAACTTCTCAGGATATTGGAACGGGCCGTAATTGTTCGTACATCGCGAAACCATGACATCGAGGCCATGGGTCCGCGCGAACGAAAGGGCCACGTGATCGGCTCCCGCCTTCGAAGCCGAGTAGGGACTTGATGGGCACAGGAGCGAACCTTCGTCGGGCATGCCCGGTGCAGCCACGTCGCCATATACTTCGTCCGTGCCGATCTGGAGAAAGCGCGCTCCGGGCGAGAGACGTCGCATAGCTTCTAAAAGGACGAATGTTCCGTAGACGTTCGTGTCCACAAAGGCGCCTGCCTTGGAGGTCGTCGAGCGGTCTACGTGGGACTCCGCAGCGAAGTGAACCACCCAGTCGACGCCCGGAACCAGGCGGTCGACAGCCTCTTCGCTTCGAACATCATCTCTCACCCACTCGTAACGAGTTGACCCTTCAAGACTTTCTAGATTTTCGGGATTCCCTGCATAGGTGAGGAGGTCGAGATTGACGATCTGCACGCCAGGATCC
>DUCH01000549.1 GCA_012959865.1 Myxococcales bacterium | reverse complement strand
CAATGCGCTTGTCCGAGAGACAGCGGTTGGCGTCGCTCATGGGGGGGAACGGGGAGGCCGAGCGCAGGGCCTGCACCGCGCTTTTCGCCAAGGCCGGGTCGGCGGCGCGTTGGGCATCCTGGGGATCGATCGCCTCGGTGTGGGTTGCCATCCCCGAGGCGTCTACGGCAAAGCGCAACACCACCTCGGCGTTCGGCGGGATTCCGTAGGGCACCGTCCAACGTTGGTAGGTGCGCAGGCGTACGGCGTCGAGATAGCGCTGCACCGAGGCGCTCTCGAGACAGCGCACAGCGCCCACCGCGGTGCCGGTTCCGCCGCTCCCCACCCCGCTCCCGAAACCACCGCTGCCGCCGGCGAAGCCCTCGGCGAGCCCCGTATCCAAGCCCCCATTCCCCGATCCGGTGAGCACGGCTCCGGCAACCGCCGGGCTCGGATTGAGCGAGCCCGAGTAGTCGCTGGCGCCCAGGGAGCGGAGGGATTCCAGGGCGGCGGGGGCCGATAGGTCGCCCAGGCTGCGGGCGTCGATCTCCCGGGGGCCGTCGAGATCGAGATCCAAGGCCTCGAGATCGGCGGGATCGATGCGCACGGGTTCGAAGTCTCGCACTTCGACGGGGTCATGGGGAGAAACCGCCGCCGCGGCCCGGGCGGCCAGGCGCTCGGCCTGGGCGGCGCGGCGCTCGACCTGGCTGGGCAGAACCGGCGGGCGTTCGGCTTCGACCTGCATCTGCTGTATCGAGCGCCGGGCGGCCTCCCGGGCGGCTTCGCGCAGGGCGCGGGCCTGCTCGGGGGTGAGGCCTCCGGCGGCCGCCAAGGCCGCGGCGCTGGGTCGCCGGGTGCCCACCGAACGCGGCCCCGACGGGGCGGGTTCGGCGTTCGTGCCCGGCAATTCGATGGGCCGAGCCGGGGGCATGAGTTGAACGGGGATTATCCGCTCGATGAGTTCGGGCGGGGCGAGCAGGGCGGCGAGGAGAAAACTCAAGAAGAAACCCACATGGAGCGCCGCCGAGACCCCCGCCGATCTTCGCCGGGCCCGGGGATCCGAGGGTTCGGCCAGGCCGAAACGCGGCCGCGCACCCGAGTCCGGGTGCCGGGTCCCCTCCGCGGCCCGGGTGCCGAGACCGGCCGGAAACCCGCCCGCAAAGGCCAGGGCTGGCCGTTTAGACGAGATGCGCCGGGGCGCTATGACGAGAGACCGTGTCAAGGACAGACGCTCCGCTGCGGCCGGCCGGTGGGGGGAGCCTTCCGGGTTACGCTGACCGCCAAGCTAGCGAAGGGGCCGAGCCCCTGCCGCCAGCCGAATGCAACGCCCGGGTGCGTTGGGTAACGTGGGGACGCTTCGAGAACGGGCGAGACGAATTCGGAAAAAAAGAACTCGGTAAAAAACTTTCAACAAGAACTCCCAACAAGAACTTCCAACAAGAACTTCGCGAGAAGAACTCCGCGAGAAGAACTCCGCATGAAAAATCGTCTAACTGTCTAAAAGAATCTTGTAAAACAATCCTGTACAACCATCCCTTAGAACCACGCCGTACAACCACGCCGTACAACCATCCCTTAGAACCACGCGGTACAACCATGCCGTACAACCACTCCGTACAACCACTCCGTACAACCACGCTGAGAAAGCGCTTCGAAGAATAGCCGGGGGCTCATGTTCAACGCCGACCACTTGATCGACCTGCTCATCATGGGCTGGCTCTCCAACGTTCCGCTGGCCATCGGGTCCATCCTGACGCTCGGCGTGTTCTTCGATCGCATGCGCACGTTTCGTGGCCTCGAGGCCAAGAGTCGCGCGCTGGCGACCCGGGTGATCGATACCCTGGTGAGCCGGGATCTCGACGGCGCCCAGGCGCTGTGCGAAAAATCCAACTTGCCCGTGGGCGCGATGATGCGCGAGGCCCTGCGCTGGCAGAATATCGCGGTCGACGATTACGACCGAATTCTCGGGACCCTGCGCGCCGAGTTGGGGAGCGAACTGCGCCGGGGCATCTGGATCATCGGCACGGTGGGTTCCCTTGCGCCCTTCGTCGGTCTCTTTGGCACGGTGGTGGGAATCATTCGCGCGTTTGCGGATCTTTCCGGAGGCGGCGGTGGCGGTTTTGCGGTGGTGGCCACCAGTCTTTCCGAGGCGCTGATTGCGACAGCCGCGGGTTTGGGGGTCGCCATCGTGGCCCTCGTGCTTTACAACTATTTGAATACCCGGGTGGGCTCGATTACCGCCACCTATGCCCGGGCGGCCGAGCGCCTCGTTCAGGCGATTCTCTTCGTCGAGTCCGGCGCCACCCGCGACCCCGACATCAGCGACCCCGACATCAGCGGCCACGACAGCAGCGGCAAGCCCGCAGGGGGCGCGGCCTGATGGGCGCCTCGATGATCGACGGCGGGGGCGACGGCGAGAGCGACGGCATCGTTGCCGAGATCAACGTCACCCCGCTGACGGACATCTTTCTCGTGCTTCTGATTATCTTTATGGTGACCACCACGGCGGTTCACGATGAGGGCAAGAACATCGATCTGCCCTCGGCAGAAGTCGCCGAAGAGACTCCGCCCGAAGGCGTGACCGTGGCGATCGACGCGCTCGGTCGCCTCCAAGTCAACGCGAAAATTGTCTCCGAGGCGGATCTCCCCGCCGCGCTCGCATCGGCGCTGGAGGTGGCCGAGGACAAAGTGGTGATTCTCAAGGGCGATCAGTCGGTCTTGCTCGGCCAGGCGGTGAATATTCTCGACCTGGCCCAGAAGGCCGGCGCCGAGGGCATTGCGATCGCCACCCAGCAGCCGGCGGAGAACTGACCCGCCCGCCGGACTCGGCCAGCACGTCGGGGAAATCCGTCGGTGCCGGTGCCGGTGCCGGAGTCGCCGTCGGTGTCGCTGTTAAAGACGCTGTTAAAAGGCGCTACAAAAGACACGGTTAGAGACGCGGTTCTTTCGCGCCATTGCGGGCAGCGCCGCGCCTCAAGCGTTGCGTTGGCGAAGCCAGACCAGCCCGCCAACGATGAGCAGGAGTTCGGGGATCAGCAGCCCGGCGCCGTAGAGCGATTGCAGGGACTTTTCCAGCGGAACCGGGAACTGGTTCAGTTGCCGCCCGCCGCTCTTGGGGTGGAGCGCGATGGCGGGCTCGCGAGCCAGCGCCCAGTGAACGGTATTGATCACGAGGTCGAGATTGTAGAGCGCGCGCAGATAGCGGTTGCTCGCCAGGTCGGCGTCGCCAAATGCGGCGATGCGCGCGCGGCCGGCGCCGCGTTCGATCTCGGCCACGGCCACCAGGGCGTGGTAGTCCGGGCGGGCGTCGGGCGGGGGGATGGGGGTGGCGCCGGGTTCGAGATTGCCGGCCCACGGGTCCGTCCAGGCATCGGCGCTGGTGTGCACGACGCCGCGGAGCCGGTCGTCCGGGCGCGCCTTGTGGAGAGCGAACGCCCGGGCCCCGCGGAAGAAGGTCATGCGGTTGGGATTGAGACCGTGGGTGGAGGGGTGGTCGGAATACGCCGAGGCCACCGGTGCGAGACCCAGAGTTTCACCTTCCAGGGCGATTGAGGCGGGATCGACCACCCAGCGGTCCGGAGATTCGAGCCCGTAGCGGGCGAGCACGGACTCGAGTCCGCTGTTGTGGCCGGGTTCGAGGAACACCACCAAAGCGCCGCCGCCGTCGACAAAGCGCTCGATGGCCCCAAGGGCGGCGTCGGGCAATGGGCGTTCGGGCGCCACCACAAGAAGCCCGGCGGCATCCGGGGGGATCGCGTCGGCCACCGCCAGGGGCAGCCGGCGCACCCGGTATCCCTCGGTCGCCAAGGCGGCGCCCAAGCCCGAGTAGCCCTCGGCACCTGAGCGCCAGAGATCGCCTTCGCCGGCGCCCACCGCGGTGTAGAGAATGCGTTCGGGTTGCCCTTCAAGACCCGCAATGGCTTCGTAGAGGCTGCCCTCGCCGGGTCGTTGGACAAGCTCCCAGCGGGTGCCGAGACTCGCCACCACCGAATTCGAAGACCCGATGCCGAAGCGGTCTTCGTCCTCGGGAAATTGCTCGAGCGCCCGGGTGCGAACTTCGACCTCGCCGTGGCGGGCGAATTCGTCGAGGAGCGCCCGGGTGTGCCGGATGCGCGGGTCGCCGGTCGCGCTGTAGAGGGTCAGGACCAGGGGTTCGGGGAGCCGGGCGAGCAGGGCCAGGCTGGCCTCGGAGAGCGAGTAACGCCCCTCGAAGGTCCAGTCGAGTCGGAGGTCGCTGCGCCCGGCCGCCGCGTAGAGGGCCACCGCCAGGGCGCAGACCCCAGCGGCGCGGCCCAACACGCCCAGCATGGGGCGGCGTAGGGCGGGTTGGGCGTTGCGTCCGGCGCGCATCAGGGCCGAGAGCGCCGAAGCGACCAGGGCCGCGCCCCCGACCAACCCTTGGCCCAGGGCAAAGGGCGTGAGTTCGCCCAGCGCTTGTTGGCTCGCCCAGCCGAAGGCCGCCAATACGATTCCGATCAGGGCAAGGGCGCCGGTCATCCGGTCAATCTCCGCCAGTCCAGGGCCGCGCGCACCAAGCCCCCCGCCGCCACCGCCAAGGCGACGAAGTAAACCAGGTCGATCACCGCCACCCGGCCTTCGGAGAAACGCGCAAAATGTCCGTGCAGCGCGAGACCGTCGAAGAACCCCGACGCCACGGGGCCGAGAAAACCGTACGCCCAGCCGAAGTCATAGAAGAGGTAGGCGAAGCCGACGGTGGTGGCGGCGGCGAGCACCTGGCTGCGGGTCAGCGCCGAGCAGACCAGGCCCACCGAGGCGATTCCGACGCCGAGCAGAACGAGCCCGGTGAAGACCGAGAGCAAGTGACCGAGCCCGATCCCGCCCCGGGCGATGGCGCTGGCCGGATAGATGAAGCTCACACCCAGCATGAGAACCACGAACGCATACGTGACGATAAATTTGGCGGCCACGATCTGTGCCGGAGAGACCCCGCTGGTGAGCAGCAGTTCGTCGGTCCCGTTGGCGCGCTCCCTCGCGAAGACCCGCATAGTCACCAGGGGGATGGGGAGCAGCAGGGTCAGACCCAGTTGCTCCATCACCGGAAGGAAAACCGTGTCGCGTAGATTGATGTAATCGGGAATCGAATCGGAATCGAACCCCCCCATGTTGCTGCTTGCATAGAGGAAGAGTTGTTGGTTGTACAAGCGGAGGTGCTCGAAGAAGAGAATGGACGTAAGCACGGTGACCGTGGTGAGCACCGCGTAGGCGATGGGGGATGCGAAAAGGACGGCGCATTCCTTGCGGATGAGCGCCCACAGGGCCGTCATGAAACCCGCGCCTCCCCGGCCGCGCCCGGGTCGTGGGGCGGGTCGTGGGGCGTGTCGGCTTCGCGGTCGGGATCGCCCCCGTGAAACAGCGCCATGGGGTTGCCGCCGCCGAGCAGGGCTTCGCTTTCGCCCAGGGCCACGAGAGCGCCCTGGCGCAGGACCGCGCAGCGGGTGGTGAGCGCCCGGGCTTCGGCGAGATCGTGGGTGCAGAGCAAGAGCGTCGCCTCCCCGGCGAGCCCGGCCAGGACTTCGCGAATTTCCTGGGATTGGAGCGGGTCTAGGCCGCTGGTGGGCTCATCGACGATGAGCAGGGAAGGGGCGTGGAGGAAAGCCTGGGCGAGGGAGACGCGTTGGCGATAGCCCTTGGAGAGGTGGCCGATCAGGCGATGGGCCACCGATTCGAGCCGGAACCGTTCCAGAGCGTCGGCCACCGCGCCCCGGCGCCGGGCGCGCGGGAGCCCGCGAAGCCCCGCCGCAAAGCCCAGGAAATTGCGTACCCGGAGTTCGGAGTACAGCCGCGGGGTTTCGGGCACGTAGCCGATGCGCGCCTGGACCGCGCGCGGATCCCGGGCGGGGGAGAGACCGTCCACCGTCAAATCGCCGCTGCTTGGAACCAGGAAGCCCGTGAGCAAACGGATGAACGTGGTTTTGCCCGCGCCGTTGGCCCCCAGCAGGCCGAAACTCTCGCCGGGCTCGAGGCCGAAGCTCACGTTGTCCAGCGCGACGTGGGGACCGAAGCGCCGGCCCAACCCCCGGGCCTCGACCCGGCTGCCCGAAATCTGGGCCGGCTCGGGAGTTTTGGATTGGGGATCGTTGGCCATGTTTCGGACCCGTCCTTGCGCTTGTGCTCGGAATGGTTCACCCCGATGCGGGGCGGTGTTGGCGTTGTCGACGCGCGCGGCTGGCGGACTAGAACTTGCGGAAAACGTCAAAGTAACGGGGCCAGGTCTTGCTCACGCAGCCGGGGTCGCGGATCACCACGCCCGGCACCCGCAAACCGGCCAGGGAAAAAGCCATGGCCATGCGGTGATCGTCGTAGGTGTCGATCTCGGCGCCGTGGAGCGGACCCGGCTGGATGTAGAGCGAGTCGCGATCGGCGTCGGCCCGGGCTCCGAGTTTGCGAAGTTCCTTCTCGAGGGCCGCCAGGCGATCGGTTTCCTTGATGCGCAGATTCCAGACGTTCTTGATTCGCGTGGGGCCGTCGGCAAAAAGCGCCAACACCGCATAGGCGAGGGCCGCGTCGGGGAAGGCGTTCATGTCGACCTCGCCCAGGCTGCGCAGGGGGCCATCGGGGCCGCGCACGCCGACGCGATCGGTCTGGCGGGTCACGCTGCAGCCCATTTGTTCGAGCAGGCCCAAGAGGCGAAAATCGGCCTGGAGGGTATTGGGCGGAATGCCGTCGACGCTCACCGACCCCCCCGCGATGGCCGCCGCACAGAACGGGTACGCGGCCGAAGAGGCGTCGGGCTCGATCCCGTAGGCCCGGGCCCGGTAGCGAACGCCGGCGCGCACCCGAATGCGTTCGCCCGCTTCGCCGTCGTCGCTTTTCTCGACCCAGCCGACATCGGCGCCGAAATCGCGCATGATGGAAAGCGTGGTCTCCACGTAGGGGCGCGAGACGAGTTCACCCTCGACAAAGGCGAGTTCGACGTCGCGCTCCGCGTAGGGGGCGGCGAGCAAAACCGCCGAGGTGAACTGGCTGGATTGGCGGCCGTCGATGAGGCCCGGGCCGCCCGGCAAGCCGCCGCCGGCGGCGCGCACCGGTGGGCAGCCGGCCTGGCCCTGGATGGAAAGATCCGCCCCGAGGCTCGTCAGGGCTTCCACGAGATGGACGATGGGTCGCTCGCGCATCCGCGGGTTGCCGTCGATCACCACCGGGCCGGGCGCGAGGCACGCGGCTGCGGTGAGGAAGCGCGCGGTGGTCCCCGAGTTTTTGACGTAGAGCGCATCGAGGGGTTGGCGGAGCCGGCCGCCGGTGCCCACCACGGCCCACGGATCGCCCCGGGTATCGAATTGGGCGCCCAGGGCTGTTAGGGATTTGTGCATCACTTCGGTGTCGTCGCTGGCCAGGGGGCCGGATAACGTGGTTTCGCCGTCGGCTAGGGCGGCGATGAGCAGCGCCCGGTTGGTGATGCTTTTCGAGCCCGGCACACGAATCCGGGCGTCCAGGGGGCCCCGGGGTTCGATGCGGAGGGAGTCGGGCAGATGGGCCACGGGCGCGCAGACCTCTCGTGGCACGGGAACGCGGACCCAGAGCGCGCCGCCCGGCGCCGACCCTCGGCGTCTGGCGGGGCAGGCCCCTGGGCTTGGCCCCGTGCAGGGTGCCAAACTAGCTTGATCGGGCAGGCGGAACAGCGCCCGGAGCCGATATTCGTCGGATTCGCGCCCGGCGGCGGCGGGCCGCTTGCGGCCGCCGGGCGTTGACACCCTCCCAGGCCTTCGGCAACATGGACTGGCTCCAAGTTTTCCTTTCAACCACGTGGTCTTAGCTCCTGCGGCAGCGCGAATGGGCACCTCCGGGCGCCTGGGCCGCTCGCAGGCACGTGGGAACCAGGTGATGAATATGTCCCTGGTGAGGGCCGGTTGACTTGGGGCGGCGCGCGCGCGGATGAAAAACAGGTTCTGGGCTCGATCTCGCGCGGGTGGGTCAAAGGTAAATTGGAGAAGCAAGCAAGAAAGAAGGAACGGCTACGGCCCAAGGAGAAACGAGTTGACCAAGGTCCTCGTATCGGATTCGCTCGCACCCCAGGGTGTCGAGGTACTCAAACAGGCAGCGGGCATCGAGGTGATCGAGCGTCCCGGGGCCAGCCCCGACGAGCTGCTCGAACTGATCGGTGACGTCGATGGCTTGGTGATTCGCAGCGGCACCAAGGTGACCGCCGATGTGATCGCTCGGGCCGACAAGCTGAAGGTGATCGGCCGCGCGGGCATCGGCGTGGACAACGTGGATGTGGCGGCGGCCACGGCCCGGGGCATCGTGGTGGTGAACACGCCCGAGGGCAACAACATTACCACCGCCGAGCACGCTCTGGCGCTGATGGTTTCCCTGGCCCGGCATATCCCCCAAGCCACCGCCTCCATGAAGGCCGGGAAGTGGGAGAAGAAGAAATTCCAGGGCACGGAACTGTTCAATCGCACCCTGGGCGTAGTTGGCGCCGGCAATATTGGACGCATCGTGGTGAGCCGCGCGCGGGGGCTGGGCATGCGGGTGATCGTGGCCGATCCCTTTCTCACCGCCGAGGCGGCGGCGCGCATGGATGTCGAGCAAGTGGAAATGGACGCGCTGCTCTCGCGCGCGGACGTCATCACCGTCCATGTGCCGAAGACCAAGGACACCACGGGGCTTCTTAATGCCGCGGCGTTTGCAAAATGCAAGCCCGGCGTATTGGTGATCAACGCCGCCCGGGGCGGCATCGTGGACGAAGCCGATCTCTACGCGGCGCTGGATTCGGGGCAGGTGGGTGGCGCGGGCTTGGACGTGTTCGTCGAGGAGCCGCCGCCGGCCGACCATCCCCTGGTGGGGCATCCCCGGGTGATCTGCACTCCGCATCTGGGCGCCTCCACCGAGCAGGCCCAGGTCAACGTCTCGGTGGCGGTTTCCGAGCAGGTGCGCGATTTCCTGCTCGAGGGTGTCGTGCGCAACTCCATCAATGTGCCTTCGATCTCTCCCGAGATGATGGCCGAGGTGGGCCCCTACCTGGAACTCGGCGAGAAACTCGGCCGCTTTCAGGGTCAGTTGGTGGACAGCGCCATCGACCAGGTCGAAGTGGAATACGCGGGCGATATCGCCGAGATCAACGTGGCGCCGATTACCATCGCGGTGCTGCGCGGGTTGCTCGAGCGCAGTCAGGCCAACGTCAACATGGTGAACGCACCGGGGCTGGCCCAGGAAATGGGGATCAAGCTAATCGAAACCAAGGTCCGCAAGCCGGTGGATTTCGCGAGTTCCATCAGCGTGCGCACCCGGGGCGCGGCGGTGCGGCTGATCGAGGGGGCGATCTTCCACGGCAACCAGCCGCGCATTGTGCGGGTGGACGATTTCATGCTCGAGGCCATTCCCGAAGGCCCGACTC
>DUCH01000548.1:9098-9372 GCA_012959865.1 Myxococcales bacterium | reverse complement strand
GGCTCGGACACGGTGGCTGCGGTCATCATGGAACCGATTATTTCCGGGGGCGGCGTGCTGATTCCCCCGGCCAACTACCTGCCGCGCGTGCGCGAAATTTGCGACCGCTACGGGGTGCTGTTGATCTTTGACGAAGTCGTCTCGGGTTTTGGCCGCACAGGCAGCCTTTTTGGCCACCTGCACTTCGACACCCTGCCGGACATCATTACCTTCGCCAAGGGTCTGGCCAGTGGCTACATGCCCATTGGCGCCACCGTGACCCGAGAAGAAATTT
>DUCH01000548.1:7080-9054 GCA_012959865.1 Myxococcales bacterium | reverse complement strand
GACCTTTCGCATTTTCGCCAGGTCAACACCTTCGGCGGCCACCCCGTGGCCACAGCCGTGGCGCAAAAAGCCGTGGAAATCACCCTGGAAGAAGATCTCGCGGGCAACGCCCGAGACGTGGGCGAATATCTCCGGGGGCAGTTGCAAGAAACCATCGGCGAGCACCCCCACGTGGGCGATATCCGAGGTGTGGGGCTACTCAATGCCGTTGAACTCGTCGAGGACAAGGCCTCCAAAGAGCCGCTTCGGGAAGCGGGCGTGACGGGAGTCATCGCCAACGCATTCGAGAACGGCGTCATCCTCGGACGCAACGGCAATACGATCCCGGGCCGCTGCAATATCCTGCTGATCAGCCCACCCCTGATCCTCAACCGCATGGACGCCGACAAGATCGTCGAAGCCGTGGCCGCCGGGCTCAGCGCCATCACCCGCTGAGGGACGGGGTTAGCCCCGCTCAGGCCGCTCCGGTTCAAACCGCACTGTTCAAACCGCTCCGTTCAAACCGCTCCGTTCAAACCGCTCTGAGTTCAAACCGCTCCGTCGGCGGCGGGCGCGTCGGCAGGTGCGTCGGCGTCGGTTTCATCCGCGATCCGATCCACAATCTCATCCGTGATCCCATCCGCAATTCCGACCGCGATGCCACCCGCGATGATTTCGGCGACCGCCGCCGCGTAGGCCTCCAGGGGCATGCCCTGGCGAACCTGCCGGCCCCCGTTGACCACGGCGAAGAGCAGGTCGACGAGCACCTGAGCCCGGGCTTCCAGGGCCGCTCGGGGTTGGCGGTGGCCCGTTACGGCATCGAGCAAACGCACGGTGTATTCGATCTGCATCCCATTGATGGCATCGAGGGTGGCCGCATCGGCTTCCTGGAGCACCGCCTCGATTTCGTGATCCTCCGCACCCGCCCGGTTCATCAGGGGCAATTCATGGCCGAGTTGAATCCCCAGGCGAATCAGCGTCCGGAGCCTTTTGGCCGGCGCGATGGAGAGGTCGAAGGCCGGCGCCATCCCCTCGAGGTATTGCCGCTTTTGTAGCGCGATGACATGGAGCAGCAGTTCGGCCTTGTTGCTGTAGTAGAGATAGACCGTCCCCTTGGCGACCCCCGCCGCCCCGGCAATGTCTTCGACGCTGGTCTTTCGATACCCGTGGGCCGCGAAGAGCACGCCCGCCGCCTTCAGGATACGCTCGCGCCGGCGCGCCTGGGGGCCTTCGGGCTCGGGTTTTAGAAACCCATCGATCTCCGCCGCAACGGCTTCGAAATCCAAATCCTTCGGCGCGTCGTCTCCCCTAGCCAAGGGTCACCGGCAAGCTGACGTGACGGTGCCAGCCCGGCATCTTGGCGATTTCGATTTCGCTGGCCGGCACGGCCAGGCGCAGATCGGGATTCCGGGCAAAGATCTTCTCCAGGGCAACCCGGGTTTCCATCAGGGCAAGCTGGCGGCCCAAGCAGAAATGCGGGCCAAACCCGAAGCCCAGGTGGTGATTGGGCGAGCGCGCAATGTCGAATTCCTCGGGCTTCTCAAAGGCCCGGGGGTCGTGATTCGCTGCGCCCAGCACGGGCATCACGGGGGAACCCCGGGAAATCGTCTCGCCGTGAAGAGTGACATCCTCGGCGGCATACTGAAGTTTCGTGCCGTGGATCGGGCCGCGATAGCGCACGATCTCCTCCACCGCTGAGCCCCAGAGTTCCGGGTCGGCACGCAGGCGCTCCAGTTGGTCGGGATGCTCGATCAACGTGCGGGCGCCATTGGTGATGAGATGCAGGGTGGTCTCGAAGCCAGCGATCACCAAAAGAAAAACCATCGCCACCAGTTCATCCTCGGTCAGGCGCTGGCCCTCTTCCTCGGCTGCGATCAACTCCGAGAGAATGTCATCGCCGGGCTGGGCCCGTTTGCGGGCGATGAGATCCCGCACAAAGCGCTGGGCCCGGCGAAGATCCCAAAACAGGGTGCGGATCATCTTCAGGCCGGTGAG
>DUCH01000548.1:4768-7035 GCA_012959865.1 Myxococcales bacterium | reverse complement strand
CGCCCCGGGAAACGCCCACCATGTCGGCAATCACCCGCATGGGAATGGGCCGCGCGTAATCGCTCAGCAGATCGATGGGGCCTTGCTTCTGGCTCAACCCATCGAGCATCTCATCGGCCAGGCCCGCCACGCGATCGGTCAGCGCTGCCACGGCCCGGGGCGAGAAGCCCTTGTTGACGAGGCTGCGCAGACGGCGGTGCTCGGGATCGTCTTGGATGATCATGCTCTTGGCCAGAGCGGCAATGGACTTGGGCAGAGGAAAGGGCATCGGACTCGATCCCTTGCCCCGGGCCGTGCCCCGGTTGCGCACGAAGCGGGGGTCGCTGAGCACCATCTTGCAATCGTCGTAGCGCGAGACCAGGGTCACCTTCATGACGCTGATCTTGCCCGTACAGACGGGGGCCTCTTCGCGCATCCATTCGTACCAGGCGTATTTGTGGTCGTGGAAAGCGGATTTGTTGAGATCAACCGGCCTGCGGACATCGAACTCGGGGAGGGGTGTGGCGGCCGCCATCGGGGAACTCCTTCACTTCGCTGTGGGGTGGGGGGGGTGAGGGTGCGGGTGGGCCGGGGTCAACCGAACCGAATGACCAAAATAGCCAAACGGGTCATTAGAGCAAACAGGGCTCGGATCGCCGGCCCGACGTCATTCAAAGAAGAATCCAGACTCTCGCAAACGCTTGACTCTGCTATCTATTCGCCATGCAGAAGCTCACCACGCGACGCGGTTCCCGAGGGCTCGCGAGCCCGATGTCTCTTTCTCTCGCCCTCATCCGACCCCTTGCCCTCGCACCGGCGGTCGCCTTGGCTCTTGCGCTGACCCTCGCCTGCTCGAGTGAAAAATCCGCGCCGGCCACGCCACAAGCGCCGGCGGAAAAGGCCGCGGCCCCGGCGCCCAACGCCCCCGCAAACGCCGCGACCACCATCGAACTGCCCTCGGGTCTCATCCTGACGATGACCCAGGCGGGAAGCGGGCCGTCGCCCAGCGCCACCGATACGGTTCGCGTCCACTACCACGGCACCTTCCCCGATGGCTCGGTTTTCGACAGCAGCGTCAATCGGGGCCAGCCCGCCACTTTCGCCGTCAACCGGGTGATCAAGTGCTGGACCGAGGGGCTGCAGCTCATGAAGGTGGGCGCAAAAGCCAGCCTCGTGTGCCCACCCGCCATCGCCTACGGGCCCCGCGGCCGGCCGCCCAAGATCCCGGCCAACTCGACCCTGCACTTCGATGTGGAACTGCTCGGCATCCAGTAGCCCCCGGATTCATTCGCCCGGTTCGACGGAGGCATGGGCCGGCGCGAAGGGAACTAGCCAGTCATGCGGCGACAATAATACTGGCCGAACTCCCATAGATTGCGCTCGAGATAGGCGAGACGACCCTGGCAGGCCGAGGTGGATCTCATGCCCTCACCCACTCGACCCAGAATTTCCTTGTCCTCTTCGTTCACCGCGCGCAGAAGTTCGCTCCACTGCTTCACCAACGCTCCGCGATCGCTGTCTGCGAGAATTTCGCGGGGAATCGAAACCGCCCAGCGCACGGCTACCCGGTCGGTGCCTCGGGGCTGAATCGACAGATACCAAAGCATGTCGGGCTGGATTTGCATGGTGTGGGTGGGAAAGACGGCCGCCAAGGTCACCGTCCGGCGCCAATCGCCCTGGAGCCACGTGTTCTCCGGGTGGGCGAGAGCCCGAGCATCGTCGCTGGGCGCATCGACGGTGTGGTATGCCCACCGATCGCCGCCTTCATGCATCGTCGTGCGCTGCACGCTCTCGTTGACGGGGTCGAAGGTTTTTCGGTGCACCTTGAAGACGTGGTAGGCATCCATGAAATTTTCCACCAGGCACTTCCAGTTGGTTTCCCAAATTTCGTTTTCAAGCATCACGGGCTCGTAGTCGGCGAGCCGATAGCGACCAATCACTTCGCTCAACCCCTCGATCTGGGGCTCCAGGGGCGCGGTCTGCTCGGATAGGGTGACATAGATAAATCCCTCCCAGAAAGTGGTTCGCACCTCGGCGAGACGCTGGCCATCGAGCCCGAAGCCAGGGGACCCCTCCATGTGGGGAGCGCCGGCGAGTTGGCCGTCGGCTTTGTACGTCCACGCGTGATAAGGACAAACGATGCGCCGAGCATTGCCAGTCCCCTCGAGCAATTTTGCGCAGCGGTGCAGGCACACGTTGGCGAACACCTTCACACTCTCGTCCGCCTGGCGGATCGCCACCACGGGCTGGTCCGCCACGCTGAACGTGAGGTAGTCGCCAGCGGCCGG
>DUCH01000548.1:0-4672 GCA_012959865.1 Myxococcales bacterium | reverse complement strand
GCGGCAGGGCCACCGCCGCCTCGAGGGAATGCTCGGCGTGCTCGGACAACTGCCCCAGGAGAGTGGCCAACTCGGCGTCCGGCGAGCAAAATTTGCCTGGATTGTCCGCGCTCAAAGGCTCATCCCCGCCGCAACGCCCCGGCCGATCCCACTGCCACGGCGGGCTTTTCTAAACCAACGCTGAGCCGATCATGACCATGCCCACCACGGCGCCCGCCCAGGCCACGGGGCGAAGCCAAGGAATGCCGGCGAGGTAAATCAAGGCGTGAAGCAACCGGGCCACCACGAAAATTTGCGCGCCCATGACGGTCTCGGCGTTGGAGATGCCCGCCGCCTGGGCCGCAAGAACAAGGGGGACGAATAACACCATGTTCTCGATCATGTTGTCCTGAAGCCGCCGGGCGCGCTTCATAAACACCGTCGGCTCGGGGAGACCGTCGCGGGCACCGGCCTGGGTCGCCAGGCCATTCTGCAAAATACCCCCGATGGCGGGCACGTTGATGATCAGAAAAGTCAGGACGACGCTGTACACGAGCATGGTGAGTTCGACAGTCATTTGATTTTTCCTCGCTTGAACAGTAAACGATCACTTTATAGCCGATCTCCGAGCCGAGTTTCCTTCGGCAGTTCATCCGTCACCCGCCCAAACCCTCGGACGCACCCGGAATACAGTCGGCCAAAACCTCAGCATAGGCGTCCAGACACGCCTGGAGTCGAAAATCCTCGGCTCGCCGACGAGCCGCCTGGCCCAGGGAATTTCGCGTTTCCCCGTTGTTCAGCAATTCCAAGATCGCGGCGGCCATTTCGTTTGTTCCGTCAACGGGAACCAAGCGACCGATCGTCTCGTCGCGGCCGAGAATTTCCGCTGGCCCGGTGGGACAATCGGTCGAGACACAGGGCAACCCCAGGGCAATCGCCTCGAGGAGCGAGTTGGGCATGCCTTCCGAGCGAGAAGCCAGAACGTAGACGTCGGCCGATTCGAGCGCCGGAAACGGATCCGGGGTGAAGCCCTCGAAATCGCAATGGCCGCGCACCCCCGCCGCCTCCGCCACGGCTTCGAGTTCGGGAAGCTGGACGCCCCGGCCCAAAATTCGAAGCCGGGCGCCGGGAAATTCTCGGTGCACCAGGGCCAGCGCCTGGATCAACGTCTCCCAGCCCTTGCCGTAAAAAAGCCGCCCATGCCCCGCGATGACCGGCGCCGACGGATCGGCCAGGGAGGAACGATCTCGGGCGGGAAATCGGTGCTGGATTTCGCGAACGTCCAGGGGGTTGGGGATGGCCACCACCTTGGAATTCGGAACCCCGACGAACGCGCGAACCTGCTCGGCATTCGCCTGGGAGTTGCAGACGATCATCCGGGCACGGCGGTAGCTCCACGCCGCCATCAGCCGAACCAGAAAAACGCGAATCGCCCAACCCAGGCCTCGCTCCAGGGTGGGGGTGGTCTTCGTTCGAATGTTCGCGCGATCGTTGACCACTACCGCCAGGCGAAGTTCTGCGGGCAAGAGGGCGTTGGCCACCGTCGTCAGAATATTTGTATTCAGCTGAAAGGGCAGAACAATCGCGGGACGCTTCACCCGGCGCAGCACCCGGCGCAGCGCGAAAACCTGTTGGAGGCCAAGAAAGCCCCGCTTTCCGACGGGACGGAGAACATGCGATTCGCGATCATCCGCAAGGGGCTCCGAGGGTTGCAATTGGCTGACCTGGACTAGATCGAAGCCCAGCTGATCGCGCAGCCCGCTGGAAATATTCCAATACGCTTTTTCGGCCCCGCCTCCCCGATCGATGGTCCCGACGACTCCCACAAGGGTCACGCCCCGGCCGATCCCTGGGGCCTCACGGCTTGCGCCAGCGGCCTCTTCCGCGTCCACCCGTCCTGCCGGCTGGCGGCCAGAGGGCTCGGCCTTCACGTGCTTTTCCGATTTAGAAACCACGAAAGTCCGCCACCTCATCCAAAGCCGCCCGCGAGGTCCGAAGTCGATTGATCGGCGCATCCACCGACGCGTGCCCCACCGCAACCCCGCAGAAGACGAGTTCGTTCTCGGGCAGATCCAGGACTTCTCGAATCGTTCGACCCCAGAGCGACCAGGCCTCCTGGGGACATGTGTGCAGGCCTTTTTCCCGGGCGAGCAACATGATGTTCCCAAGGAAGAGACCGAGGTCGGAAAACTGAGGAGCCCCCATCTGCTTGTCGATGGTCAGGATCATGCCCACCGGCGCGCCAAAGAAGCGAAAATTCTTCGCCATTTGGGCGCCTCGAGCCGCGGCGTCGTCCCGGTCGATTCCGAGCAAGGAATACATTCCGTAGCCGACCTCGGCACGCCGGGAGAAGTAGGGCTCGGAGAGCTCAGCCGGATAGATTTCGTACTCGGGTCCGTCGCCGAAGGGCGTTTGCTTCGACTTCTCAGCGACCCGGTCGACCAATTCGCCCAGTGCGTCCCCCTGCAAGACATAGAGCCTCCAGGGCTGAAGGTTGCCGCCCGATGCCGCGCGAGTTGCGGTGGAAACAATTTCCCGCAGATCGGCTTCGGGGACCGCCGTGTCTTCGAATTCTCGGACGGAACGTCGAGTCTCGATCGCCTCGCTGATACTGGCACTTGGGGCGCAAGTGAGCGGAACGGAATCCGGTAAGTCCGAAATGGCGATCTCCTCGTTTCAAGCCGACAAGGCTTCGCCGTCGAGAGTAATGCGGTGCATGAGTCGGCGCTGCCCCGCATAGTCGTTGAGCGCGTAATGCCATGTGGCGCGGTTGTCCCAGAACGCCACCGATCCGGGCTGCCAACGAAAACGGAAGGTGAACTCTTCCCGAGAGGCGTGTTCGTAAAGATACGCGAGCAGCGGACGCGATTCCTCCGCCGTCCACCCCTCGAATCCCAGGGTAAAGCCTGGATTCACATAGAGAGACTTCCGACCGGAAAGCGGATGGGTGATCACCACCGGGTGCACTGTATCCTGGGTAGCCGATTCGGCGTTTTTCAGGCGGTCACGAACATCTTCGGGCATATCCGCCTTCTCACCGAAAACGTGGCGACTCGAATGCAGGGCTTTCATCCCCGACAAAGTCTCCTTCAGACCCGGAGAGAGCGCCTCGTAGGCAGCCCCCATACCCGCGAAAAGGGTATCGCCCCCGGACTCGGGCAATTCCTTCGCGCAGAGAATCGAGCCGAGGGCCGGCTCTTCATCATAGGAGTGATCGGTATGCCAGCCGCCCCCGATATTGATCGATTGATGGGGCTCCTTGCGCACCTCGGCCACCTGGGGGTAGTCCTCTACCGGTGTGAAAAATCGATTGACCACGACCCTCCCCCAGGACTCGGCGAATGCGATGTGCTGCTCGGGAGTGAGGGACTGGTTGCGAAAAAAAAGTACGCCGTGCGCGGCGAAAGCCGTCTGTAGCGTACTCAGCACCGAGGGGCTCAGCGGACTCGAAAGATCAACGCCATCCACCTCGGCGCCCACCGCATTACTCACTGGCTTGACTACGATTTGATCTGTGTCCGACACGTCTCGGCTCCTCGCTTGTATCTCGTCATCGGGCCCGGCCACCGAACCCCCACTCTCAGCCCTTGAGTTGGGCCAAGAGGGCTTCGACGGTCCGGCGCTGAACCGCAGCCGCCCTTGCCCGGCTCAATCCCTGCAAATCGCGCAAGCGATCCCAAGCTTCCAAGGACGTTGCGTAGTCCATGGCTTCCAGCAGATCGGCTGGGGCCTTCTTCAACTCGGGGAAGAATCCGACCAGTTGATTGCGCAGATCGCGATTGTCCCGGGCGTACTGAGCTTGAAGAAAATCAGACCGCCAGCGCAAGAGATGAGTCGATCGCAGGTACGGCAGCATGCATTCAGACAGGGCGGTTCGGGCCTCGATGAACGCATCGATTCGCGATCCCAAGCCTCCCATGGCCGGTTTTACCACCAGAAAATGTTCTAATTGCTCGCTCAAGCGCCCACGCATAGCGACGTAGAGACTCTCCATGTCGGAGAAATGCCGAAAAACCGTTCGAATCCCCACGTTGGCGCGGTCGGCCACGCGCTCGGCGGTGGGCTGAAGATCGCCCTCCTTCACCAATTCCAGAATGGCCCCGACGATGGCCTCTCGGCTGCGTTCGGAGCGGAGGGCGCGGCCGTCGGACACTGGGTCTTGCGATGAGTCTGAAGGGCCAGCCATGGGGCTTATTCTGGCATACGCCCTGCTACAATTCGACTGCTCGGCCCGGGAATCCTTCGGCGGGAATTGATCCGGGCGATGGCCGGGCTTTTCTTCTGCCCGACCCTCGAATACCCTCGCCTGCCCGCTTCTCCGCTTCACCCCACTCGACTCATCAGGAGCCCTCATGGACTTTGCCATCCCCTCCCACGTCCTTGAAATTCGCGCACGCGTGCAGGAATTCATCGAAAAGCACGTCTACCCCGTGGAAGCCCAACTCGAAGTGCGCGGCGACGCCCGGGGGCAGGCCATGCGGGATTTGATGGACAAGGCCAAGGAGGCCGGCCTTTGGGCCCTGGGGCATCCCGAAGAAATCGGCGGCCAGGGTATGCCCTTTCTCGACTACGTGTTTGTCAACGAAGTCGTCGGACGCTCTTCGGCGGCCATGGTGGCTCTCGGCACCCACTCCCTTCAGGATTCGATCATGCTCCACCTTCACGCCTCCAAGGAGTGGCGGGATCGCTATCT
>DUCH01000547.1 GCA_012959865.1 Myxococcales bacterium | reverse complement strand
TCGCCGCGCCCCGAGTCAGCCGAAAAAGCCCGTATCCGGGGGCCGGGGTGGAAGCCAGATTTGGGCTAGGGCGCCGGGATCAGGCAGGAATGGATCGACTCCTCGTCGGGAATTTCCCGGGCCAGGGTCCGGATGGCGAGTTCGGCGTCGCGCAGGTCGAAGCGGTGCGTGTGCATTTGCGCGATGGGCGTGCTGCCCGATTCGATCAGCCGAATGGCGTTGGCGTAGCCCGAAGAGGTGACTCCGATGGCGCCCTGCAAGGTGATTTCCTTCATCACGACTTTGTCGGAGATGAAATTCGGCACGGCCTTGAAGCCCTTGGTGCCGGCGAGCATCACGGTGCCCCCAAAGGCCACGAAATCCAGCGACTGGACGATGGGCTCGGTGGCGTAGGACGAGACATCCACCACCACATCGGCCCCCCGGCCGTCGGTGATTTCGCGCACTCGCCGAATGGCGTCTTCGTTGTCTACGTCGATGGTGTGATGGGCGCCAAAGAGCCGGGCGAGTTCGAGTTTCTTGTGATCCGCAGCCAACCCGGTGACGATGATTTTTGCCGCGCCCGCTTCGCGGCAGGCGAGCACACAGGACAGCCCGCGTTGGCCCGGGCCCATGATGACGACGGTGTCTCCGGGTTGGGTGCCGGGCATCTCGACCCCCCAGCGAAAGCCGGCGCCCAGGGGATTGAACATGACGGCGAGTTCGGGGGCGAGGGTGGGATCGACTTTGTGCACGATGCTGTTGGGGTGCAGGTACATGAATTCCGAGTATGCCCCCCAGAGCCCGGGGGCATCGGCCAGGGGGATGTAGGAATAGATCCGCCGCTTGGGACATAGGGGGTAGCGACCCGCCAGACAGATTGCGCAGTTGCGGCAGGCCAGCATGGTCTCCACGGCGATTCGGTCGCCCACGTCGACTCCCCAGCGCGCGGCGGCGCCGTCGCCGATACGTTCGATGATGCCCAGGGGTTCGTGGCCCGGAATCGCCGGCATCGGGCTGCGCAACACGCCTTCGAATTGTTCGTAGTCGCTGCCGCAGATCCCGCAGGCTTCGATGCGAAGTAGAGCGTCGTCGTGGCCAATGTCCGGGAGGGCGATCTCCTGGGCGACCAGTTGGCGCGGGGCGGTGTGGACCATGGCGAGGCTACTGCGGACCGGCATGCGGGGGCTCCCATCGTAGAGTGCGCCTCGCGATGGTACTTTCGCGACCGGGATTGCGCTTGGGGGTCGGGCGCGAAACTCTGGATCGGGCCGGCGAAGTCGATCCGGTCGTAAAGCCGCAAAAACCGCAAAAACCGCAAAAGCGGAAAGATGGGAAGGTCAGAGCGTGGAAGGTCGAGAGGTCGGAAAGGTCGGAAAAGTCAGAAAGGTCGGAAAAGTCAGAGAGTCGAGCGGAATCGGCGGTCCGCCATGAAGATCGGCGTGATCGACGTTCTCGCAGGCGGCGGCGGCGGCGATGGGGCGGAGGGAGCGGATGGAGCGGGGGACGAGGCCCGGCTGGATCGGCTCGCCCAGGCCGAGACCCAGGGCTATGCGGCGGTCTGGGTGAGCGTTCGGGAGGGCCAATGGGCTTCCGCGGGGCGCAGTCTGTTCGCGGTGGCGGTCCTCGCCCAGCGCACG
>DUCH01000546.1:5241-9474 GCA_012959865.1 Myxococcales bacterium | reverse complement strand
AACGCGGCTGCCTCATCGATCAACACCTGAGCCATCGATCAACACCTGAGCCATCGATCAACACCTAACCATCGAAAACCACCTACCCCATCGAAAACCACAGGGTTGTGAAAACGAAGGAAGCCATTCTTGAACGAGCGAATCGGTCAGCTGCTGGTTAAGGAGAATCTCATCTCCGCCGACCAGCTATCAAAAGCTCGAGACGAGGCGGCCGTCAAGGGTCAGCGCCTGGGGGCCCAGATTACGCAACTTGGCTTTCTTGACGAGGGCGAGTTGACCGATTTTGTCGCAAAGCAATACGGCGTCCCCTCTATGGATCTCGATCAGATCGAAATTGAGCCGGAAGTCGCTCAGCTGATTCCCCGGGAAGTCGTCCAGAAGCACAACGTGATGCCCATCAATCGTGCGGGGTCGACGCTGATTCTCGCTACGGCCGACCCTTCCAATATCTTTGCTCTCGACGACATCAAGTTCCTAACTGGATACAACATTCAACCGGTGGTGGCCTCGGAAGAGGCTATCCGGCGCTGCATCGAGGAGAATTATCAGCAGGAGGATCTTCTCAACCAGGTCATGGCGGGCTTCGACGACGCCGGCATTGACTTCGTTACCGAAGAGGACGATTTCGACCCGACCCTGGCGACGAATGAGGCGGAAGACGCTCCAGTCGTCAAACTGGTGAATCTGATTCTCACCGATGCGATCAAGAAGGAAGCGTCGGATATTCATATCGAGCCTTACGAAAAGAGCTTCCGTGTTCGCTATAGAATCGATGGCATTCTCTACGAGGTGATGAAGCCTCCGATCAAGCTGCGCAATGCAATTACCTCCCGGCTGAAGATCATGTCGGAGTTGGACATTGCCGAGCGGCGCCTGCCCCAGGACGGCCGAATCAAGCTCAAGATGGGCCGAGGCAAGGAGATGGATTTTCGTGTCTCCGTGCTTCCTACTCTTTTCGGGGAGAAAATCGTCCTTCGCCTACTGGACAAGAGCAATCTTCAGCTCGATATGACCAAGCTTGGCTTTGAGGCTGACCAGTTGAAGGAGTTCAAGGAGAGCATCAATCAGCCTTTCGGAATGGTTTTGGTAACCGGGCCTACAGGTTCGGGAAAGACGACGACTCTCTATTCCGCCTTGTCCGAGTTGAACGGTGTCGGTGAGAATATCTCGACGGCCGAAGACCCGGTGGAGTTCAATCTCGAAGGTATCAACCAGGTTCAGATGCACGAGGATATCGGACTCAACTTTGCCGCGGCTCTGCGGTCCTTTCTGCGTCAGGATCCCGATATCATCATGGTTGGCGAAATTCGCGACTTCGAGACGGCAGAGATCGGTGTCAAGGCTGCACTGACTGGTCATATGGTTTTGTCGACTCTGCATACCAACGATGCGCCGTCTACGGTCAATCGCCTTCTGAATATGGGGATCGAACCATTCCTGGTTTCATCGGCGGTGAATTGTATTGTCGCCCAGCGCCTGGCCCGCCGGATTTGCTCGGAATGTTCGGAGAAGGACCTTGATCTGGGAAAGGACGAACTTATCGCCTCGGGGCTCTCCGACGATGAGCTTGCAGGCTTTCAGCCAATGAAAGGCGCCGGCTGCACAAACTGCTCGGATACGGGTTACAAAGGGCGGGTGGCGATTTATGAGGTCATGGTGTTGAGTGAAGAGATTAAGGATTTCGTGCTCAACGGAGCATCGACTGCCGAACTGAAGCGCGAGGCAATCCGGGGCGGGATGGTTACGCTTCGCCGGAGCGCGCTGAATAAGCTGCTCGAAGGGACTACGACGCTGAGCGAGGTGCATCGTGTTTCCAGCGCCGACAACTTCTGAGAAGGCTTTGTGAAAAATCTAGGACGGTGATCAAATGGCAAATATGCATCAGCTCTTGAAAACAATGATCGATAAAGGCGCAAGCGATCTTCATATTACTACCGGCACAGCGCCACAGTTGCGTATCGATGGCAAGTTGCACCCGCTCAAGATGGCGGCGCTGACACCTCAGGAGACCAAGCAACTCTGCTACTCGGTCCTGACTGACTCCCAGAAGCATAAGTTCGAAGAGGACAACGAGCTTGACCTCTCCTTCGGAGTGCAGAAGCTCTCCCGGTTCAGGGCCAACGTATTTGTCCAGCGAGGCAACGTGGCTGGTGCGTTTCGCGCCATCCCGTTCAAGATCATGAGTTTTGACGAGTTGGGGCTGCCGCCGGTGGTTGGGGAATTGGCAAAGAAGCCTCGAGGCCTGATCTTGGTGACCGGGCCCACTGGCTCCGGAAAGTCCACGACCCTAGCGACGATTGTCGATCAGATTAACCAAGACCGGAGCGAGCATATCGTTACGATCGAAGACCCCATTGAGTATTTGCACGGGCACAAGTCGTGCGTGGTGAACCAACGCGAAATTGGGGCGGATACGAGTAGTTTCAAGACCGCGTTGAAGTACATCCTTCGGCAAGACCCGGATGTTTGCCTTATCGGTGAACTGAGAGACCTCGAAACCATCGAGGCAGCCCTGACCGTTGCAGAGACCGGGCATCTTGCTTTCGCGACCCTGCATACGAACTCGGCGGTTCAGTCCATCAACCGAATTGTGGATGTATTTCCGCCTTATCAGCAATCTCAAATCAGGCAGCAGCTCTCTTTTGTGCTAGAAGGAGTGCTTTCCCAGAGCCTTATTCCTTTAGCAAGTGGGAAGGGCAGGGCGTTGGCGCTGGAAGTCATGGTGCCGAATGCGGCAATCCGGAATCTCATTCGTGAGGATAAGATTCACCAGCTCTATTCTTCCATGCAACTTGGCCAGGGAAAGTTCGGTATGCAGACTATGAACCAGTCCCTCGCGGGGCTTGTGGGGTCGAGGGCGATCTCGGCCGATGACGCATATGGGCGGAGCCCTGATGTGGAAGAGCTTAAAAAATTGATTGCCGGACTTGCGCCTGCAACGAGCCCGGGCCGGAAGTAGGCAGCTGAATAGTTTCGGTAGATCGGCCGATTGAAGGCAGCGAGTAGATCACGGGGCCGCTTCGATTCGGCCGGGGGGTAGATGACCATGGCAGTTTTCGTCTGGGCGGGGAAAGCTCGAGATGGCGGGACTCGCAAAGGCGAGATGGAGGCAAAAACTGTGGAGATGGCCACAGCGCAGCTCCGCTCCCAAGGCATTGTCCCCAGTCGGCTGAAAGAGAAGCCGAAGGATATCAGCGAAATATTTACGTTCCTTCAGCCCAAAGTGACGGTGAAGGATCTTGTGGTCTTTACTCGGCAGTTTTCCGTGATGATTGATGCGGGTCTGCCCCTGGTGCAGTGCCTCCATATCCTGGGTGATCAGCAGGAAAATTCCACATTCAAACGAACGATCAATGCCGTTCGGGCTGACGTTGAATCGGGAGCTACGTTTGCCGAGGCGCTGGGGAAACATCCCAAGGTCTTTGATTCCCTCTACGTGAACCTTGTTGCCGCGGGTGAGGTCGGCGGGATCCTGGACACGATTTTGAATCGTCTCGCCGTACAACTCGAAAAGCAGGACAAGCTGACCAAGCAACTGAAGGGCGCGATGGTCTATCCCGCGACTATCTCGGTGATTGCGCTTGCCTGCATCGTGCTCTTGTTGGTCAAGGTCATCCCCGTTTTTCAGAAAATGTTCGAGGATTTTGGCGGCAGCCTTCCAGGCCCGACCCTGATGGTCATTGGCCTGAGCGAGTGGCTCCAGGTGAACATCCAATATCTTGCTGGTGGGCTGATTGCTCTGTATGTCGGGTTTGGTCAGGCCCGGCAGCGAATTCCCGCGTTTCACTACCAGACCGACAAGCTCGCTTTGAAGCTCCCGATCTTCGGAAATATTATCAAAAAGGTGGCAGTGGCTCGCTTTACCCGCACTCTGGGGACGATGATCTCAAGCGGTGTCCCGATTTTGGACGGGCTGGATATTGTCGCTCGAACAGCGGGGAACCTGATCATTGAAGAGGAGTTGCAAGCGACTCGGGCTTCGATTTCGGAAGGTAAGACGATTGCCGAACCGTTGCAGAGTTCCCAAGTCTTTCCGGGCATGATGGTTCAGATGGTGGCGGTGGGCGAAGAAACCGGCTCCATGGAAATCATGTTGACCAAAGTCGCTGACTTCTACGACGACGAAGTGGATGTGGCTGTCGCGGCACTGACATCCATGCTTGAGCCCTTGATGATGGTCTTCATGGGGGGGTCGATTGGGACCATTCTGATTGCCATGTATCTGCCGATTTT
>DUCH01000546.1:4748-5055 GCA_012959865.1 Myxococcales bacterium | reverse complement strand
TGGCCCGATTCGCCCTGGGGGCGCTGAGCTTGGCCATCGTGCTGGGCCTCGATTGGGCGGGGGAGGGCTTTCCCCTGTCGGCTCGAGAAGGTCTCTATCTGACGGTGGCCTTTGGCTTCGCGAGTATTGTTGCGAGCGCGCTGTGGCGACGCGAAGGGGACTCGTCGGCGCTCTTTCCGTTTAGCCAGATCGCCATGGACGTGGCAATGGTGACATCGCTGGTTTACTTCTCGGGAGATCCCGAGTCGTTTTTCACCTTTCTCTACCTGACCATCACCATCTATGGAGCGATGCTCTACGACCGGCG
>DUCH01000546.1:0-4692 GCA_012959865.1 Myxococcales bacterium | reverse complement strand
TCTGAGCGTGCTGGCTTACGGATCGCTCATATTCGCGGTCCATTTTGGGCTACTGGCAAACTACGGGAGTGGCGACGATCGTGGTTCGCTTTCTGTATTGGCCGCGGCATGGACCGTACGAAGCGGCGCATTTGTTCTCGTAGCTGTTTTGGCGAGCTTCCTGTCGAAGGAACTGGGCCGTACGGGCAGGGCGCTTGATGAGAAAACGTCGGACCTGGGCCAACTGAGAGAACTGTACCAGCGGACTGTCGTGAGCATCATGAGCGGTTTGCTCACCACCGACGAGGATGGGCGGATTACGTCTTTCAATCCCGAAGCCGAAAAGATTACGGGGTTGAGCACGGACGCGGTCCTGGGTCGAGTGCTTGAGGCCGTGATTCCCGGCACAGGGGGGGTGCTGGCCCAGTCTGGTCGCCCATTGCCTTCGCGTCGGGTTTCCCGCTCCAGGCTTCGCTACAGGAATGAGAGAGGTGAGGATCTCTTTCTTGGGGTGGCCGCTTCTATCCTCAAGGGGGAGGACGGTAGTCAACGGGGGCACGTTGTGATCTTTCAGAACGTGACTTCGGTGGCGGCCATGGAGCGCGAGTTGCGCACCGCCGAGCGAATGGCGGCGGTGGGGGAGATGGCGGCCAAAATGGCCCACGAGATCCGCAACCCGCTGGCCTCCATTTCCGGCTCGATCCAGATCCTCAAGGCGGGACAAGGAACCGCAGAGGCCGACCAGGGGGATTCGGATCGATTGATGGATATTGTTCTTCGGGAGACCGAGCGTCTTAATGCCCTGATTGGCCAGTTTCTCCAGTATTCCCGGCCCACTCCACCGGCTCTGGGGCCAGTTCCCGTTCGGGCCCTGCTGGAAGAAATGCGAGAACTCCTTGAAGCTTCGAAGCCCGAAGGAGTCGAACTCGAGTGCGCCGGTCCGGATGACCTCCGAGCTTTAGCCGATCGGGACCAACTCAAGCAGGTTCTCTGGAATCTGGCCATCAATGGCCTGCATGCCATGCCCAAGGGCGGTCTACTGAGGCTAAAAGTGAGCGCAGTGACGGCCAATGTGGCTCAAGATTGTCACGCGGATGGCCGAAAAGCGGAATGGAACGACGAATCGCGGCACCCGGGCGATTGCCCCGACGTGGAAATCGCGGTTTCGGATTCCGGAGAGGGCATTCTGCCCGAAGATCAGGAGAAAATTTTCGAGCCTTTCTTTACCACCAAGGCTGAAGGTACGGGCCTGGGGCTAGCCACCGTTCACAGGGTGGTCGAAGGGCACGGAGGCTCCATTCGGGTGGAAAGCCAGGAAGGCGGTACAACCATTCGGTTGCAGCTTCCAGGATCAGGAGAGATAGAATGAGCCATCACGGACATATCCTCGTCGTCGATGACGAACGGAGCATGCGCGAATTCCTTGAAATCTTCTTCCAGCGGGAAGGTTATAAGGTGACTACCGCTCCAGGAGTGGATGAGGCCGAGGTATGCCTCGAGAACGATGATATTGACATCGTGATTACGGATATGCAGATGCCTCGAAGAGGAGGTCTTGAGCTTCTCGACGCTGCACGAGAGCTGTCTCCGGATACTGCTGTGGTGGTTATAACGGCCTACGCGAGTACCGACAGCGCAATCGCTGCGATGAGAGAAGGGGCCTACGACTACATAACCAAGCCTTTCAAAGTCGATGAAATTCGGCTGGTGGTCGAAAAGGCGCTGGAGAAGAAGCAGCTTGCGGTTGAGAATGAACTCCTGAAGAGCCAGCTTAAATCACATGTCGGGCATCCCACGATTATCGGAAATAGTCGGGGTATCCGGGAAGTTTTCGACCTGATTGCGCAGGTCGCGGCCACTCGGACGAGCGTTTTGATCGCGGGAGAGAGCGGCACAGGCAAGGAACTGGTTGCCCGCGCGCTGCATGATCAGAGCGAGCGCTGCGCGATGCCATTCGTGGCCCTGAATTGCGGTGCCATTCCCGAGAACCTTTTGGAAAGTGAGCTCTTTGGCCATGTGAAAGGGGCGTTTACGGGGGCGGTGGACGAGAAGAAGGGCCTCTTCGAAGTAGCGCATGGTGGGACCCTCTTCCTGGACGAAATCGTGGAACTCTCTCTGGGCTTGCAGGTCAAACTGCTTCGGGCCATTCAGGAAAAGACCATTCGGCGAGTTGGAGGAACCTCGGATATCTGCGTGGATGTCAGGCTTCTCTCGGCCAGCAACCGGGATCTCGAGTTGGCTGTGGCCCAGGGTGACTTTCGGAACGATCTCTTCTACCGCCTGAACGTGATCCAGATTTCACTTCCTGCACTGAGAGAGCGGCGGGAAGACATTCCCCTGCTGATGCGCCACTTCCTGAAAAAGATCTCCTCGGATGTCGGCCGAAAGATGGAGTCAGTCAGTGAGGAGGCCATGAAGAAACTCATGGCCTACGACTACCCGGGCAATGTCCGAGAGCTCGAGAATATCGTGGAGCGAGCGGTTGCTCTCTCGCGAGCCAATGAAATTGAAATGGATGCGCTCCCTCCGAACGTCCTCGATACAAGGCCCCTTGCCTCGGCCCAGGTCATTCCCGCCGAGGGCGTGAAGCTTGAGGCCCTGCTGGATGAATATGAGCGCACCTTGTTGGGCGAGGCGCTTCGTCTCGCCGGTGGCGTCAAAAAGGACGCGGCAAGATTGCTCGGAATCAGCTTTCGGTCTTTCCGCTACCGGCTTGAGAAGCTCGAGGTCGAGGGTGCAAGCTGGAGAGCGATTCGAAGCGAGTACTTGGGCTCGTAAAACGCCTGGGCCTCTTTGTTCGGCAGGGAGGTCCGCGTTCAGGGTCTCGAGGAAGCCGCAGTGAGCTTTGGCGCAGCGGTCTTTGGGAAGGGGCTCCGGGAGACTCTCCCGGAGCGACGCCTGGCTCCTGTCAGTCGCGGATCGAGTAGGCCTTGAGCTTGTAGAGAAGACTCCTGTGGCTGATGCCCAGGAGGGCTGCGGCCCGGGTTCGGTTGCCATCGGTGGCTTGAAGTGCCCGGACGATGAGCTGGGTCTCGAACGTGATTCGGGCCGGCTTGAGTGCGAAGTTCTCGCCGCAATCGGAGGCTTGGGTGCGGTAGTCCTCGACAATGCCCCGGGGCAGGTGGGCAAGGGTGATTCCCCCATCCTGGGCGAGAATAATCGCGCGCTCGATGGCATTCTGAAGTTCTCGAACGTTGCCCGGCCACGAATAATCGCATAGGCGCTCAAGAGCTTCGGAGGAGAGCGGGCCGATATTTTTCCCCAGGCTGCGCTGAAAGTGGGCCAGGAACTGGTCGACCAGAAGGGGGATGTCCTTCCGTCGGTCCTTGAGCGAGGGCAGGGGGATTGTCATCATGCGTAGGCGTTCGTAGAGCTTTGAGTCGAAGCGTCCTTGGGAGACAGCCGTCGCGAGGTCCTCCGACGAGGCAGCGATCACTCGGACGTCGACGTGTCTGGGAAGGGACTCTTGGTCATTCCAAAGTTCTCGCTCCTCGATCACATGGAGTAGCCCCCGTTGGAGTTCAATGGGCAATTTCTCCACCTGGCCGAGAAAGAGGGTTCCTCGGTCGGCGAGGGCGATCAGCCCGCAGTTGGAGCCTCGCCACCCCTGGGAAGCGCCGGCCGGCGCTCCGAAGAGCTTCTGGTTGATCTCGGATTCTTTGAACTGACCGCATTTGGCCTCGATGAATGGTCCACCTCGCCTCGACGACTGCGTGTGGATGGTCTGGGCCATTAAGGGCTTGCGTGTTCCGACTTCTCCGATCAGGAGAGCTGGGACATCGGAGTCGGCAGCGCGCTCCAATAGTTCAAGAGTCTCGATCATCGCTTCGGAGGCTGCGACAATGGTTCGGTCCTCGTGGATCTGCATGATTTGGTGGTCGAGCCGGGCCTGCTTTCGCAGCAGGGCGATCCGCTGGCGAATGCAGCTGAGAAGCAACTGCAATTCCGCGGGCCGGACAGGGCTGGACAAGCAGTCGAAAGCACCGCGGTCTTGGGCTTCGCATGCGAGTAGCTCGCGTTCCTGCTTCCCAACTAGAACGACGCATCCTTCTCTCAGCCGTTCTGAGATCTTTCGAATGATGTCGGGTTCGTCATCCGCGAGTAACCCATGCTGGAAAAACACAACGTCGAAGTCGGTCAGTTCGAGGCGCGCTAGGGCCTGGGTCCCGGTCGCTACATGGGTAAAATCGAGGAAGATCTTAGGGAAACCCTTGGCGGCCAATTCCAACTCGGCGCGAATTGTTTCGTCGGAATCAATGACTAGAATTCGATCCACTCGTGCCCCTGATCTCCCGGCCCCATGAGTTCCAGGCCGTGGTTCTACTGAGAGCGGATGGGCGGACTCGTTGAGGCCGCCACATCAGTGAGGGAATTTCCCACCCTCCCCCCTATCGGTCGATACGCCGTTCCGATTGAGATGAATTGGTTCCGGAGGTCGCGAGGCAGTACCGGGGGGATAAAGCGACAGTTTGAATGAATGACGGAATTCCGAGATTATAATGTGCTTGAATAGCTGCTCTCAAGTGCTTGAAACATTTGACCGATAATCAACTTGATCTCAATCATTTCTTTCCAGGCCCGGCTATGATCGACAAGGAGTTTGAGGTGATCGCGAACAATCAGGGCCTCGATCCGCAACAACTGAACACGGAGAGGCCGGAGGACGCGCAACGAATCGGCGTGGAGCGGGGTCGCAAGAGTCTCGCTTCCAGC
>DUCH01000545.1:961-1626 GCA_012959865.1 Myxococcales bacterium | reverse complement strand
CTCAATGGCGACGGCGGCGTGGGCTTCGACGATGCCGCGGCGGCGCTCGGAATGGTCGGCACGGCCCCCGGACCGGGCCCCGATACCTGCGGCCTCGCCAATCCCTGCTTCTGACCCGCGCGACCCACGCACCGTGCCCCGAATTCGTTCGGGGCGCCGAAGTCAACCGGCGCCCCGAACGACTCCGTCCAAAACCAGCCCTACAAAATCAGCACGGCAAAAGCGCCGAGGCCCTGGCCTGCAGCGAGGCGGCCCCGTGCCTGTGAAAGCCGTCCCTGACAACCGCCTCGGAAAACCACCCCTGAAAACCGTCCCGACAGGGAAAATCACCCCGACAAGCCGCCGCTCAAAACCCCTTCCAGAAAGCCGTTTTGGTTTCCCTGATGGCATTTCATGAGGAGAAAGGTGGAATTATAGAGAGAAGATTGATTTTTTTTCGTGGGAGCGGAAATCAAAAACTCTCTTTACAATTAAATAGTTACGGAACTCTTTGCCCACCCGGCGCCTATATACCGCATTTATTTTGCCTCGGGCTTGCCACTTTTTGCTTCCCGGGGCCACTTCAAGGAGGAAGGGTGTCGATCCCGGCACCTGGGCAACACAAACCCTGGGAAGGGGATGGGATGGCAGTTTTCGGCCCCGCAGGCTCGGCCACCGCGCACGGA
>DUCH01000545.1:307-877 GCA_012959865.1 Myxococcales bacterium | reverse complement strand
GCCAGCGCCCTCGCGCCCCAATGGCCTCAAAGGCAACCGTCGCAACCGGTTCCCCCCGAAGCGACGACCAAGGCCACCGGCGTGGGTGTGCGCATCCGCACGATCCACACGAACCACACGATCCGCACGAACAGGAACACGGGCGAAACCCTCTCGAGCGTCCCCCGCTCGAGTCGGACGAATGGCAACTCGGCTCGCCCCGTTCTCGCCGTGCGTATTGGGATCGGGCGCGCCGAAAATTCGATCGAACCCCGGATCGAAGGCAGGGCCCACTGACGGCGATCCGGCAATGCGCCGGATCGCTGTCGTTGGGCCCTGCCGGCCGTTACTCCCAGGCACAGGCCGCCCCCTGATCCAGCCGTGTCGATTTCGCCTGGGGGCCGGCGCGGGATTATCTCTACCCCTCCATACGAGGAAATCCTCGATTCGCCCAAACCTCGCATGGGCTAGACTGCGCCGCGTGCGGAGACTCTTTGCGAAATTCGTTTTTCGGCTTTGGGGCTGGCGGCCGGAAGGCGGCCCGCCCGAGGATGCGTCGCGCTATGTGATCGTCGCGGCGCCCCACACCTC
>DUCH01000545.1:0-260 GCA_012959865.1 Myxococcales bacterium | reverse complement strand
CTGATCGGCTTTGCGTGGATGTACCGGGTGCGCATCGCCTGGGTGGGCAAGCAGTCGCTGTTTCGCTGGCCCTTTGGGCCCTTCATGCGCAGGCTCGGCGGCGTGGCCGTGCGACGTGACCGCCCCGAAGGCCTGGTGTCCCAACTCGCCGAATCCCTCAAGAATGGCCCGCCCCGGGGCCTGGTGATCCCCGCGGAGGGCTCCCGGGCCTGGCGAGAACACTGGAAGTCGGGCTTCTACCACGTGGCCCGAGAGGCCGG
>DUCH01000544.1 GCA_012959865.1 Myxococcales bacterium | reverse complement strand
GATACACCGGCCAAGCGTGGGCTGATGGCCGGCTTGGCCGAGCGGGGGTGGCTTGGGATGTCTTGGCCGGCGGAATATGGCGGCGCCGAGAAGCCGGGAATCTACGATTTCATTCTCACTGAGACGCTCTCGCGCTATGGGGCCCCCCAGCCCGGAAAGGGCGTAGGCATCGTCGGCAAGACCATTATCCGACACGGCAACGAGAATTTGAAGCAGTACTTTTTGCCGAAGATTATCCGCGCCGAGGTTGAGTTCGCTATCGGCTATAGCGAGCCCCAGGCCGGTTCGGATGCGGCGGCCATGGAACTCAAAGCCTTGCGCGACGAAGAGCGGAGCGGCTGGGTACTCAATGGTCATAAGACCTGGACGACTTCCGCCCATTTTGCCGATTGGTATTGGGTGGGCGCGCGCACGGACCCGGGCAGCAAGCACCAGGGAATCACGGTTTTCCTGATTCCGATGGATCACGAGGGCTTGGAGATCCATGCCACATGGACAATCGGAGACGAACGGACCAACGAAGTTTTTTTTACCGATGTCTTTGTCCCCGATGACTTCGTGGTTGGGGAGGTCAACCAAGGTTGGAAATACATTTGCGAGGCGCTGGATCTGGAACGCTTCGCCATGATGCCTGTTGGTCCGTTGGAAATGAAGGTCGAGGCTTTCTGCGACTGGGTGCGGGAGTCCGAATGTGACGGGGAGCCTCTTCGCCAGGCTCCCCGCTTGCGCAGCAAGGTCGCCCAGGCTGCCACCGAACTCGAGGTGGCAAGGATGCTCCAGCGCCAGGTTATTGCCGGGGCGGTCAAAGGGGGGATCCCCACCGTGGAGTCCTCCATGTACAAGTTGTTCATGAACGAGGCGGGCAAGCGCTTGGCGAACTCAGCGCTCGACGCCATGGGGCCAGCGGGGCAACTGAAACCCGGGGTCGAAGACGCGCCCTTGGATGGGCGCTTTGAACGCTCATACCGATATACCGTCGTGGACACGATCGGGGGCGGCGCTTCGGAAATTCAGAAGAACATCATTTCTCGCCGGGGACTCGGGCTGCCGAAGAATTTTTGACCCCGATGATTTAGGCGGTGGCCTGGGGCACGGTGCGGGTCCACTGTGGCGACCTTGGCCTCGAGGTCGGTGGGAAGAGGGTGCGCGGGTCGTCCTAGGCGGTATTTTGCGTGGGCACGTGGGCCTGCATTTACAATACGCTACGTATCGTATAGCCTTAAGGGGCCTGCACGGAGATCGGTCCAGGAGTTCGAATTTGCGGCTTTCGAGCCCCCAAGACGAATCGCCTCAAACCCGGTTGGATGGGCCGGAGACCGTCGGACCGCGAACCCCAAAGCTTGGAGAGCCCCTTCGTATGCCCCCCGCGATCCCTCAACTCCAGGGAATTACCGTCTTGAATCTGGCGAGTGTGGGGCCTGCGGCGCGCGCGGCGCGCACCTTGGCCGATTATGGCGCCCGAGTGATCCAGGTTTCTCCCACGCTCAAAAAGGGCGCCAAACAAATTCGGCCGCCATTCCACAGTTACGGCGCGGGGCGAGGCTTCGAGCGCCTTCGAATCGATCTGAAAGCTGAAGCCGGCAAGGCCGCCTTTTTGAAATTGGCCGCTCGGGCGGACGTGGTGATAGAAAGCTATCGGCCCGGCGTCGTGGACCGACTGGGAATCGGGTTTGAGACGGTTCGCAAAGTCAAGCCCGACGTGGTCTATTGCGCGACCACGGGGTACGGCCAGGACGGGCCCGCGGCGGGTTGGGCGGGGCACGACATCAATTACCTCGGAGTAGCGGGTTATCTGGCCTGTAGCGAACCCCGGGCCGACGGCGGCGCGCCAATCCCGGGAGCCACGGTGGCGGATAGCGCTGGAGGTGGAATGCACGCGGTGCTTTCCATCCTGGCGGCACTGGTTCGAAGGAGTCTCGGAGGGGACGCTCAATATCTCGATGTGGCGGCCGCCGAGGGCGTGATTTCCCTCATGTCGCTTTCCATCGATCAGTTTCTGGCGAGCGGTGAGGTAGCCGGGCCGCGTCAGGTTCTCCTTACGGGCCGATACGCTTTCTACGACGTCTACCGTTGCAAGGATGGTAAGTGGGTATCGGTGGGGGCGATCGAGCCGCATTTCTACCGAAATCTCTGCGGGCTGTTGGGTCTTGACCAATGGGCCGATCATCAGATGGATGACAGCTGTCAGGACGAGATCAGGCTGGCTTTCCGCGAAGCGTTCCTCGAGCGGAACCGAGACGAGTGGGTGGCCGAATTGGCTCCGAAGAATACCTGCGTGGCGCCGGTCTACGAGATTCCAGAACTAGTCGATGACCCCCATTTTGTTGAGCGCGGAGTTTTTATGGAGGCGGAAGACCCCGAGCACGGGTGCTTTCGCCAGGTGGCTCCGATTCTTGCCGGCGGAATTCGCGAGCAGCCCAATTGGCAGGTTCGTTCGCCCAATGAGAGCGATGCCCAAAAGCTACTCGAAGATGTGGGCTACGGCGTAGACGAGATTGAGGAACTGCGCCGAACGGGCGCAGTCGATTGAGGAGTGCAATGAATGGTGGATGAAGCAAATACCGAGTTGCCCGAGGAGGTTCAGGGTTGGATCGGGAAGGAGCGCTATCACGAGGAGGGCGAGTTCCCCGTCGAGCGGGGTTATATCTGGACGACTTGCTCTTCGGTCGAGAACGGCAACCCGATCTTCTGGGATGACAAAGTCGCCGAAGAGATCACCGATGGCCCCATCGCGATGCCCACGATGATTTCGCTCTGGTTCCGACCTCACCTCTGGGCACCGGGGCGCACCAAGCAGGCCCAGCCGCTTCAGGTGCATTTTGACTTGAAAGAGGTACTGGGTCTTCCCGAAGCGATCATGAGTGACAACACGATTGTTTTCGGAGAGCCGGTTCGCCCTGGGGACAGGCTCAAGACAAGCCAAATTCTCCACACAGTCAGCGGCATGAAGACTACGAAGTTGGGTACGGGTCGCTTCTGGGAGATCGAAGTGCGTTATATCAACCAGAATGAAGAATTCGTCGGCGCCGAGCACTACACCGGCTTTGGCTACAAGCGATCCGCTTAGGGAAGAGGAAAGGGAATCGAATGTCGGGAAATTATTCTCAGCTGACTATTGATCAGGTGGAGGAGGGATCGCCGATTCCGTCCCTCTCCTACGAAGTGACTGCAACAACAGTGGTACTGGGCGCGCTGGCGAGCCGCGACTTCAGGCCCATGCACCACGATCGAGATTTTGCCCAGGTACGCAACGGGGTGAAAGACATTTTCCTCAATACTCCAAACCAGGCGGCGTGGTTTGAGCGCTACCTGACGGACTGGACCGGCCCGAAGGGTCGGCTTGGCCGAATCAAATTCCGCATGAAGGACTCGGTTTACCCCGGTGAGACCATGACGTTCACCGGCAAAGTGGATCAAGTTTCCAGCGACGAAACCGGCTGTTCGTGGGTCGACCTCTCGGTCAATCTCTCGGTGGGTGACCGGGCCGTGACCGATTGCACCGCGAGAATCGCTGTGCCCGCTGGCGAAGACGACAATCCCTGGCAGCGTAAGAATGAGCGCTGGAAACCCTGAAATCGCCGATGACCCAGAGGTGGGGCCTGGGCCTCTCCGACGCCCGGGCGAGGGGTGAAAGACAGGAGCCATCATGGATCTCGACTTCAGCGAAGAGCAGGAAATACTTCGCGCGATGGTGCGCACTCTGTGCAGCGAGCACTCCACCATCGATATCGTGCGTGCGCTGGAAGACGATCCCGTGGGCTACCCATTGGATCTATGGAAGCGCCTGGCCGAGGTGGGTCTCCTCGGCATTCTGATTCCCGAAGAATTCGGCGGTTCCGGGATGAGCATGCTCGATGCGGCCATCGTCTACGAGGAGTTTGGCCGGAGCCTGGCTCCCAGTCCGCATTTCGTCAGCTGTGTGCTTGCGGCCGGAGCCATCCTCGAGGCGGGAAGTGAGCAGCAGAAACGGGAATGGCTGCCTGGGATCGCCGCCGGGGACGTGGTGATCTCTCCGGCTTGGCTCGAGCCGCACAATGGCTACGGGCCCCAGGGTGTCCAGTTGCGCGCCGAGCTTCACTGTCTGTTTGCGAGTTCGGCCACGCGCTTGCTTGTCCTTGCGCGGAGCGGGGAACGACTCACCGAGGTCGATCTCTTCCTCGTGGATCCCCAGGCCGATGGGGTTGTGGTCGAGCAGCAGCGGTCCCTGGCCTCGGATACCCAGTACAAAGTGGATCTGGAAGCCGTGAGAGTCCCGGCCAGCAGTCGCCTCGGAGCAGCCGGAAGCGGCTGGCAGACGTGGAACGAGGTGATGCACCGGGGGATCGTCCTATCCGCTGCGCAAGCCATGGGCGGCGCCCAGAGAGCTCTGGAGATCACCTGCGAGTACGCTTCCGAGCGCGAGCAGTTCAAGAAACCCCTGGCGGCCTTTCAGTCGATCTCGCATTACCTTGCCGATGCGGCGACCCAGGTTTCCGGGGGCACCACCCTTGTCTACGAAGCTGCCTGGGCATGCTCTCAAGGCCGGGAAATTGCGCGACTCGCCCCGATGGCAAAACTTTTTGCCTGTCAGACCTATCGCGACTTGACTGCGATGAGCCTTCAGGTTTTTGGGGGTGTTGGCTTCACGGTCGAGTACGATGCTCAGCTGTTCTTCCGCCGCGCCAAGCAACTTCAGCTCTCATGGTGGGACGGTCCCTATCTGGAGGAACTCGTGGCGGCCAGTATTTTGGACTGAGCCGCAACCCCGACCGCTGGCTGATCCCGAACTCGGGCGGGCCGAACTGGGGAAGGCCGGACCCGGAACTGGGTTATGGAGGAGGAGCATCAATGGACGCGACGGCCGATGCAGTCGAAGGTGCAGCCGAAGCGGAAGCTCGAGTGTTGGACGGCCGGGCCTGGTCAGATTTTTGCGACGCCCTCAAGCTGGCCGGTGACGCGGTATCGAGGCCCGGTTCTCCCCAAGATGCCTTCGATCGGGCCGAAGGATATCGCTACATCAGCCGCCTAGTTCGGGTTGCCCTCGAATCCTACATCGAGTTTGCCGACCCGGCGGCTCCCGTACTCAGACGCCCCGCCCACGAGACCGTCAAAATCGGAGCCGACAACCCAGACAACCATTATCAGAGCGCAGCCATCAGCGGCCAGTACGAATATCGGATTCGTGGTCAGCGGGGCAGTGTCTACTACCTGGGCTTGGGAACCTACGCGGGAAACTACGGTTCGGATGAGCGTAGAGGTCAGACGGGCTACATCGAAGCTTCGGATCTTGAGATCGATTCCGAGGGTCGTTTTGAAATCCAGGTGAGCTGCCGCCGCCCCGCCTCGGGCAAGAACTGGCTCCCCATGGAGAGGGACACATCATCGCTGATCGTTCGGCAAACCTATCAGGATCGGCGTCTGGAGCAGATCGCCGATCTGAACCTCGAGCGCATCGGCGGATCCGGTCCCCCCGCCCCCCTTACCCCGTTGGCTCTGGATTCGGGTCTTGCGGCTGCCGCGGCCTATGTGCGGGGGACGGCCAACCTTTTCTGCGAGTGGTCCGAAGGGTTCAGGGGCGAGCTCAATGCCTTGCCGGTTTTCGACCCTGCGGTCGCTCGGGCAGCGCACGGAGATCCACACATCCAGTACTACCACGGATACTGGGAGTTGGGTCCCGACGAAGCTCTCCTGATCGAAGTCAAGCCGCCGGTATGCGAGTACTGGAATTTCCAGCTCAACAACCACTGGATGGAGTCTCTCGACTACCGCTATCACCGCATCGATCTGAATCACCACGCCGCAGTACAGGCGGCCGATGGCACTGTGCGGCTGATCGTCGCCCACAAGGACCCCGGCCTGCCCAATTGGCTCGACACGGCGTCCCATCGACGCGGCACGATGTGCCTGCGATGGATTCGTGCGCAAACTCATCCCCAGCCCGTCACTCGGGTATTGCCGCTGGCTGATTTGGTCGCCGAGTCAGCGGGGTAGGGGGCCGGGGGCGGGCCCGGGGTAGGGGGTAGGGGGTAGGGAGTAGGGGGTCAGCGGGGCATGGGCCCCTCGTGCTAGACGTTCTTGTTCGGCTCGATGACATACTCGGCAAATTGTTTCATGGCGTCGATTTTCTGCTCCATGGAGGCGTCGGGGCCAACCGTGTACGAGAACGGGTAGCTGACAGTCCCGGTGGCACCGAGATCCGATATTCGCTTCAGGGTGTCGGGGGTCGGCTCGGTCGTCAGCGGTACGATGGCCTCGAAGTCTTCGTTCTGCCTCCCCGCTTCCGTGCGAAATGCAGCCAGGGTGCGAAGGATCTCCTCGGCCTCATCGGGGGTATTCCCGGCTCCGCACCAGCCGTCGCCCAGGGTGGCCGCGCGTTTGAGCGCCGCCTTGCTCGCCCCTCCAATCGCGATGGGAATCGGCTTTGTGGGCGCCGGGCTCTGGGAGATCGGGGCAAAGTCGAAGAAATCGCCGTGATGTTCCACATCGCCTCCCCGCCAGAGCTTGCGCATGACTTCGATCATCTCGTTGAAACGCTTGCCTCGCGTCTTGAAGTCCACGCCCATGACATCGAATTCCTCCTTCATCCAGCCAGCCCCTGCGCCGAGGAGGATTCGGTTGTCGCTGTAGAGAGCGAGGGTCGCCAGGGATTTTGCGACCTCTACCGGATGGTGGAGGGGAAGGATGTGAACCAGGGTGCAGAAGCGAATTCGGCTGGTTACCGCGGCCATTGTAGCCAGGGCGACCCACGGGTCGGGAAAGGGCGTGTTGGCATCGAAGGGCGGGCGGCCATCTTCGCTGTAGAGGTAACCGGGCTTGAATTCCGCCGGTACCATGAGGTGCTCAGAAACGATGAGTCCATCGAAGCCTACGGCTTCGGCCTCTCGGGCAATCTCGGGCAATTCAAGAGGATCGTTGAAAGCGGTGGACTGCCAGAACTGCATGACTATTACTCCCTAGTCTTTCTGTTTCAGCCGGTGGTGGCTGGGGGAAACTCTACTGAGGCGGGTTGCTGCCAGGGGTCCGGCCCTTTTTCGGTGCCGCGAGAAAATTTCTTCAGCGAGGAATCGCCACGATTTTGGTTTCGAGATATTCCTCGAACCCTGCAACACCGTTCTCGCGGCCGACCCCGCTCTGTCCGTAGCCTCCAAAGGGCGTATCGACGTCGAACCACTGGGCACCATTGATGGACAGAGTTCCCGTTCGGATCTTCCGCGCCACAGAAAGCGCGCGTTCGACACTGCCCGACCAAATCGCTCCGGAGAGCCCGTAAATCGAATTGTTTGCAATGCGGATTGCGTCGGCTTCGTCCTCGTAGGGAATCACGCAGAGCACGGGCCCGAAAATTTCTTCCTGGGCGACCACCGAGTCGGGATCGACATCGGCGAGCAGTGTGGGCTCGATAAAATACCCCTTCTTCAGATGAGTCGGGACTCCGCCTCCCAGCACCACACGGGCGCCGTCCTGCTTGCCCTTCTCGATGTACCCAAGCACTCGCTCTTGCTGTTTTTTGCTC
Source organism: Myxococcales bacterium (assembly GCA_012959865.1). Taxonomy (GTDB): domain Bacteria; phylum Myxococcota_A; class UBA9160; order UBA9160; family UBA4427; genus JAZXM01. Next base: position 2,095 of record DUCH01000544.1, on the reverse strand, counting down.
ACCAGCGGACCCATTAGATTGGCAGGATCGAGAGGGTCGCCGTAGTTGATCGTAGACATGGTCGCCGCGATTTTTTCGATGCCCTCCTCGTAGCGATTCCGGGGAAGTAGGGTTCGGGTCTGGATCGCGCAGCCTTGCCCCGCGTGGGTGCAGACCGCGATGCCCGACATGGGGGCCGCCGCATCGATATCGATATCGTCCAGAATAATGGTGGCCGATTTTCCGCCCAATTCGAGAAAGGTCTTCTTGACCGTGGGCGCCGCCGCTTCCATTACGGCGCGACCGGTGGCCGTCGAACCCGTAAAAGTGACGACGTCAACCCGCGGATCCCGCGAGAGCATGGCCCCGATGCCGTGATCTGAAGAGGCCACGATGTTGAGGACGCCCGCCGGAATATCGGTATGCTCGACGACCAGTCGGCCCAGGTGGGTCGCGCTCCAGGGGGTGTCGGGTGCCGGCTTCAAAACGAGGGTATTGCCCGCGGCCAGGGCGGGGCCGATCTTCGCAAGATTGAGATAGAGCGGGAAATTCCAGGGCGTGATGGCGCCGACGACGCCCATGGGCTCACGACGGATCAGCCTGCCCTGGGGCTTGCCCATGAATTCGATGTCGCTCATGGGACTCTCGTAGGTGTAGCTTGTTGCAAGATTTGACCAGTAGGGCATCGCGTCGATATAGCTGTCCACCTGGACCTGATAGGTGATCAGGATCGGCGAGCCCGCTTCGGCGATCACAATATGGCGGAGGTCTTCCCGCGCCTCAGAAAGCGCTCGATTCAACTGTTCGAGACAATGCTTTCGAAAGCTGTGATCCGTCGACCAGTCGGTTTCGTCGAATGCGCGGCGGGCGGCCGCGATCGCATTCTCCATGTCCTCCTTGGTGCCGTCTGCCGCGACACCGATTACCTCTTCGGTAGCCGGGTTGATATTGTCGAAGTGGCCTCCGTTGCTGGCGGGAACCAGCTGGCCATCGATCAGGTTTCGCGTTTCTGCGTTGAATTCGGCAGTAGCCATGGATGATCCTCGCGTGGTTTCTAAAGGGGTCTGGGGCGGTGACTCGCGGAAAATCGGTGTGACGGGCATCTGCGGACATCTTGTGCCAGCTGAATGCAATTCGACTAGAGTGAAACTATAGGCGTCGTCCCCGATGCTGGGCAAGCGGCGGGGAACATTCGTGACGAGAGTGATCGTGATCGGCGAACAGCGCGTACATCAATTTCAAGAGTTTGGCACGGAGTGGTGATGAAGGTCGCCGAGCGAATTGTTGTGGTCGGAGGCTCTTTGGCTGGCCTCCGCGCCATTGAGGCGCTACGCGAGCGAGGGCATAGGGGCGAAATTATCGCAATTTGCGGCGAATCTGAAATGCCGTACGACCGCCCCCCACTCTCCAAACAATTCCTGAAAGCCGACTGGGAAGAAGATCGCTTATCCCTCCGCCGAAACGGGTTCGAGGAGTTGGGAGTCGAGTGGCGGCTCGGCAGCACCGCCGAATCCCTGGACGCCGGGGTTCGAGAAGTTCGACTTTCTGACGGAAGCGCACTGGCGTATGGGGGACTGCTTATCGCGACGGGAAGCACCCCGCGCCGGCTGCCGTTTGCGCCACCCCTGGAGGGAATCCATACGCTACGCAGCCTCGCGGATGCTCGATCACTCCGCGAGGATCTTCAACCCGGGTCCCGGCTCTTGGTGATTGGCGCCGGATTTATCGGGATGGAAGTCGCGGCTTCGGCGAGAGAGCGCGGGCTCGAAGTCACGGTGGTTGAGGCTCTTCCAACGGTTTTGCTCCGTGGGCTCGGTGAGAAGCTCGGTGGGTGGGTGAGGGATCGCTTCGCCGACCGTGGCGTTCAGATCCACTGCGCCGTGGGTGTGAAAGCTTTCCTTGGAGACCCTCGAGTTGAAGGAGTCGAACTCGATGACGGACGTTTGATTCCAGCGGACGTTGTGGTGGTGGGAATCGGCGTGGAGCCAGCCTGCAGTTGGGCCAAGGGCTCGGGCCTCGATCTCGCCGACGGCATTCTCTGCGATGGCACGGGAACGACCGCTCTGCCCGATGTCGTCGCCGCCGGAGACGTCGCCCGCTGGTACAACCCCGTCTA
>DUCH01000543.1 GCA_012959865.1 Myxococcales bacterium | reverse complement strand
AGTCCCGGCGCACACAATTCCCAAATTCACCGCCCGCATTCACCGTTGATCCCAGCTTGGAATCGCTTCCCAAGCGGCCCTGGATCCGAAGAACGCGTCGATGTACTCGGCGTTGTCCTCCTTGATCCACTGGAGAGGTTCCGCCCAGCGCCGAGCCATCACCTTGAGTAGCGGCGCCGGAGCCAATCGCGCGCTCAATTTCATCCAGGGCGCCAGCGCCTCCTCAACCATGGCATAGCAATCCTCGAGGGTGTCGCGAAAATGACCGAGATGATGGTTGAGGTCACCGCTATCGGCGAAATATCCGCAGTGGAAATTTTTCAAGGCGAACCAGTTCGGGTCGAAAATTTTTCGGTAGTCGCCAAGCCCGGCCGAGCTGAACTGCTTGGCGATAAAATCTTCGTAGACCACCCGGCAACTCGGACCGCCGGACATATTGTAGATCCGCCCCCAGAAATCATCCGAGGTACTGAGGCATTGAACCAATCCGTATCCGGCATCGCGACTCGTGATCAGTTCGATCCTTTGATCGAGGGGCTGATGAAAAAGAATCGGATCCAGCAGGCCCAACAACTGCGGAGGGACAATGAACGTCTGCCGCAGGCTTGCCCAGTGTTTGATCCCCGATTCCACGATCGACCGCTCGGCTGCGCACTTGGTCAACGCATAATAGTCGTGAACACTGGGAATCAAGGGGTCGCCCACCCGAATCATTTCCAGTGGCGGCAATCGGTCCCCATATTGGGCCACCGAACCCACTCCCACCAGACGAATTCGCTCGGCGCCATCGGGCTGGGCCAAAATCGAATTCACCACGTTCTGCGTGCCGCCTACGTTGATGGCATGCGCGAGGGACGGGTTTCGATCGGCGGCGGGAGAAATCATCGCCGCCGGGTGGAGAACAAAATCAACGCCCTCCACCGCCCGGTCTACATCTTCGGAATTGGTGAGATCACCCCATACGATCTCGAGCCACGGTTCCTCTGCATAGGGGGCGAACATCTTCTTGTTGACCTTCGAAGGGCGCAGCAACAACCGCGTCGCGTAGGCATCGCGACGCCGACGCAATTCCAAAAAAGCTTCATGGCCCATGCTGCCCGATGCGCCGGTCAAAAGCACCCGTGAGCGAGACATCTTTGACTCCAGTGGTTGAAGGGCTGAACGAGACGGGGACACTCGCAGAACGACCACGGGAAGCCAAGACGGGCTGAGCTGAAATCCTCAATTCTTGCAAGATCTTCGGCCCTCGGTCGGCGAATTCGGGCTTCCGGAGTGATTTCAGGGGGCTCGTTCCAAGAGATAATCCCCGGCATCGTCGACCCGCGCCTCCCAGCCCGGATAGACGACGATGGTGGTAAACGTCTCTTCAATGATTCCGGGTGCCGCAATGCAATCGCCGGGAACCAGTTCAGGGCCCCGGTAGATACTGGTTTCCTCGAACCCCCGGCCCAGGTTCGCCCGGCGGTGGCCGTGAGGCGCGGGACGTCGTGGCGGGCGGGCAACCCCACCCCCAAAATGGGGTTCGGAAACCGACGACCGACTCACCAAGCGCACCCCTGTAATCTCGGGGCTCTCGCTCTGGCGGTTGTAACCGTATTCTTCTTCGTGCAATTCATGAAAGCGGTGAACGATTTTTTCCAACGCACCCTCGTCGAGAAATTCAAGATCGAGATCACTCTTGCCCTCGGCGACTTCTACGGTCAACGACCAGTTCTGCCCGGGATAACGAAGACTCATCTGATAGGCGCGCGCCACATCTTCCCGACCGAAGCCCGCGCCAAGAAAGAAGTCCAAGGCGCGAATTTCGAGTTCCTGCCAGAGCGCGCTCAGTCGGTCGACATCAGCCTCATGGGCCGGCACAAGATAAGACCTCTCCTCGTCGATGGTCGGCTGGGCGGCCAGCCCCCCCAGCGCCGAGAACGCCGGAGAAGTACGCGGGATCAGCACGCGCCCGATGCCCAGTTCCTCGGCTTGAATCGCGGCAAAAACCGGCCCGTTGCCCCCGTAGGCGAGCAGGGTGAGAGCCCGGGGATCGATGCCTCGGCCAGCGGTGGTCCGGCGTACCGCCTGGGTCATGTTGGCGTTGACGATGCGCCAGCAATCGAAGGCCGCTTCCTCCACCGAGCGACCCGACGGCGCGGCCACGTGCTTTTCGAAAGCCTCATCGACCCCCTCCCGGCTCAGATTGAAAGCCCCTCCGGCAAATTCGGAATCGGGCGAGAGCAAGCCGAGAACAAGGATCGCATCGGTCACCGTGGGCCGGTCCCCTCCCCGGCCATAACAGACCGGGCCGGGCTCCGCGCCCGCGCTCTCGGGTCCGACTTCGAGAACGCCGTGATTGAAATGGCAGAGCGAACCTCCCCCAGCCCCCAGGGTTTCGACCTGGATCATGGGGACCGCCACCAAGTACCGGTGATGCCAATTCCAACCCGAGTATGCGGGCGCTTGGCCACCGATCACCATCGAGACGTCGTAGCTCGTCCCGCCCATGTCGACGCAGAGCAAGTTCAAAGCCGATTTTTCTGCCCCGGCCCTGGCGCCGCCGATCACGCCTCCGGCCGGCCCCGATGCGAGGGTTCGGATAGGCATGTCCCTGAGGTATTCCCGGGTCATCACCCCTCCGCTCGACTGCATGACGAGCACATCCCGGTCGTAACCCGCGGCGGCAAGGCGCTCCCCAAGCCGATCCAGATAGCCGCTCACCCCGGGTCCCACGAACGCGTTGACGACTGTCGTGCTCGTCCGCTCAAACTCGGGAGCCCGAGGCAGAACCCGATGGGACTGAGAGATTTCGACCCCCGGCAAGATCTCTCGCACGAGTTCGGCCAGTCTGCGTTCATGAACCGGATTGACAAAGGCGAAAATCAGGGAGATTGCGACCGACTCGACACCCTGGCGCCCCAGGCGCTCGATGGCACGACGCGCAGCCGCCTCATCGAGGGGCGTGTGAATCGAACCATCCGCGCGGATGCGTTCGGGAACCGTCAAGCGCCGGCGGCGAGGCACAATGGCCGGCGGCGGCTCGAGACGCACATCCCAAATGTCCTCCTTGTAGCCTCGGCGCAGTTCCAGTTCGTCGCGAAATCCCTCGGTGGTCAGCAAGCCCGTCACCGGACCCTTCATCTGGATCAGCGCATTGTCGGCCACCGTCGTGCCGTGAACGATGGCCTCGGTGGCGGCCAAGAGTTCGCCCAGGGAAACGCCGCGTGCCTGGGCGAGCTTCTCCAATCCCGCCATCACGGCCAGCGAGTTGTCCTCGGGCGTGCTCGATATCTTCTCAAGCAGGACCTCATCGCCCTCTTGAAGCGCGAAATCGGTGAACGTCCCTCCCACGTCAATTCCGATGCGACAACTCAAGAGCGCGGCTTCCGGGTGGCACGCAACTGCTCGGTTGCTTCGAGATCGACCTCGAGATCAAAGGCCTCGACGCTACCCCGAAGCACCACTCCATAGCGCTTCCTTGCACCATCGACGCTCACATATTCGTCGAGTACGTCCTCACGCACGGCTTCCGGATTCCGCAAGAACGCATCTTCGAAACCCGCGCCACCCCCATACTGGTACGCAATCACCGCATTGGCGGGGAGCTGCGCCTGAATCGAATTTTCGATCTCGTACTCGTTCTCGGTGCCGACTTCGAAGAAGTTCGAATAGGGGCCGGCATCGTCGCCGCCGCGGAGCCCTCGCAGTGGATGTTTCTTCGACACCATCCAGGCTACAGCGGTCGTAGGTTCGAGCACCTGCTTGACGTTTCGGGTGCCGGGCTGACCTCGCCAGCGACCCGCCCCGCCCGTATCGGTAGTCATCTCTCTCGATAGATTGAGAACGGGAAAACGGCTCTCGGCATCTTCGGCCTGTGCAAGAACCAAATTGCCCAGTCCGCTGCACATTGCCCCCCAGCCATCGATCCCCTCGGTGGCCGAAGCGTCCGAGGCCCGCACATCCACGCCCTGGTCCATCCACATCTGCCCGTTGGCGTCGACCCCGATCACGGCGTTGGGCATGCCCAATTTGTACACTTGAGGCGAAGAGCGCTTGGGAAGAATTTCCGAAAGCGCGATACAGATCGCCTCGCCGATTTCGCAAGCCGGATGAAACGCCCCCAGTGCTGCGGGCTTGTTGGGGGGAGGTTGAACGATGGTGCCCTCGGGCAGGATGATTTCCACGGCGTCGAAGAGACCCTCGTTCTTGACAATCGACGGATCCACCATCGAGACCAGTTGGGCCATCGCGTAGCCACGGCTGTTCGAAAAAGTATTCCAGACACAGGTCAATTCCGGCCGATCGTCGCTCCCGGTCAGGTCAACCGTCAACGCGTCACCGGCGACGGTGCACGCCACATGGACCCGGACATCCGCGTTCCCCACGGTATCGTGGTCAATCCAGACATCCGCCTCGTAGCATCCATCGGGCCAGCGGGAGACCTCTTCGCGAAAGCGCCGCTCGGTTTCGCGGATATTCCAGTTGATCGCCGCCCGCACCACGTCCCCACCCCATTTTTCCGTCAATTCGCCGAGCAGGAGCGCGCCCCGCTGGGCGCCGCTCACCATGGCGGCTATGTCCCCGGAAAACGAGGGAAAACGGTTGTTTCGCACCAGCATTTCCAGGGCGTCGCGGCGAGGCTGGCCGCGATGAACGAGTTTGAGGCGAGGGATCACCATGCCTTCCTGATAGATGTCCGTGGCGTCCACCGAGAACCCTCCGGGATCCTTTCCCCCGGTATCCCCTTGATGAGCCTGCAGGGCCTGGATGGCCAGCAATTCTCCCGCGGAGTCAAAGTACGGCGCGTACACGTTGTAGTCGGGCAAGTGTCCGCCGCCGTGATCGGGATCGTTGCCCACGAAAACATCGCCCGGTCCCCAATCGTCGACTTCGAAATGTTCGAGGCCCCAACGCACCGCCAGGGGAGAGATAAAGAGAAGCTGGGGAATCCCCACCGAGAGTCCGGCGAGCCGCCCGTGGGCGTCGATGATGCTTGCGTTGCGCTCATTGGACTGGTTGATGATCGCCGACGAAGCTGCCCGGCCTAGGTGAGTGGCGGTTTCGAAACAGATCGTCTCAAACGCTCCACGAACAATTCCGGCGGTCACCGAATCAATTTCGGCCGAGGTCTCGAGTGGCTGTCTGGGTCGGACCAGCCTTCGGTTTAGTTCGTAAGACATTTCGCCTTGCCTCTCGCCGAGCCCGGGCGCCCGGCCCGGCCAGGCCGGAGCCGAGCGAAAACTACTTCATGAAGCCATAGAGCTTGCCGGCGTTCTCACAAAATATCTTTCGCTTCTTGGCCTCGTCGATCCCCTGGGCCATGGAGTTGATCAAGTAGCGGGAGTGCGGCCAGTCGGTTATGTGATGCGGAAAATCGCTGCACCACATCATCATATCTACCCCCACCGCATCGCAATTCTGAACTCCGAATTGGTCACTCACCACTCCGACCTTGCAATTGCGTTCAAGATACTCGCTCGGAAGCATGCTGAGCTTTACATCGCACCAATAACGATTCCGCCGATAGCGATCATCCAATTCCTGCTTGAGGAAGGGAACCCAGCCAGCCCCTACCTCGCCGCCAACGATGGACAGGCGAGGAAAGCGCTCGAAGACTCCGTAAAAAATAAATTCGGCAAAGAGCGTTGGCATTCGACTCATGGTGGTTGAGTAAAGAACCAACTGTTCCGCCCCACCCTTCTTGGCCGCCACTTTGCGCGTCTTGTACTGGGGCGGAGTCAAGCCCACGTGGATATGAATCGGCAACCCCACCTCCTCGGCGACCGACCAGAACTGGTCGTCTGCTTCGGAAATCAGAAAGTCACCGCTCGGCCAGGTCGCGAGACCCACCCCCGCCGCGTCGTTCTCCCGCGCCCGGTACAACTCGGCGACCGCGTCGTCGATCCCGGTGCCCGGCATCTGCCAAATGGCCCCGAGTCGGGACCGGTCAAAGCTCGCAAAATCCCTGATGAAATTGTTGTAGGCCTGCATTCCTGCATAGGAAAACTGCTTGTCTTCTTCGAACATGAAATAGATCATGGTGCGCTGGGGGGGAAAGAAGACCGCCGCAGAGATCCCATCTTGATCCATCAGTTCAAGCCGGCCCTTGGGCTCGGTAATGCCCGGGTGGAGGTCTTCATAGCGAACCCCGGTCCACTTCAGTGTCTCGGGAGTCTGGTTCATCGCGGCCACCAGGCCCAGGGATTCGACATGGCTTCCCAACAACCAAGCATCGCCTCCATCTTCATCCTTGACGAGTTTGGGCGCCTGTCCGCGAAAGCGTTCGGGGAGGTAGTCCTTCCAGAGATCGGGCGGCTCAATGACGTGCTGATCGCAGTCAATGATCTTGTATTCCATTTTTCCTCTCCCCTCTACGGATCGGGCTCGGACCCGAACCTTCTCCAAAATTTTGCCTTGGCCAACGATGCTGGCGCGGATCCTTCACCCCTCGCTCAAATGAATTGCTGATACCACTTTCGATAGTGCGCGATGGGACCGTCTCCCTCGCAGAGTACGGGTCGCGGCCAGCAGATTTTATTCTCCCAGATGGGTCGGTCGTGTTCGAATTGTTGCTTGAGATCTCTGACCACGGACTCGGCCAGCTTCTTTTTTTTGGGGTCGCCGTCGAACTTGACCGAGTAGGCGAAACTTACATCTGTATTTTCCTGGTCAATGGCTGTACTGGTATTCAGCATCAGGGTATCGATCAATCCCGTCATGCGAACGACCTGAAATCCGGGACCGTAATCGAGAGTCACCAATTTTGTCTCGCCTTCTCCTCCGGGAATCCGCATGGTAAAAACCGACTCGGCGATGTGAAGACTTCCCTCCGCACGTGCCGTGGTGGGAGGAATCGTCAGCGTCCCGTGAACGAATTTGAAATGAGCTTGATCCACACAGTTTTCGTTCATGTCGAGCCAGGAAGCACGAACCTTCCAGTGCATAATTTCCGGTTCAGTCCAAGCAGAATCACCGATCTCGGACAGTTCGGGAATTTCAAACCTCGGCGGCCCTCCCTCCCGGTCGTGATGGAAGAAGATCAATCCATTTCTTTCGACGACTTCGTGATGGGCCAGTTGCGCGCGGGACGGGATGCGCCCGGCATAGGGAATTTTCGTGCAGCTTCCACCAACGCCGAATTCCCAGTGATGAAAGGGGCAACGAATGTTCTCACCAACGACTTCGCCGCCATGCCCCAAATGCGCGCCCAGATGCACGCAGTGCGGATCGATGAGGCAGGCCTGGCCCGACTCGGTTCGGTAGAGCACCCACTCGCGTCCGAAGAAATTCAGGATGCGAACCTCCCCTGCGGCCAGTTCGCTCGAGTAAGCGGCCCGGAACCAGCCGTTCGGGTAGGGGGTGAATGGATAGCGGGACTCCGGCAATGCGGAGGCCGGGCCAGCGCGGCCCGTGGCCGATCTGGACGGCTCGGCGGAGTGCCCGCGGTTCGTTTCTGACATATCGTCAGAAAACATACCGCGACCCGGGTGAGCCCGTCAGCCCGAATATGCCCGAGGGGACGGGATCCGGTCTCGTCCGCGTGGGTCCCCACCGGATCCGGCAACTGGACAGCCTTCCGGGCCGTAGTTAGGGTGCCGAGGACGGTCAAGACAGGTCACCGGGGACCAAACCCCGAGCGCCTGTCCCCCACTTCGACGGAAAAAAGAGGAAGAACGAGATGCAGATCGACGACATGATCCTCATCAGCGTCGACGACCACGTCGTCGAACCGCCCACGGTCTTTGACAATCATTTGCCCAGCAAGTACAAGGACCGAGCCCCCCGAAGCGTTCGCAAGAAGAATGGGGCGGAAATGTGGATCTTCGGCGATCGGCAACTGCCGAATATCGGGCTCAACGCCGTGGTGGGCCGTACCCCCGAAGAGTATGGCATGGAGCCCACGGCATACGACCAGATGCGTCCGGGTTGCTACGACGTCGACGAGCGGGTCCGGGATATGAACGTCAATGGCGTACTCGCGCAAATGTGTTTCCCCAGCTTTCCACAATTTTCGGGTTCGCTCTTTGCGGGCGCCGAAGACAAAGAACTGGCCCTGGCTTTGGTACGGGCCTACAACGACTGGCATATCGACGAGTGGGCCGGAAGCCATCCTGGGCGATTCATTCCGCTTTCCCTTCCGCCCGTCTGGGATCCACTACTGATGGCCGAAGAAGTACGCCGGGTTTCGCGTAAGGGATGCCATACCGTGAGTTTCAGTCAGGATCCCACGGGCATCGGCCAACCCAGCCTGCACGATCGGCATTGGGATCCCTTCTGGAAAGCCTGCTCGGACGAAGGGACCCTGGTCGCGGTTCACATCGGATCGGGGACTGGGATGTTTTTTACATCCCAAGACGCACCCATCGACGTGATGATCACCAACACCCCGCTCAGCCTTGCGAACTTTGCGGGTGATCTGCTCTGGTCGCATATCCTGCGAGAATTTCCAGACATTAAGTTTGCGCTCTCCGAGGGCGGGATCGGCTGGATACCCTATTTCCTCGAGCGCGCGGACTACGTGTATCGGCACCACAAGGCTTGGACCCATCAGGATTTCGGCGACAAATTGCCCAGCGACGTGTTCCGCGAGCAGGTCGTGACCTGTTTCATCGACGACGCGTTCGGGCTGAAGAACCGACACGAAATTGGCATCGACATGATCACCTGGGAATGCGACTACCCGCATTCCGACACCACGTGGCCCCAGGCGCCGGAAATTCTCAACCGATGCTTGGACGGCGTTCCCGACGATGAAATCGACAAGATCACCCATCTCAATGCCATGAAGCACTTCAACTTCGATCCCTTCAAGGATATTCCCAGAGAGAACTGCACCGTGGGCGCGCTCCGCGCCCAGGCCGAAGGCGTCGACCTGAGCCCCCTGGTGGGCGTCGGCGGCAATCCGGCGCAACTTGAACCGGGCCAGGTCATCACAACAGCCGACATCATGCGACAGGTCGCTCCTGCTTTCGCCAACGATTGACGTCGAACCCGACTCGGTCAAGAAAACTCAGACCTTCAGGGCACTCAAAAGTAGGGATGGCCAGCGATGGAATTCCAGCTTGCGGATCTCTACGAGTGCCTGTGCGATGCGGACCCGGGCGCCACTGCGCTGATCGCAGGCCGAAAAGAAATCACTCGTGAACAACTCGACCGCCGGGCGAATCGCTTGGCCCATCACCTGCTCGAGCGCGGCGTCGACCGGGGAGATCATGTCGGCGTCTATGCGTTCAATCGAGTCGAGTGGCTCGAAGTCTTGCTGGCGTGCTGGAAAATCGGGGCCGCCACAATCAATATCAATTACCGCTACACCCGATCAGAGCTTCGCTATCTCTGGGAGAACTCGGATATGTCCGCCCTCGTGTACGAGCGTGGATTCGGAAAAAATGTCGCCGCCCTCTCCGGCGAATTTCCCGCGCTGCACACCTACCTGATTCTTCAAGATGCCAGCAACGGCGACTCTCCCGCCCCGGGAACCGAATACGAGAACGCGTTGGCGAACTCGCCCGAATCGCGAGAGTTTTCTCCGCGGTCGCCCGACGATCTCTATATTGTGTATACGGGTGGAACAACGGGACTTCCCAAGGGCACCCTCTGGCGGCACGC
>DUCH01000542.1 GCA_012959865.1 Myxococcales bacterium | reverse complement strand
GACCTCTATGCCCTTGCTGTATTTCTAATTGGGGTGATCATCCTTAATGTCTCCGTGGCTATTACGGCATCACTTTAAAAAAACCATGTAATTCGGCGCGACCATACCTAAGTGAAATAAGAGTTTATTTTTTCTGAGTTTTTTTGATGCTTTGGTGCAGGGGAATAGGACATTCAAGCTGCCTTCCAGCACAACGTCCGAGTGTGGGCGTTATGTTAAATCCCTAGGGGAGCCCGTGACGGGGGCTAGTGCTCCCGCGACGGCGCTCCCTCCACCTTGCCTGATGTGTAGAAGTTTAGACCTGGCCGGCCAGGTCTTACCACTCAGGAAAGTGCTCTCCTAGTATCGGCGCAGGATGCTCCCAGAACGCCGGTGTTTCTGAATATTGAATAATGGGGGCTAGGTGTGTGATTTCGCCATAATGTGTTTTGGTAACGATTTGATTGTCACTTTCTTGCCCCGTTGTAACGGCGGCTACGCCATATTTGATGACTTCATCGACATTCGGATGCTCGCCAATACCTTGGTCTTGAATCCACACGCCAGTTCTTGCAAGGGAGACAGTCACCTTTTGTCCTCCGCCAAGTGTGGCTCTATTGATCAGCGCGGCGACTACGCCGTTGGCTCCCATGACGCCGGTGCCGTAATCCGTCGGGAAACCATAAGGGCAAAGGTATGGCCTTTCAGTATCTCCGTGATCGAAAGAACTGCCGATTGCTGCTTGTGCAATGTTTTCCCACGCATGGTGTTTTTCCCAAGGGCCGCTCGGCCCAAATGCCTGGTGTGCACAAATTACAATGTCTGGGTTTTTAGATAAAAGTTTGCCCTCGGTGATGCCGAATTTTTCTTCGAGCCTATGTGGTGCATAGCTACTGATGTAGACATCCGCTGCTTCAAGCAATTTCCAGAATTGATTTAGATCGTCTTCGGTATTCAGGTCTAGATAGGTACACCTTTTCCCAAACCCGGTATCAATAATATTCGACGGTACTCTTTCTGCCGTAGGGTTTTCTACGTGAAGTACATTCGCTCCTTGCTCCGCCAACACATTGCCAATCAGGGGCCCTGCAATAATATGCGACAAATCAAGGACTTTAATCCCGTCACGGGGCGCCCAGGGCAAACCCCTCGCCCTTTCGAATCGCGAACCGCGCGGCGCTCTCGCCCAGGAACGCTCAGCTTGCGACGTCTTCTCGAAACTTCCGGCGATGTCGGGCGGGCGATCTTCCGACCCATCTGCGGAAGGCACGATTGAAGTTGGCAGCATCCTCGTAGCCGAGGAGCGCGGCGATTTCTTCAAGCAGAAGATCGGAGGTCTCGAGGTAGTCGAGTGCCAGGCCCTTGCGCACATCCCCGACGACCTCTCGAAAGTTCGTCCCCTCCTCTCGGAGTCTTCTGCGGAGCGTCCTCGGACTCGTACCCATTCGGCCTGCCACCGCATCGAGTTGAAAACCGCGTATCGCGAGGATCTGGCTACGTACGCGATCGGCCATCTGGCCGCCCGAGCCGAGCCGCTCGAGGATCGCTTGGCAACGCTCTTCGCAGATCTGGAGCATCTCTGCGTTCGACATCTCTCTGGGGGCGTCGAGAAGGGCATTGGGGAACCGGATTTCGAGGGCGTCGGCACCGAAACGGATCGGACACTCGAAGAGCGACTCGTATTGCGCACGATGGGCCGGAGCCGGATAGTCGATTCGAATTTCGCTCGCTTCGGAGCTTCGACTCGAACCGGGCCCCGAAAACATCGCGAGCAACTCCTCGACCACCATCATGTGGACCGCTCCGAGCGGGATGAACTCGCGTGCGACCAGAACGGTGGTGTCGGCTTCTTCGCGAAGCTCGAAGTCGAGCAGGAATCCGCGGATTCGAACGTAGTTTGCGGCGATCCTGAGTTCGTCCCGACCACTCGTTGCGCAGAGCAGCGCGTGACCGAGCACACCATGGTGACCGGGCTCGAATAGGGCACCGAGACGAAATCCCAGCCCCGGCTCGGAAGCGATGGCCACGGCGTTCTGGTACACGCGAAGCTGCTGGGGATGCGTGATCAGTCCATCGGGCATCCGCAGCTGGCGGGCTGAAATTCCGGTCCCGCGAAGGGCCTCCCGCACCGGGACGCCTTCCTTCTGGAGCAGGTCGACGAGTTCTCTCGCGTAGATGATCGGAACGATCGGGCCGTTCATGGCTTCAGATTATCAGGATTGGCCGAAAATGACCATTTATTGTCCGATCCCCCCCATTGTCCGGGGAACGCGATCGGTTCATTCTCGGATTCCTGCCGCACTTCCCCGACGCATTGGCCGCTCGGTCCCAGCCCAAGCGGATTAACGAGGAGAGGATTTCCATGATCGAACTCATGACGCGCGAAGAAATCGCCGCTGTCCGGGAACAACCCGAACGCTCCTCCGGGCTTCCCGCCCGTTGCTACACCGATCCCGCGTTCTACGAACTCGAAAAGGAGCGCGTCTTCCGGCGGAGTTGGCTCGGTGTGGGCCGCGCCGAACAGGTCTCGAACCCGGGCGACTACTTTCACCACCGACCTCTTCGGCGAACCGGTGATTATCGTGCGCGACAAGGGCGGCACCATTAGGGCGCTTTCGAACGTCTGCCCCCATCGATGGATGCTACTCGTCGGCCACGATCCCGAGGCGCCGATTCCGATCAAGGCCGAGTCCTGCGGCAATCGACGATCCTTCCAATGCCCCTTCCATCTCTGGTCCTTCGATCTCGACGGAAAGATGATCGGCGCCCCCGGGATGGAGGAAGCGAAGGATTTCGACAAGTTGCGCTGGAGTCTTCCGCAGTTCGCAGTCGAATTATGGGGCGGTTTCATCTTCGTGAATCTCGACCCCGAAGCCGAGCCCCTCGCCCCCCAACTCGCGACGCTCCAGCCGCTGGTCGAGGCCTATGAGCTCGATCGGCTACAGATGCTCGAGCCCCTCGAGTACGAATGCAACTGGAATTGGAAGATGAGCGTCGAGGTGGGTTCCGAGTCCTATCACCATTTGGGTCTGCACCAGGATCTACTCGAGGAATTCATGCCGGCAGCGCTGTCGGATATCGAAAGCCCGGCGGGACCCTATTCGATCTACAGGAACCCGACCGCAGACGGAAGTCCGATACCGACCGCGTTTACGCCGCCCGCAGGGTTGTCGGAACAACAACTCTCGTGCCTCACCCTGGTCACGATCTTCCCCTACACGATGTTCTTCTCGATGCCGGAGTACACCGCCTACCTGCAGCTGATCCCGGAATCCTTTGACAGGCATCGACTTCGATATATCCCGCTCGTCCATCCCAACGTCGAACAGTTTCCAGAGCCGGAGGAATTCGCGAACATTGTCCGCGCCACGCTCGAC
Source organism: Myxococcales bacterium (assembly GCA_012959865.1). Classification (GTDB taxonomy): domain Bacteria; phylum Myxococcota_A; class UBA9160; order UBA9160; family UBA4427; genus JAZXM01. Next base: position 6,323 of record DUCH01000542.1, on the reverse strand, counting down.
GCGGTCCACCAACAGGACATGGTGGCCGGAGCGTATTGTTGGGCCGGCGCGCAGTCCCAGGTTGCCAGGCCGGGACGAAGATCCCATCTGGAAAGCCAGCTCTGGCAGATGCACAACTGGCTACTCGACCAGATTGAAAATCCCTAGAATTTTCAGCCCTCTGGAGAGGAGACCTGATGTCGGTCGTAATGATTACGACTGGGTCCACGCCCGTGACCGCGATCGCGTCGTCGAGCGTGTCCTTTACATCCCCTGCACCCATCGTTGGGCTGAGCTTCCAAGCGATGATGTAGCGCGAGTAGTCGTCCAGCACGGTTGAGAGGGAGTACCAACCCCAGTGGATGATCCGGAAGTACGTGAAGTCCGTCTGCCACATCTCGTTGACCCGCGTCGTCGGGTTCTTGAACGCGTCGGAGGCTGACAGCAGTACGTATGCCCCGCCACGGGATCCCATAGGGATTTAACATAACGCCCAGGCTCGGACGTTGTGCCAGAACCCAGCTAGAATGTCTTATCGAGGTCCGCGATGAGGGCCTCCTCGGTGCATTCGTGGAGGAGGAAGCGATCGGCAAAGCGCATGAGAAGCCGCTTGCTCTCCTTGAGATCATTCTCCGAAAGAAGGCGTTGGATTTTTTCCATGTCTGCCCGAAAATCCGAATGCTCCTTGGACAGTGCCTCGATAAGCGACCCGAACCCCGGGCGAAATCTTCGAACGACTGAAAAATGGATTCGATCCTCTACGTCGAAATGGCCGTTCAACATGTCGCGTAGCCGAAAAAAACAGTTCTGCGCCGCGTGGGGGGGGCCGCCATCGATCTCTTGCATCAGGCAGGTGTAGAGTGAATTGAGTCGGTCGTGGTCGTTCGAGATCCTCAGAGAGGTGTAGGCGAGTGTCTCATTGGTCTCGATTGACGGGTTGCTTGACTTCATGGGCTCTCCAATTCACTTATTGAGGGTACCTGAGTAAGGTTATGCAATTGCGATGCCTTGACGCGGAGCTCGGACCGCCCTAGCCCGAATGCGCGGGGCGTATTGCCCCAGGACGTGAGCGCTCCACCGCCCTCCTCTTCGCCTCGGACTTGTGGGCATGGCTGCTGGGAGGCGGGTGTGATGCGGAAACTATCCCTGGTGGTTGCCCTGGTGTCTCTTTGCTGGAGCACTGCGGCTTCTGCGAAAAAGGCAGCTTGAAATTACTATCCCCGAGCTGGGTTCTGGCACAACGTCCGAGCCTGGTCGTTATGTTAAATCCCTAGGGGATCCCGTGACGGGGCCTGGCAACAAGAGGGTGCGGGCTGCACAATGTCGCTGGGTTACGCGACCTGGAGTTTCTCTTGAGTGATTTCAAGATGGGAACCTTGGACCATATGCACCTCCTGGTGCCCGACCGCCAAGAAGCGGCGCGCTGGTACCAGAAGAACCTCGGTTTCGAGGTCGTGGGCGAGTACGCTGCGTGGGCCGAACTCGAGGGCGGGCCCCTGCACATTCCGCTCGCCGCTACCCACTTTCGCTCACTGGGCTGAGAACGCTCCCGCATCCTGCAACTGCTTATAAAGGTTGTCAGCAATAGCGTTCATGGTCTCTACTCGGACGTTGTGCCAGAACCCAGCTTGAATGTCCTATCCCCGAAGCCAGAAGCCAGCTTGAATGTCCTATCCCCATCGATCATCACGGGCTTGGCTCCATCTCTTTCTTCGATCTGTAGATCGCCATCAAGAGAAGCGTAGGAAGCAGGATCAGCTTTGGTAGCCGTCCTACCAACCCAGGCGGAGTGTATTCGAAATACTCGGGGGTCAACGGATGCAATGTGGTGACGACGATACCCAGGAGGCTTCCGAGCAGCATGAGGCCAAGCATCAACGGGATCAGGCTGCGATAGCGCCACAGAACCAGGGCATAGAGTACGGTGAACATCATCTGGCTCACCCCCCCAATGGCGCTGAACATATAGATGATGTTATTGGGGTCGGCGGGGCCTTCGAATGGAAAGACAATTATGCTTGCGATGGAGTTGACGCCACTGTCGGCTTTTAACAAGTGCACCGTGCTGCTGAAGATCTGGGCTGCAAAGAGCAGGCAGAAACCATAGAAGGGAACCGGACCGCCCCGGTATTCGTTGGTCACCTTGCGCGGCAGAACGACATCGATTATTGCGCCCATCCTGCTCCTCATTCCTGAATCCTTACCGAAACGACTCGATCGTTTCTTCGCCGTACTTGACTCTCCAGCAAATGTCCGAGACAGCAAATCTTACCCAGATTGAGCCTTTCCGGTAGCTAGAGGGCGCTCAGTAGACGGCTCGATGAAATTGGGAATTCGCCCGGGCCGAACTCGGTCTTGGGTGGAATGCCGAGCCGCGATCGGGCCTCGTCGAGCGGAAGTTCGATGTAATCCCAGAAATTCCAGTCATCGAAAAGGTCTTGCAGCGCGGCCCGGCTGAGTTCTAATACCCTCCTGGCGTTATCGGCTGAATCCTCTCATGGGCGCCGATATCAACGATCGGGGCGTACTGGGGCGCGCCCGGCGGAAAGCCGGGATGGTCCTGGGCATTCGGATCGTCGCTTCGCCGAATTTCGTACTTTCCTCGGCTCCAGGGAAGCGTTTCGGCGGTGTTCAGATCTCCGTCCACGTCGACCCAGTCCGCGGGTATCGATGCGTTCTCGCCCTGGTCGGTGGCTGGCGAGCCGTGAGCCAATCGCAGGTTTCGCCGCGAAGCCGATACGAATTGGGGATCGGCCTGGGGTCCGCTCTTATTCTCAGGCCCCCAACTCGCTGTCGCCGTCGACTGAACGATGGAGAATCGCACCATGGGCAGGGCACCTAGCAGATCGACAGCGATTCCAGCGGCACTGGGGCCAATTGCACTGTTGTTCCAGACGATCGTGTTGCGGACATCATGGGTATTCGACCCGGAGTCGAAGTAGATGGCACCGCCCTCGGGCCCAGTGCCCCAGCCGGGGCCTCCTATGGGGCCCACCGCCTGAGCCTTGTTGTGGGCAAACGTCGTGTTGCTCCAGATCGTGATCGAGTAACTCGGAGCCTGCCGAGTGTTCACGAAGGCCCCGGCCCCGTAGCTCGCGCTGCTGTCGTGGATCACGAGATTCGCCAGATGGAGCGGGCCCAGGGGGTTGCGGATGTAGAGCGCGCCGCCGGTTCCGGGTGCGGCCGGGTTCATGTCGTTGCTCTGCTGTGGATTCACACCGTTGTTCCGGAAGGTCGAGTTGAAGACGCCTGAATTACGAGGGTCCTCGGGGTCCGTGCTGGTCTCGAGGCCTGTCAGGTGGGCCCCTCCGCCGTGATCCCTTGCGCCATTCTTCTCGAACAGGCAGTGGGAGATCTTTGCGCTTCCGTTCAAGACGAAGAGACCCCCACCTTCGCGGGCGATGTTGTGCTTGATGGTGCAATTCGTGATAACCATATCTTCGACCTGGACAGCCCTGATGCCGCCTCCGTCGCTCTCGCTCGGATTGTTGGAGTCAAAGGCGAAGCTGTACTCGACGACGAATCCGTCCAGGCGCGTTTCCTCGGGGTGGCTACCCGAGAGCATCGTGACGACATGACGGACATCCCCGAAATTTGGCTTATCGTCTCCGTTCAGATCGCCCGACAATCGCGTGCGGCGGAACCAGCCCGCACGGTCCGCAAGCGACTGCTCTTCGCCCGGTCCGCCCGCTCGATAGCCTCGAAACCCCCCATAGAGCTTCAACCCTGGCGGAAGGGGAAAAGTATTCTCGCGCCCGGAGGGGACTCCGTTGATGTCGTATGCCGGCTGATAGGTTCCGTTCGCCACCCACACTTCGCTTGCAGCCACACCTTGATTGAGAATGTCGTTCAGGGCGTCCGCTAGTTCAAAGTACGCGTTGGACCACGAGTCGCCGAGCTCCGAACTCGTGTGTGGCGCGTTCTTGTCTACGCGGAGGACTTGAGCCGAAAGTGGCGAGGCCACCATGGCGATCGCTAGGCAGATACTGAACACGAATGTCGTATTGAACATGGAGTTCCCTTCGGGCGCCTAGAAGGCGCTGGTTGTGCGCGTTACGCGCATGCCGATCGAGGCGATGCCTCGTCTGCGGCGGATGGCTGGCTACAGCGAGGGACCGTTGTAGTTCCCGCGGGTTCGTAATCTTCACCCGCTTGCAGTCGGAAGCCGACATGCGATCGGATCAAGTCACTTCCTGGAATGCGTCGCAAGGTTCGCGTTCGATCGTTTGTACCTGCAAAACTTTGCGGGAATGAAGCGATAGTTCGAGCGAATCTTGAGCGAGCCGCCCGCTCCGCATCTCCCTCCCCCATGCCCAACTCCGATTCATTTACACCGAGTAAAAACACAGCCCGGCATCCTGGGCCGGAGCCGTAAGCGGAAACGCGCCTCGAATTGACTATTCTCCCACCCGAGAAGGAGGAACCAATGCAGCAACCCCGGTATCACGGTTCTCTCGTTGTCGCGGTGCTGACTGCGGCGCTGGCACTGTCTGGCTGCACGGCCGATCAGAAGGCCCGCGCCTACGCGGCGGACGACCGTGACGAGTGGCAGCAGCCTGATCGAGTGATGGAGGCCCTCGCGATTGCTCCGGGGCAGTCGATCGCCGATCTGGGCGCCGGGGGCGGCTACTTCACCTTCCGCCTCGCAAATACGGTCGGGCCGGACGGTCGCGTCTACGCCATCGACGTCGATGCAGACATGACTGAGCGGCTGGAACGCATCGCGCGGGAGAGAGGCGCGAGCAATGTGTCGGTGGTGCTGGCCGACTTCGACGATCCGAAGATCCCGGAGCTCGTCGATCTCATCTTCACCAGCAATACCTACCATCACATCGAAGGCCGAGTCGCCTACTTCGAGCGCGCCGCCCGCTACCTGCGGCCGAGGGGGCGCATCGCGATCCTGGAGTACAAGAGCCAGGGGCTCTTCCACCGCATCATGGGCCACGCAACCGAGGCAGGCGTCATGCGTAGCGAACTCGAGCAGGCGGGCTACACGCTGATAGCCGACTTCGACTTCGTCGAGCAGCAGCACTTCCTGATCTTCGATCGCCCGTCACGGGATCCCCTAGGGATTTAACATAACGCCCAGGCTCGGACGTTGTGCCAGAAGGCAGCTTGAATGTCCTATCCCCGAATGTCCTATCCCCCTGATCCAGTTTGGCTCCCGGTTACGACTCCCAAGCAGTCTTTCATTCACGGAATGATCGCTAGTTGTGATGCAAATAGAGGAGAAATGAAGTATGCGACGTTTGTTCTTGGCTGCGAGCCTAATCGCCCTGCTCGCGGCCCCATCGGCAAGCGCGGTCAGCATCGATTGGGTGACCGTGGGCGACGCGGGGAATACCGCGGACACCACGGGGTTTGGCTCCGTGGGGTACAGCTATCGGATCTCTAAATACGAGGTCACGAATGCCCAATACACGGAATTTCTGAATGCTGTGGGATCTGTCGACAACTGGGAACTCTACAGCACGACCCTCAATTCTGGCTCTTCGTTCAATCGCGGCATCACGCGCAGCGGGGCATCGGGGAGCTACTCCTATAGCACGGTCCCCGGTCGCGAAAGTTGGCCGGTCAACTACGTCACCTTTTACTCGGCTCTGCGCTTCTCAAACTGGCTCCACAACGGCCAACCCACCGGGTTGCAGACCAACGCCACCACTGAGGACGGTGCCTACTCGATGGTGTGGTCGCCCGTCGCACCCCCGTTCTATCGAAATTCCGGCGCCACGGTCTTCCTCACCAGTGAGGACGAGTGGTACAAGGCCGCCTACTACGATGCGGTTTCCGCGAGTTACTCGGACTTGTCGGGGCCCTGCAATTGTGACGGCCTTGGACCTGCAACGCCCACTCCGGTTGGGACCTATTCGGGTTCGGTCGGTCCGAACGGAACTTTCGATCAGATAGGTAACCTTCGCGAGTGGAACGAAAGCGTTCTCTTCGGTGTGTACCGCGGGGCCAGGGATATGTCATTCCAAGAAGTGGCCCCCTGGCCCATCGCGTATAGCCGATTCAGCTGGGACGGTGCTTCGCCCTGGCTCGACTCCGGCGCTATCGATGACTTCATGGCGCCCAGGTTGGGCTTTCGCGTCGCCAGCGTTGTGCCCGAACCCTCCACAGCCCTCCTCCTCGGAATCGGGCTTGTGGGGTTGGCGGGGCGCAGAAAGCGGTAGTTGCCTGAAACCCGCCACAGGACTCAAACTGTCTTCTGGCACAACGCCCAGGCTCGGACGTTATGCCAGAACCCAGCTTGAATGTCCTATCCCCGATTGAAGGTTGGATTGCCCACGGCGAGGTTGAGCTTGCCGGCAACGAGATGGTATCGCCTCCCTTCCATCTCAACC
>DUCH01000541.1 GCA_012959865.1 Myxococcales bacterium | reverse complement strand
CTCATCGCGACACTCTCGGGCGGGTTTCTCACGCGGGAAGGTCTTGACGGTCAGTCGTCGGTGGCACAGCCTGGAGTTTCAGCCATTAAAGCGTTGTCCGCGGGAGAGGTCGATGTGGTGCAATCCGCGCCAAGTCAAGCGTTCGCTTTTGCCGAACGCGGTGAAATGCCGCCCGCTTTGCACTTTGCCCAGATCAATCGGACCGACGGCTTCTTTTAGTCGGGCGACATCGTGAGCCGGCCTTTGCGCTTAGTCACTTGGCAGGGCGGGAGGTTATTGTCGACCATGGCGGACAGCCGCTGCATATGTTTCGCTATGCCTGCGTAAAGGGAGGGGTAGACAATGACACGCTCAATCTGATCGATGCTGGATCGACTGACGATATGATTGCGGCGTTTCGCGCAGGGCAGGGCGACTACATTCATCTGCAAGGCCCGGCACCGCAGCAGTTGCAGGCCGACGGAATTGGTTGCGTAGTCGGTCGAGTCGGCGATTGGGTGGGTGCTTGTGCATTCTCCAGTCTGGCCTCGACGCCGGAGTGGCTTGCGGGCGAGACAGCCGGGGCCTTCATGCGCGCTTTTCGACAGGCGCGGGAGTGGGTTAACGAGGCTCCGCCACAGGAAGTCGCTGCTTCGGAGCTGTCCTACTTTCCCGGCGTGCCGGTCGAGATCCTGGCGGACACCATTGGCGCCTACCAGGCATTGGGGTGTTGGTCTTCCCAGGTTGAGATTATCCCAGAAGAACTCGCCGTCACGGTTGAGGTTTTTCGCCAGGCTGGAATCGTCACCGGCCCGGTTGATCCGACACACGTTACGGTGTCGCCGCCGGGATGAAACCCGATCTTCTAATCCGGAACGCTCTCATCGTCGATGGGACAGGCGCTCCACCGTTTCTTGGGAGCGTCCGGGTCTCGGGCGAGCGCATCGCCGAGGTCGGTGAATGTGCTGGCACTGCGAAGATTGAGATTGATGCCGATGGTCTGGTGCTCGCACCGGGGATCATCGACAGTCATACCCATTTCGATGCGCAGATTACCTGGGATCCTATGGCTACCCCATCACCGGGCCACGGCGTTACAACGGTGCTTATCGGAAACTGTGGATTTACCATTGCACCGTGCAGGCCTGAGAATCGCGATAAGACGATGCGCAACCTGGTCCGTGTCGAGGGTATGTCCTTAAAGGCGATGGAGGCGGGTATTGACTGGGAATTCGAGTCGTTTTCTGATTACCTTGAACTTCTTGAGGCAAAAGGGGTGGGCCCTAATGTGGGTACTTTCGTCGGTCATTCCTCGATCCGCACGCACGTACTCGGCGACGAAGCATCGCTGCGCAGTGCAACCAAGGACGAAGTGGAGGCCATGCGATGTCTGGTAGATGAGGCAATGGCGGCCGGGGCCGTGGGATTTTCGACCTCTACCTCTCCGTCGCACAATGGCGCCGATGGAAATCCGATGCCATCCCGACTTGCGACCGAGCACGAACTGAAGGCTCTGGTGGGTGTTCTGGGCGCTAGAGGAAAAGGCGTTTTCATGTTAACAAAAGGAAGCTCGACACCCGTGCCCTTTCTGGAGACGCTCGCTCAGGAAATCAAAAGGCCGGTGGTGATTGCGGCACTTCTTCACAACAGCACCGATCCCGAGGGGGTCTTTCGGGATTTT
>DUCH01000540.1:8341-9693 GCA_012959865.1 Myxococcales bacterium | reverse complement strand
GCCCAGGATCCACGTTCGGCCCCGGGCCGACTTCAATTTCGCGCCCAACCGGGCAGTCGTGTCGTCCCAGGTCGAGGCCTCGAGGATGCCATCCGCGCCGGCGACCATGGGCTGGGCATAACGATCCGGCAGATAGGTTCGGCCGAGACTCGCCTGACCTCGGGCGCAGAGCTTGCCTTGGTTGATCGGGTGGTCGGGGTTGCCCTCAAGCTTGACGGGGCGCCCCTCGCGGGTTCTCACATGAAGCCCGCAGGCCGCCGGGCACTCGGTGCACGTCGAGGCGTACCAGACCGCGATGCCGGGAGTGATGGACTCGGGCTGCTCCACGTAAGGGACCAGCTTTTCCACCGGCTCCGCGCAGGCAGCGGCGGCGGCGCCCGCGCCCACACCCACCAATTTCAGGAAATCGCGACGATCGAGTTCGGACATTTCTATTTCCAGGTTTCCATTTCGTATCTTCCGTTCGACAGCCCGAGCCGCTTCAAACCCCGCCGGCGTCCGCTGTCGTTGAGTCGTTGAATCGCAGCATCATCCAATCCACGGGCCTCGGCCTGGAAGTCGCTGGGAAAAGTCGGGGCAATTGGACCTTGAAGATTGGATCTTGAAAATTAGATTTTGAAGATTGGGTCTTGGATCTGGTTCTTGAATTTGGTTCTTGAGTTTGGTTCTTGAAGATTGGAACTTCAATAGTGGCATCGCGTGCAGTCAATCGACGCTTGATCATCGTTGTCTCGGTGGCAATTCAAGCACCACCCCATCTCCATTTTCGCGACGGGCACGCCGTATTTCCAGTGTCCGTCGGGCACCAGATAGAGTTTGTCGAGTTTCTCCACTGGGCCATGGCATTGCTGGCATTCCACGCCGGCCTGAACGTGCCGGTTGTGGCGAAATTGAACGTGTTCGGGCAACCGATGGATCTGGACCCACTCGATAGGCCGTCGCTCCTCCCAGTGCTGCTTCAGAATCCGAATTCCCTCGATTTCGTCATACGACGCCGGGAATTGGGCATGGCAGCCCATGCAAACTTCCACCGAAGGAACACCCGCTGCGGGCGACCGATCGGTACCCGAATGACAATACTGGCAGTCGATCTCGAACTCGCCCGCATGGTGCTTGTGACTGAAGGGAATCGGCTGAATCGGCCCCGGGGCCTCGGGATCCCAGGCCAACCGGGCACTCTCGCAGGCGTTCCGAGAAGGCCACTTTCCCGCGAATTCCGGCGGAATCTCAATGATCATGGTCGGGTTTTCGGTCGCGAGTAGCCGCAGTTCGTGGGCCTCGCAAACGCTCCCCGCCACCCGCAATTCGCCGGTCGCAGCGGGGGGATGGATTTCGTCCGCCTGCCCAGCCGC
>DUCH01000540.1:0-8321 GCA_012959865.1 Myxococcales bacterium | reverse complement strand
AGGCCCGCGCGAGAGAGGCGATCGGCAGCAGCCCGAATGCCATCGCGAGGACAAACGCCACAGCCAAGCCCAGGCCCGACCGAATTCGATCGCCAACGAACGGCGGGGAAACAGTCAAGTCGTTGGAAACAACAGAGAAAGCGGCAGAAGGCCGCAGTGCGCGAAATGTGTTTTTTTGAATCAGGCTCATGCGCGGATGGGTTGTCCCTGCAAGTCGGCCACGCTCGGTTCCCGGACCAGACACCGGGAATTCGCACTTTGGCAGACGCTCACTCGCGACCCTCCGACCCAGAGGGAAACTCGGCGCGAAATTAAGGTCCCCTGGGCTTGGCCCCGGGCCCCGCGCCTTCGAAGTCGGTGGTCGCGCAATTGAATCGATTCCGACGCAACTCCGAAAAATCCGAAAAGCCCTGCGACGACGCACGCTTGATTACAACGACCGGGCCGTTGCGTCAAGCGGGTGCAGGGCGCATTTTGCGACGCGATCCGCCCACCTCCAACGCATCCAATGGTTGCAGGACCCGACCTCCCGACACGGCAAAAGCGCACCCCGCCCCCCGATCTCTCGGCCACCCGAGGAAATGCGGCCCCGAAGCCAGGTTGGTAGAGTCCGGCCGCCCAGGCGGGATGCCCAGGGGCGCCCCGAGCCGTTGGCCCCTTGGCGGCCGAGTCATTCATCCCCTCGAAAAAAAGCGAAAGGAACACCCATGCCCGAAGCCTGGATCATCGATGCGGTGCGAACACCCCGCGGTCGGGGAAAGAAGGATACGGGCAGCCTATCCGGGGTTCACCCCCAACGGCTTCTCGCTCAATGCCTCAACGCGCTTGAGACCCGAACTGGCGTTAACCCGGGGGACGTCGAAGACGTGGTCGCTGGCTGCGTCTCGACTGTGGGCGAACAGGGCGCGTGTATCGCACGGATGTCGGTCCTCGACGCCGGATGGCCCGAGGACGGCGCCACGGGAGTCACCCTCAACCGCTTTTGTGGCTCGGGGCAGCAGGCCGTCAACTTCGCCGCCATGGGGGTCATGGCGGGCCAACAGGATCTGGTCGTTGGCGGCGGTGTGGAATCCATGTCCCGAGTTCCCATGGGAGCCGACAAATCGGGCATGTACGGCCACAACGCTCACCTCAATGCAATTCACCCCATGGTGCCCCAAGGCATCTCGGCCGATCTGATCGCCACCCGGGAAGGTTTCAGCCGCGAAGACCTCGACGCCTACGCGGCCGAAAGCCAGCGGCGCTGCGCCATCGCCCAGCAGGAGGGACGCTTCGACAACAGCCTTGTCCCCATCCAGGACAATGAAGGCAACCAAACCTTGGCGGTGGACGAACATCCCAGGCCCGGCGGGACCGTCGAAAGCCTCGGAAAATTGCCCTCCTCTTTCGAAGCCATGGGGGACTATGTGAACAAGGGCGGCTCGCTCTCCATGGACGCCAAGGCGCTCTCTCGGTATCCGGAGATCGAGGCGATCAAGCACGTCCACACCGCGGCCAATTCTTCGGGCATCGTCGATGGCGCCAGCGCCATACTGATCGCCTCTCCGGAATACGCGAAAGCGCATGGCCTCAAGCCCCGAGCGAGAATTCTGCAGACCGCCACGGCCGCCGCGGAGCCCATCATCATGCTCACTGCACCGACCCCCGCCACCGCACGCTGCCTCGCCAAGGCGGGCATGGCCATCGGCGATATCGACTTGATCGAAATCAATGAAGCCTTCGCTACGGTCCCCCTCAAGACCATGCGCGATATTGGGATGAACCACGACATCGTCAATGTGAATGGTGGCGCCATCGCCCTGGGCCATCCCCTGGGCGCCACAGGCGCCATGCTGATCGGAACGTTGCTCGACGAACTCGAGCGACGCGACCAGGCCACCGGGCTCGTCACCATGTGTATCGGCGGCGGCATGGGGACGGCCACAATTTTGGAGCGTGTTTAGAATGATCGATTTTGAACCCAGCGAGGAACAAGCCCTCATCGTCGAAACCGTGCACCAATTCGCCGAGAACGAAATTCGGCCCGTTGCCCGAGAATCCGATGAGAGCGCTTCGCTCTCGGGCGCCGCCCTGAACGGTGCCCACGAACTCGGTCTCGTCGCCAACGGCATACCCGAAGAATACGGAGGCGGCGGAGAACCCAGCGCAATGCTCGGTTGCCTGATTGCCGAAGAGTTGGCCTGGGGGGATCTTTCCACCGCTCTTGGCATCTTGTCCCCTTCCCTGCTGGCGGTGCCGGTTGCGCGCCTGGGGACCGAGGAACAGCGCGCGAGAATTCTACCCACATTGACCGGGCCCGGCTTCGTCTCCGGCGCGCTCGCCGCCGTGGAGCCGCGCTTCGATTCCGACGTGCACAGGCCTCAGACCACGGCCAAGTCCAACGCCGACGGCTTTCAAATCGACGGCGTCAAATGCCAGGTGCCGTGGATCGAGGGCGGGAACGACCTGCTCGTTTTCGCCGAGAGCGAGGGAGCGACCCAGGGTTTCCTCGTCTCTCGAGATGCCGAAGGTCTTACCGCCGAACTCGAGAAGAATCTCGGCACCCACGGGTTGCCCTTGGCCGAGGTCGCGTTCGCAGGGGTTCAAGTCGCCCCCAGCGCCCGACTCGGGGGCGACGAGGCGCCGGGTATGGACGAAATCATCGACCGAGGGCGCGTGGGGCTGGCCGCATGCGCGGTGGGAATGAGCCGTGCGGGGCTCGAGATTTCTCGTGACTACGCGAAGGAGCGCGAGACCTTTGGGGCTCCCATTGCGACCCGCCAGGCCATCGCGTTCAAAATCGCCGACATGGCCATCGAGATCGACGGAGCGCGCTTGCTCGCCTGGGAAGCGGCCTGCGCGCTGGATGACGGAAAGCCTGCGGGGCGGCTCGCCGCTCTGGCCTATAGCCAGGCCCGACGCGTTGCGCTCAAAGTTTCCGACGATGCCGTTCAAATTTTTGGCGGGCACGGTTTCATCCGCGAGTACCTGCCCGAAATGTATCTCCGCAACGCCGGGGGATTCATCAGCAGCTTCGAAGCCCTCACCCTGGTTTAGAGCGGGCAAGTCCGCACGGGCGACCCCAAGGAGAAAGACATGGCCATTTCATTCGAGTTGACCGAGAACAGTCAGATCTCGATTGCCCACTACAACGCCATGGCGCTGGAACAGATGCGCCCCATCTCGCGAAAATACGACGAAGAAGAGCACGCTCTCCCCGTCGAATGGGTGAACTACTGGTGGGAGATTGGGCGCAAAGGAGCGCCCATCGATATCGCCCTCCCCACGGATGGGTTCGTCACGGTCTGTATCCAGGCGGAGGAAATCTGCTGGGGGGATTGCGGTCTCTATCTCCGCATGCCTACCCCCGCGCTGGGGGGATCCGCGGTGGGTGCGGCGGGAACGCCCGAGCAGCGGGAACTCTTCCTCTCGCGCTTCCAGGCCGAGGGGCATCCGATCTGGGGCGCCATGGCGATCACCGAGCCCTCGGCGGGTTCCGATGCCTCGGCGATCGAGACCACGGCGGATTTTGATCCCGAAACCGAAGAGTGGATCCTGAACGGACACAAAATTTTCTGCACTGCGGGCCAGCAGTCGGCCACAGTGGACGGCGGCATTACGGTTGTCTGGGCGACGGTGGACAAGAGCGCGGGCCGAGGCGGAATCAAATCCTTTGTTGTTCCGGCCAATACCCCGGGCATGGAGCTGATTGGCTGCGAGAAGAAGATGGGAATTCGCGCATCGGATACCGCCTCGCTCCGCTTCGAGAACTGTCGCGTGCCCAAAGATCATCTTCTCGGAAATCCCGACGTTCAGAAAAAATCGTCCAAGAAAACCGGGGACAAGGGCTTCAAGGGCGCCATGGCGACTTTTGATGCCAGCCGCCCCATCGTGGCCGCCATGGCGGTGGGCGTCGGGCGGGCCTCGCTGGATTTTCTAAAGGAAGAACTGGAGCGCCAAGGCGTTTCAATCCGCTACGACACGCCGCCCCGGGAAGTCACCGCGATCGAACGCGACGTAATCGAAATGGAGGCCGACCTGCAAGCGGCCCGGCTGCTGACGTGGAAGGCCGCCTGGATGATGAATAAAGGAAAGCCCAACAATCTCGAGGCCTCCATAGCCAAAGCCAAGGCTGGGCTCGCGGTCACTCGAATTTGCCAGAAGGCCGTCGAGTTGCTGGGCCCGGTGGGCTACTCGCGCAAAATCCTGGTGGAAAAGTGGTTTCGGGACGCCAAAATCAACGACATCTTTGAAGGCACTCAGCAAATCAATCAACTCATCGTCGCCCGCCGGATTCTCGACTATCCGTCGGCGATGCTGCGCTAGCCTCGAACAAGGAGAATCCGCGATGCCTGTCAGTGAAGAGCTCCTCGAAATTCTGGTTTGCCCGGAAACACGGCAACCCGTCGCCGTGGCCGAAGCCGAATTGATCGCGCGATTGAACGGAGAAGTCGAATCCGGGAGCTTGCGCAATCGCGGAGGCGACGCCGTCTCCGCCGCGATCCAGGAGGGGCTCATTCGCGAAGATGGAAAAATTCTCTACCCCGTGGAAGACGGCATTCCCGTCATGCTGATCGAAGAATCGATCGAACTCTAGCTTGAGAACCCCCGCGGCATGGGCGATCCCGCTCGGGATCCTCGCGCTCGGGTGGGCGACTTTGTCCCTCGCGCCCCCCGGGTTGGCGGCCCCCCCCCAAGAAGGCGAGTGCCCGTCGATCTCGCCCCGCGGACCCGATGGCCGGCCCGACACCGACGCCACACCGCTCATCGTCAAGGAAGGGATGCAGATCAGCGCAGAGGGTCTGATGGCCCTGCGCAGCCTGCTCCCCAAGGAAATCTGGCGCTATCGCGAGAGCTTCTTCTTCGAGGGCATGTTGATGGAGATCGGCCCCTGCCACCGCCGCTATCCCATGCCGGTTTTCTACAAGGAGGCCACCGACAAGAACGCCAGCGGCGTTTCTCTCGACGAAAAGGGAAACCTCGAGAACTACGTCGCGGGAATTCCCTTCCCCCAAGCCTCCATCGACCCCGAAGACCCCATGGCGGCCACCCGCTGGGCCTGGAATCTCGAAAAACGTTTTCGCGGGGCGGGCTATCGCGGGCGCTTTCGCATCACCGACTTTCCGAATCGGATGGGTTCCGTGATGCGCTACGAAGGCGAGTTCTTCGCCTTCCAGGCGACGGGCCGCGCCGATCTGGTCGCCAGCGACTACCGCTCCCCGGAAACCAAGAACCTCTTGTGGGCCGCCGGCGGACGTTTCACCTCGCCCTTTGGCGCCCGGGAACTCGCTTGGCGACAGTTTCGCTCGCCCGCCAGCGAACAGGACTGGCGAAAACCCGACGACGTCTTCGTCTATATCCCCAGCCTGCGCAAGACCCGGCGCTCGGGAACGCCCTGGGTGGATGGCGCCTTTATGCCGCGATATTCCGTGGCGGACCAGAGCCAGGGCGGGGGCGGTATGGCACTCAGCGGGGGCGGTTCGATCCAGCCGGGCGCCGGGCCCTCACTCGCGGTCAGCGAAAACGCGCGCGCCGGGCTCACGGGACTCTACTTGCGACCCAACGCCTACCGCTGGCGAATCCGCGGAGAGCAGACCGTGATCGCCCCGCTCAACGGGCGGCAGTTGGGATGGCCGACCCTCCAGGGCCGCAACTACGGAACCAGCGGCCTCTCGGTAGCCGCCGACCGTTGGGATGTCCGCCGGGCGGTGGTCATCGAGGGAATGCTCCTTCAAAGCTCGGAGACCATTCGTAGCCTCACCGTCTACATCGACTACCAAACGCTCCAGCCCCTCTATTGGATCAGCCGGGCCGGAAAGAATCGCCTGGTCGAGGTGGGGATCTTGGTGCACCGCTTTAGCGGAGACCAACCCAGCGAACCGAGTTGGCCAGGCAACAGCCCCAACCGGGTCTTCGAACCCGTCGCCGCCAGTTTCGTCAACGCGCTGGCGGGTCGAGGAGGCTGGCTGCGCGAATCGCACAGCCTGGAGTCGCTGCCCTTCAGCCCGTCGGCCATCAAGCGAATGACCACCACGAGCGCCCTCGACCGCGGACACTGAACGCTTGGCCCGCGAAACACCGTCGTGCTTCGCGCGCCCCCAGGCCGCCGATTCAGAACGTGTAGCGCAGGGTCATGAAGACTTCGTCGCGATCGCGCACCACCGAAAGGCCCGGGGTGGTGCCATCCATATACGCATTGGGTCCCGAGCGCGGTGACGCGGGGCCAATCGTGTTCACCCCCATATTGGCAAGTCCCTGCTGGCCCATGAAAACCGAGGCCCCCACCGTCATGGAGAAATTTTCCGAGAAGCGATAATTGATCTGGGGGAGAAAGCCTCCCGAACTCGAACCAAAGTCCCAGACGAAAACAATCGTGGGATTCAGCCGATCCTGAAAATACCCGGTAAAGACCGCAAACGTCGCCAGCACGTTCCAGGGGCCATTGGACGTGAAGCTATCGCGATAGCCCTTCCGGTATTGAAAGAACCACTGGCTGTTGAAGAAGAAGGTCCGGTTTGCATTTAGGAAATTGATAAAAGTGGGCCTGTCCACCGAGACCGTCAGGTTGAAATCATCGGCTTCGGTGACGAGGTCGTAGGAATCCGAATCCGTGAAGGGAATTCCCTCGATCCAGGTGAACTCCATGCTCCAATTGGATTTCGTCACATCCTCGGCGAAATCCATCGAGAAGCCCAGCACGTTGCGCCGGTTGTAGCCAAGGTAGATTTCACTGCCGGACTGCCACTGCATGGTCTTGCGGCCGAAATTCTCGTTGCCGCCGGCGCGCACGGTGTTGCGCTTTTGCCCGGCGATCCCTGAGAGAGCCTGAACGATCGAGCAGTACTGCGGAGTCACGAAGTTGCAGCGCTCCTTGCCGAGGGTTTCGCCCGCAAGCCCGCGTGAGCAGTCAATGCGGTTGTAGCCCCACTTTCCTCGCCCTCCGGCCGCCCCCAATGCATCACCCTGGATATCGAAAATATGACGTTGGGTATAGGCGAGGTCTTCGCAGTAGGGGATCATCGCCATCAATTCGTTCTCGCCGCCCGTAAAGGCAAAATCCCACTGGAGGGATTCGATCAACCCACCGTCAAGCGCCAGGCCGCCGGACCTCCCCAAGCGCAACTCTTGCCAGGGCTTGCCGGTGGCCGGGTTGAGGGTCCAATCGCTGGCGCCGCCCTTCGCCGGGGTGCCGCAATCGGCGTAGAGTTCGGCGATGGATCGGTTCGGATCCGTGTTGGTCCGGGCCGACGTGCACTCGCGCATGAGCAGGTCCGGAAACGTCGTCAGGATATTCGCGAGGCTTGGATCGCGCTGAAGTTTATTCTCAACCCCTTCGGGCAAGGGGTTGGGGATGTGGCCTGCACGATCGGCCTCGTTTGGCATGTTGGTAATTCCCAGGGAGCGCCACCCGGAGACCATCCGCACCCGACCGGCATTGGTATCGAGGGGCGTTTGCCCGGTTCCCGGCAACCCGAGTGTCGTTGGGTCGGCATTCGTCGCCCCATAGGCGGAGTACCGCCCCTGTCCGCCGGTCGGGGTGTTGCTGACTTCCACGAACAGGCGGCCGCCGCATTCCTCGGCGGTCTTGTGCGTCCCGTCGCACTCGGGGTTCCACATCCACTCCTCGTCGTAGATGTAACGGTGCTCGTAGATCTCGGGATTCACGAAGCCCCGCACGCTCGCCAGACCGTCGCCGAACTCGGGAGAAAAGGTCACCAGCAGCATGAGGAGGTTGAAGGAAACCCCGGCCATCTCGTTGGCGAAGCTCTCGCCGGTAAACGGGTGACCCGCACCGCCGCTCATCTGATTAAAAAGGTCCAGCGCGTTGTGGTACGCGGCGACCTCGGCGGGGCTTGCGTTAAAAGGCGGCGCCGAGGGTGCCGCGCGGTTGCGATAGACCTGGGCGCACTCGGCGGGGGGAAGCAAGTCGCCACCGGCGGTCCGCTGGAGATAGATCCACGAACTGCCCGGCGTGCATCCCTCCTCGGCCCGCTGTCCGTAGAGCAGGATCTCCGCGAGGGGGTTGTTGGCCTCGCTTCCCAGCGCCTGACCGAGTTCGGGGTAGAGAAGGCCTTCATTCGAATCCAAGCCCATTCGGTCGGGATCTCCGTCCACCCCTTGCTGCCAAGCGCCCAGGTAGCAGTCGGGGTCGTTGCGCATCTGGCTCTCGCCCGCGTACTCCGATGGGTCGCAGGGGCTATACGGACCTCCGCCGCCAAACACGCCCCAGTTGAGCCCGGATCGAAGCGAAGCTTCTGCGGCATCTAGCCGGCTGCGGTCGTTAACGTCGAGCGGATCCCAAGAAGGATCCAGCCGAACAGCAACGCCCCGGGGCAACGGGG
>DUCH01000539.1 GCA_012959865.1 Myxococcales bacterium | reverse complement strand
TCGGCGGTGACGTTCAGCGCGGCTTCGATCATCGCGCATTCGATAAAGTGCCCCCGGCCCGACGCGTCACGCTCCGCCATGGCGACCAGTAGGGCAAAGGCGGCGTGCATCCCCGCCAAGGGGTCACACGGGCCGCGCTGAATTCGGGGTTGGTCGTTCCGATGACCCGTCAGCCAGGAGAGTCCGGCCATCTGTTCCATGGTGGCCGCGAAGCCTACATGCTCGGACCAGGGACCGTTGAGTCCGAAGGCTGGCATTCGCACGTAGTGACAGCGCGGGTTCAGAGCCTGCACCTTTGCCCAGTCGAGCCCGAACCCGTCCATGACCCGGGGACTGAAGTTTTCTACCAGGGCATCGGCTCCGGCAATCAGCGACTCGAGAATCTTCATGCCCTTGGAACTCGCGAGGTCAAGGGTGATCCCACGCTTGTTGGTATTGGTGGAGAGGTAGATAAAACTGCACTCCCACCAGGCCTCGTGCTGAGCGGCAAAGGTGCCGCCCACGGATCGGCTGCCGTCGATCTTCTGGATCGACTCGAGATGGATCACGTCCGCGCCCAGGAGCGCCAGGATGTGGGTCGAGATGGGTCCCGCCCACCAGGTTGTCGCGTCGATGATCCGCATACCTTTCAGGGGCAACTCGGGCGAGCCCTGGGCGCGGGGGCGATTGGGGGTCCGAGGCTCGATCTGCCCGCTGTGCTCGCCGAGCCCCGGCGCCGGTCCGGCGAGCGGCGGCCTTTGGCCGTCGACTCGATAGGGGGGGAGTGGGCGCTGAAAATCCCCGGAGACATCCAAGGCGAAGATCTCCCGGGCGCGGATCTGCGGTTGCTCAAGCACCGTGCGTCCGTTGCAGATCGGCGCAACGGGGATTCGCAGAGTTTGGGCCAGCTCGATGATGGCGTCGGTGTCATGGGTCTTCGTGTAGGCGTGTACGATGGCTTCCCATTCTTCGAGCCGGCCCAGACGCTGGGCGAATTGACCGAACTCCTGGGTCTCACGTAGATCGGTGCGCTCGATCATCAAGAGGAAGTCGGCCATTTGCTGGGCCGAGTAGGTGGTGAAGCCCACGAAGCCGTCCCGGGTGGGCTCGATGGAGGGCGTCTCCAGGTTGGGGAGTGAGCCCACCACCGGGGGCCGTCCGAGGATTCCCCACATCAGGTCGATGAAGCAGTTGGTCACCAAGGCCGTGACCGCGTGGAGGGAGAAGTCGATATGTTCGCCGTGGCCGGTTTGCTCAGCCCGCCGCACCGCGGCCAGGCTCGCCACCGCGGCGAAACTCCCCGCGCTCCAGGCCGCGATGCGGCCCCCGGCCTGGTAGGGCTCGGCCCCCGGGCGCCCCCGGGCCCCGATGGATCCGCTCTCGGCTTGGAGGGTGAAATCGCTGGCGGGGCGGTCCGCCATGGGGCCGGTGAGCCCAAAGGGGGTGAGGCTGACGACCACGAGGCCGGGATTGGCGCAGCACAGCGCATTCCGATCGAAGGCGCCCGGTGCGGCGTCTTCGACGAGCAGATCGGCCCCGGCCAACAGATCTCGGACTTCGTCGGAAATCGGGGCGGCGGGGGTCGCGAGGCTGCCGAACACGCTGCGCTTGCCTCCATTCAGGTAACGAAAGAGCGCTCCATCCGCGTCGCCGAGTTCGGCGCCGGTGGCCGACCAGCGGCGGAGGGGGTCGCCACTCGCCGGCTCCAGTTTGATGACGTCGGCGCCGGCGTCGGCGAAGAGCTTGCTGCAATAGGGGCCGGCAACGCCTGTGGCCGCGTCGACGACCCGAATTTTTGACAACCCCTGCATCATTGCTTGTCTCCCGCTTGGAGTGGAGCCCGCGCCGAGGCTATCGCCTAACGCGATGTGGAGTAGGTGCCCATGCAGCCCGTAATCATGGGCAGGTCGAGGTAGGTCTTGAGTCCCGGCTCCGGTGCCTCGCACACGGTGGGAACCGCGTTGACGATATGAAAAGCGGTGGTGCTCAGTCCCTGGGCAACGCGTTCGTCCTGGGTTAGCTCCGAGGGAAAGTCGATATCGATGTTGATATTGACATCGCCTTCGAGCTTGATCCGCCAACCCGACTGGCGAGGAATATCCATCTTTTTCTGCAACCGGGTCTGCTCGATATCATCCACGTACCAGATCTGCTCCTGGATGATTTCCGTGCCCTCCCGGGTGATTCCGATATGGCGGTAGTGGTTGAGGGCAATGGTTCCCTCCTCGATGATCCCCACAGCCGTTTCGATGGGTTGGTTGGCGAGGATGAAATCGTGGTGGGCCTCGTAGGCGACGACTTCGCTGCCCAGACCTTCGGCGATCATGTCGATGGGCTCGTTCCAACTCCGGGCCAGGGCGTCCTTGATGGGATTTCTGGAAGCCTCTTCGGGGGTCTTGCCCAGATTCATCAGATTGCGCATCACGCCTTCGGAACTGTAGGTGCGGCAGTCTCCGCATTCCGTCATGGTGATGCGATCGATGCGATTGCACCAGCCCGTGAACGTCAGGGGGAAGCGCTCGGCGATGCCTCCGGGATTGCACCCCGACGCGTGAAAGTTAACGCCCCCCTTGCGGCAGGAAGCTTCGATGGCCCCGGCGGCTTGGCGGTTCTGGACAAACGGGAACCAGTAGGGGCAGGGGGTGACGACGTGCTTTCCCGATTCGAGCAGGCGGCAGATTTCGGTGGTGCTCCAGGGCAGGGGGCAATAGAGGACACAGTCCGCCTCCATGGCCACGATGGCATCCACGTCCTGAGTGGCGATCACGCCGGTGGGCGCCGCACCCACGATCGCGCCAGCATCAAGGCCAATTTTCTTGTCGTTGTAAACCTTTAGACCCACTAGTTCGAGTTTTGGATGACGCAATACGCCGAGCAATGCGGCGCTTCCCACTACGCCCGTGGCCCATTGAATCACCTTGTATGGACGGGGCATACGTTCTCCTTTTCTCGTGGGCGGGCCGTTCGGGTAGTCGGCGCGAGTGCGGTTGTTTTTGCGCAGGGGATGAGCGGAGGTTTCATTCGCCGACCGGGCTGAGCCGGTAGACCCGAATATTTCGGGGGGTTCGTTCCTCGTAGACTTTCATTTGCGGGATGGCCTGGTGGACCTTGGGCCAGACGGCCGTTTTTTCGGGGCCATTCAGGGCTGTAGCCCGAGCGGCGAAGCGCCGACCCCGGACCTGGACTTCGATGTCGGGATGGGCGTCGAGATTGTATCGCCACCCCGGGTGCCGTTTCTGTCCCATGGCGCTGGCGATCACCAGGTAGTCGTTGCCCTCTTGCAAGCACGCCAGGTGGACCGAGCGCGCCTTGCCCGATTTTCGTCCGGTAGCGGTGAGGGTAAGCATCGGCATGCTGGGAACGCCCATGGTGGTGAAGCGACCATTGCTCGCCCGAAAGAGCCAGGGGTCCAGACGAGAGGCGACATTGCGGATGATCCAGGTGATCCCCGCCGAAGTCGAAAGCCAGATAACGAAGCGCTCGGACAATCTCTTCGCCTAATCGAAAACGATGACTTGGCGCGCCGCTTCGCCCTTGCGCATCCGGTCAAAAGCGTCGTTGACTTCAGAGAGTTGGACCCGGGAAGAAATCATTTCGTCCAGATGCAAACGACCGTCCAAGTAAAAATCGATGTACTTGGGCATGTCGAAGCGAAATCGATTGGATCCCATGAAAGAGCCTGTGATGTTTTTCTCCTGCAGGGTCAGGTCCGAGGCCGAAATGGGTACGGTCTCCGACATCGGGACAACGCCCACAAGAACGGTGGTTCCCCCGCGGCCCGTCATGGCGACGGCCTGCTGCACCGTGGGCACAAGCCCGATGCACTCGAATACAAAATCAGCGCCTCCCCCTGTGATTTCGTGGACCGCCGTCACGGGGTCGACCTCGCTGGCGTTCACGCAATGGGTGGCGCCGAGTTTTTCCGCAAGATTGAATTTCCATGCTTGGGTGTCTACGGCGATGAGTTGGCCCGCACCGACTATGCGAGCGCCCTGCAGCGCCGCCAGGCCCACGCCTCCGCAGCCAATGATCACCACGCTGGCTCCGGCCGGAATGCTGACGGTATTCAGGGCGGCTCCGAGGCCCGTGGTGACCCCGCAGCCGATCAGGCAGGCCCGATCCAAGGGCATATCGTCCCGGATTTTCACCAGGGAACGCTGGGGAGAGAGCATTTTTTCGGCGAAGGAGGACAGATTTCCGAATTGAGGGATGGGTTCTCCGGCGCGGGTCCGGAGCCGGGGGCCCATGCCATCGGGCCTTCCCATGAACTGGGTGAGGCAGAGGTACGGTCGGCCGCCCGTGCAGAATTTGCACACGCCGCACCACGACGAGAGACAGCCGATCACGTGGTCTCCGGGCACGAAATCCACCACCCCTTCGCCCACAGCCTCGACCACACCCGCCGGCTCATGGCCGAGCACGGTGGGGGGCGGAAGCGGGAGCCCGCCCTCGATCACAGTGAGATCGCTGTGGCAGATCCCCGACGCAGCGGTCTTGACAAGCACTTCGCCGGGACCCGGGGCGTCAATTAGGATGTCTTCGATCTCTAGCGGGGCGTTGTTGGCGCGCATCACGGCAGCCTGCATCGGAATTCTCCTCGTTCGCGGTTGGGTTGGGCAAGGGCAGGAGCGCAGTTGGATTGCGACTCGTGCAGGGGATCGCTTCTAGCGCATCTCGTAGTCCTCGAGCCGAGGCCCACTCATTTCCTCGCGAAAGCGGTCGTAGGTCCACGGCCAGGCGGTGGGAAGCCCCTCGCTATCGAGGTACCAACTTTTGCATCCGCTATTCCAAATTGTCTTGCGCGCGGCTTCTCTGCGCTGCAGATCGAATGCGGCCATGGCCTGGGGCGATGCGCTGACCTCGCTGGCTTTGCCCGAACGGACTGGCTCGAGAAGTTGGAGGACATACTCGAACTGCCGTTCGGCGACGTCGATGAGAGAAAAGTTGCCAACGGGAGAGTTGGGGCCATTGAGAAGGAAGAAGTTGGGAAAATTGGGAACCGAGATCGCCATGTAGGCAGTCGGCCCGTCTTTCCATACCGAATCCAGGACCGCACCGTTCCGGCCTTCGACCTTCATCGGGCGGACAAAGCTGTCCACTTGGAATCCCGTGGCGAAAATAAGTACGTCCAGTTCATGGAGAGAGCCGTCTTGGGTTCGAACTCCCTCGGCTTCGATTCGTTCAATGCCTTCGGTGACCAGTCTCGAATTCGGGTGTTGGATTGCTTCGTAAAAATTTGGCGAGATGACGAGACGCTTGCAAGCGGCGCGGTAGTCGGGCCGAAGCTTTTCGCGCAACTCCGGGTCTCTGACGTTGTCTTCCAGATTGGCAACACAATTGTCGTGAACCAGTTGGAGAACGGGTGAAGCCGCATCGACGAGAACATTGGCGAAGCCATCGGTCATGCCCTTGGCGATCTCGGCCCGGATTTCTTGCATGGCTTCGGGATGCGCACGAAAATGGGCTCTCTCGCTCTCCTCGTAGAGTGGGTTCTCCGCAGGGGCGATCCACTGCGCGGTTCGTTGGAAGAGGGTCAAGGATTGGACCCGATCGGCCAGGGCCGAGACTATCTGGATCGCGCTCGATCCCGTCCCGATGATGCCGACCCGTTTATCCCTCAGTGACAAGGCCGGATCCCAGCGAGCGCTGTGAAAGGCGGCGCCCGCGAAACTTTCCCTGTCCGGAAAATCCGGGATCGAGGGATGATGGAGCACGCCGGTTGCTGCGATGATGAACTCGGCCTCGTCCTGCAATCCGTCGTGGGTTTCGATTTGCCATCGCCCCTCGCTGAAGGCGCAATGCGTGATTTGTTTTCCGTATTGGATGCGCTCTTCTACCCCGTAACGCCGTGCCACCTGCTCGAAGTACGTCTGGATCTCGGCACCGGGCGAGAAACGTTGGGTCCACTCGGGGTTGAGGGCAAATGAATAGCTGTAGAAGTGTGAGGGCACATCGCAGGCGATTCCCGGATAGGTGTTCTCCCGCCAGGTTCCTCCCAGTCGGTCCGCCTTCTCGTAGACCACGTAATCGTCGAAACCCGCTTCCTTGAGCTTGATCGCGCTGAGGATTCCTGACATTCCGGCGCCGATCACAATCACCCGCGGACTGAGGGCCGGCGGCTTCGGGACTGGGGGTGAGGAACTGAGCGCCATGGGTGCTTTCCCTTGTGGGGTGATCGTTTCGGGGGGCTCGTTTACCCTACTGCTGTCCGAATGACCGAGCAAGACCCGGTCGGCCGGCTCGATCAAGGCCCGGGGTTCATTCTGGTCATCGTCTTGGCGTTGCGCCCAACGCTTGGGAACTGGCCGCCGATTCCGGCACTGGTATTGTTAGGGCGTGAGGAGAACTTTTCGGTGAAGACTTCGCGAGAGGGCCGACGCAGAGGGGGGCGCACGGCCCGCAAGGCGGCGCGCGCCGAGGCGAGTGCAGCGGTGCTCCCCTACTTGACTCGGGCCATGGCGCCGCTTGAGATCCTCTCCGACGACGGGCTCTCGCAAATCGAGTCCAACGCCGAGACCATCCTCGAAGAGGTGGGGATCGACTTTAGGGGCTTTCCCAGCGCGCTGGATCGGCTCGCGGCTGCGGGGGCGCAGATCGACGGCGAGAGGGTCCGCTTTGCCCGGGGCCTTTGCCGGGAAATTGTAAGTACCAAGGCGCCGGGCAGTTTCACCCAGCACGCGCGGAATCCCGCCCGCAACCTCCAGATTGGCGGGACGGCCTGTGTTTTTGCACCCGGTTATGGATCGCCTTTCGTTCATGACATCGAGGCCGGGCGCCGCTACGCGTCGTTCGAGGATTTCTGCAATTTTGTCAAGCTCGCCCACGTGTCGCCCGCCATGCATTCGTCGGGGGGGACTGTCTGCGAGCCGGTGGACATTCCGGTGTCGCACAGGCACCTGGATATGGTCTACGCCCACCTTCGCTACAGCGACAAGGCGTTTATGGGTTCAGTAACCTCGCCCGAACGTGCCGAGGACAGTGTCGCCATGGCCAAAGTGATTATGGGCGACGCGTTCGTCGAGAACCATTGCGTACTGCTCAATCTCATCAACCCATCGTCCCCCATGGCTTGGGATGTGAGCATGCTGAGCGTCGCCGAAGCCTATGCGGAGCACGGTCAGGCCACGATGATCTCCCCCTTCATTTTGTCGGGCGCCATGGCACCGGTCACCGTCGCCGGCGTTGCCGCTCAAAGCTTGGCCGAAGCGCTCGCCGGGATGGCGTTTGTCCAGTTGGTGCGCCCCGGCGCACCGATGGTCTTGGGATCGTTCGCGAGTAGCATGTCCATGCGATCGGGTGCACCCACCTTCGGCACCCCCGAGGCCGCCCAGACTCTCTTCGTCATGGCCGCGCTCACCCGGCGTTTGGGGCTCCCCTTTCGTTCGGGGGGGAGCCTGTGCGCCTCAAAGCTACCCGATGCTCAGGCGGGTGCGGAGAGCGCTTCAACCCTTCTTCCCACTCTAATGGCCGGAACGAATTTCGTTCTCCACGCCGCGGGGTGGCTCGAAGGTGGGCTCACCATGGGGTACGAGAAATTCATCATCGACGCCGATCAGTGTGCGCTTTGGGGGAGATTGCTCGCGGGGGTCGATCTGTCTGAAAAGGGTCAGGCCATGGACGCGATTCGAGAGGTGGGACCGGGCCAGCATTTTCTCGGAGCGGCCCATACCTTGGCCAACTTTGAGACGGCTTTTGGGCAAAGCGAGGTATCGCACAATGACTCGTTCGAAAAGTGGCAGGAGGAAGGAAGCCTCGACGCGGCAAGGCGGGCCCAGACCCTGTGGCGGGAGAAACTCGCGGGTTACGAGGTCCCGGACATCGATGCGTCGGCTCACGAAGAACTGTGTGCATTCGTGGCTCGCCGCCGAGAGGAAATACCCGAGAGTGCGGAATAAAGAGCGCCGAGATCTTGAGCGAGGAATAGGGCGGAGGGAAGAGGGCTAGCGTTTCGCATCCCCATCGACCCCCGATCGAGAATTGAAAGTTTCGAGTCCAGTGCCCAGCGGTCGAGAATCCCCGGGGCACTCGGTCTCCGGTTGTGGGCGGGGGATCTCCTCGCGCTACCGGTCCCTGCCGGAGTCGCGGAAGATCCACCCGCCCGCACTGGTTCTGAGTTCGCGATGCCTGGCGGCCGGTGCGGACTCTTGGTTCACCCTCGGTTTCGAGGGCTCGGCTCCCCCTTCATCAATGCGGAGGCCTGGGCGGCCCGGATGATCAATGCCGCACGATCCCAGCCAGCGCGTCGACCGCTGGTGAAGCGGTCTTCGGCGGCGGGCGACGGCATGTTGGCGGCGGCGATGGTCGCTTGTGGTCCTGTCGCTGCCAGCAGCGTCAGGGCGTCGGTGAGGGCGAGCATCATCCCTCGTGAATATTCATCTTCCCCTGTGGCTTCTTTGATCGGCATGGCTTTCCCCCCCCCTGCGGATGGTCTCGAACGCAGATTCACCGGCGTTGTTTTCGCCCCTGCCTCCGTCGGTGTGCTGCCATTCTTCGGTACTGGTCTCTTATGCAGGGCTCGTGCCAAGTGAAATATTCAAGGACTGTCACCCCAGAGGCACCCAGAGGCACCCCTGAGGCCGTTGGCACGCTCTCGACCGGCTCGGGCTGGCTCAATCTGGCCGGTTTGAGCCACTCACGTGGCGGAATGCGTGCGAATCAAAAGGCCAGCCAGTACGGCCGTTCTTGCGGTCCGTGCTCCCATTGGGAAAGTTCGATCGCCGGCTCGGGATCGAGTTCCGGGCCATGGGCTTGGGGGCACTGGCGGGCAGAGGCCGGGTCGTCGACCCCTTGCGGGAGTCCCAGAGGGGAATCAAACTGCCCCATCGCTGTCGAGGGCGACCGGGCGCGTGGCGTGCCCCGCGGCGGTTTTTTTAGGGCCGGGCCCCCGGCCCCGCAACCCATCCAAAGAGGAGACTCAGTCGTGTGGCTCGCTTTGTCGGTCTCCGTGGGATCCGTGGCCGCTGGAACCGCCGTCGTGTTGCTGGGGTCCCGCAGCCATCGGGCTCTCGAGCCCGTGCGAACCTTTGCCCTGGTGGCGGCGGGGGTCGTTGTCCTGACCCAGTTGCTGCCGGCCGCCATGGCGGATGTGGGTCTCTGGGCTTTGGGTGTTTTTGGCATTGCCCTGGTGGCGCCGGCGGGCTTTGAACGCGTGGCGCGGGGACGATCGGCCCGCCGGGAGGGAGAGGCGCCGGCCCGGCTGGATTCGTCGTGGATCGCCGTGGAACTGGGTTACGTCGGTCTGCTCAGCCACAAGCTTGCCGATGGCATGGCGCTCGGCCTCTTCGGGGGGCTCGGCCCCAACGGAGGGATCGACGTAGGGGTACTCGTTGCCATCGTGGCCCACACGGTTCCCATCACCGGAGTGCTGGTGCTCGCTTATGCGGATCGCTACGGAAACCGTCATGCCATGGGGCGCGCTGCGGGCGTGGCGATGGCCACGTGTGCGGGCGTGTTCATCGTCGGCGCGACGCCCGCGCGAATCATGGCGATTTGGGAGCCCTGGATTTTGGCCGTGGCCAGCGGTCTTCTTCTGCATGTCATCGGTCACGATTGGCGGGCCGAGGTGCCCCGAGATCTGCGCGGGCGGATGGCCGATATGCTGGCGATCGCGGCCGGCGTGGTGCTCGCGCTCCTCGCTGCGGGCGGTACCCACGAGCACGGGCACTCGGGTGAAGCCAGTGGCGGGATGCGCTCGGAGATTTTTCACGCTCTTGCCGAGTTGAC
>DUCH01000538.1 GCA_012959865.1 Myxococcales bacterium | reverse complement strand
CACCGGTGCCGCGCCCCCGGAATTCTCCGACCATATTGGCTTCCCGCTCCGCGAGGGCCTGCTCCTCGTCCACAACGCACTGGTGGGCACGGGGCTGCGCGACCGCATGAAGATTGCCGCCAGCGGCAAGCGCTTCGCCAGCTACCAGATGGCTTCGGCCCTGGCCCTGGGCGCCGACTGGTGCAACGTGGCTCGGGGTTTCATGTTCTCGCTGGGGTGCATCCAATCCCAGCTATGCGGCACCAACCTGTGTCCCGTGGGCGTCGCCACCCAGAACAAGCGTTTGCAAAAGGCACTGGTGCCCGAGGACAAGGCCGAGCGCGCCTATCTCTTCCACAAGGCGACCCTGGAAGGCCTGGCCGAAACCGCCGCGGCCTGCGGGCTCGACCATCCCGATCAATTCGACCCGATCCATCTCTACGAGCGCATCAGCCCCCATCAGGTCCGGCGCTTCGACCAACTCTACGATTTCCTCGCCCCGGGTCAATTGCTTGGGGACGACGTTCCCGAGTCGGTCAGCCCCTTTTGGCAGAATGCTCGGGCGGACAGTTTCGACCGCTGAGCCCCGCCCGGAGACCGACTCAGAAATTCAGCCGGAGCGTGGCGCCCACCTGCCGGGGCGGGCCGCGCACGCCCGCGTAGCCGCTGATGACGGGGACGTCGAAGCCGATCACGAGGTATTCGGAGTTCGTGACATTGGTGGCCCAAAGGGTCAGCGACCAGGCGTCATCCTCGGCCCGGAGCCCCGCCCGCAGGTTCAGCAGGTGGTAGCCGGACTGAAAGAGATTGGGGTCGAGATCCTGATCGAGGTACAGGCTGCCCGTGTACGCGTAGTCGGCCCGGGTAAAGAGTGCAATGGAAGCCGCCGGCAGCGGGTACTCGTAGCTGGCAAAAGCGGACACATCCCACTCGGGGGCATTGTCCAGGGGCTTGCCTGAAAGATCCTGGCTGCAGTTAACGCCAAACGAGCACGCAACGCCGGCGGGGAATGGACTTCCAACACCCTCGGTGAGAGCAACCTGTTGCGGAACGGTGCTGACGCCCCCCGTAAACCGGTCGTATCGCGCGAGGTTGAGGCTCAGGGCGCCCCCGACGCGTAGGTTCTCGATCGCCTCTGGCATGTAGAGAACATCGCTCTCGAACCCGTAGCTGAAGAGCCGGCCTGCATTTAGAATCGTGATCGCCGAGCCGTCGAAGACTTGCGCCTGGAAATCGTCGTAGTCGGTGAAATACCCGGTGAGGTTAAAGACGAACTGCCGGTCCAGCCAACTCGTCCTGGCGCCCAACTCGTAGTTGATGGAGTTCTCATCGGAAAACTGATCCGAGACATTGACTGGGGTGCGCAACTGATTGTAGCCGCCCGATTTGAATCCATTGGCCACGCTCGCATAGAACATGGCGTCAGCGGTGGGTTCGTATTGCAGAGCGACCCGGTATTGGACCTTGGTGGTGGTGAAAGATTCACTTCGGTCGGGGATATCCGGCCCGAAAAGGCCGGCCGGGGGGCACACGGCACCGGATGCGGTCGTACAGTGGGTATTCCCCTCGCGATTTTTCTTCTCCCAGGAAACGCGCAGGCCGGTCTCGAGGGAGAGCTCATCCAGAAGCGTCCAAGTGGCCTGGCCGTAGCCCGCGACCGTTTTGGTCTCGTGTGTATTTGTATT
>DUCH01000537.1:357-1665 GCA_012959865.1 Myxococcales bacterium | reverse complement strand
AATCACGGACTTCAGATCGCTGGCGTAGTGGGGAATCGAATCGACATAAAACGCGCCTCCGCCCGCCGAACGAGCCAGGGTGGTCCGAACATAATCCGTGGCCTGTTCATCCCCCGACTGCGAGAAGGTTCCGTAGAGGGCCAGCGCAGTTCGCGGTAAGGCCGTCAGGGTCAGGTCATAGCCCCAATCGGTGCGCTCGAAATACTTCGACCGCCGGTCACCGTTTGAAACGGGACCCGGCCCGGGCAGATCAAACTCGTCGTTCTTGCCAT
Source organism: Myxococcales bacterium (assembly GCA_012959865.1). Lineage (GTDB taxonomy): Bacteria > Myxococcota_A > UBA9160 > UBA9160 > UBA4427 > JAZXM01. The sequence goes on along the minus strand of DUCH01000537.1, from coordinate 1,393 downwards.
CCAAAACCCGGCCCGAGAACGAAAAGGTGAGGGGGACCCGAATCATTCGGGGGAGCAAGGAGTACGTGCCCCGAGCACGAAAGGAAACAGCCTCGCTTAGATCCGTGGGGTAGGCGACCTCGGGTGCCCAGAGATAGCCGAGTTCACCCGAGAGCTGAAGCGATCGGAACAATCTTGCCCGGCCCTTCAAGAACACCCGGTGGCTCAAGCTCTTGGGGCGAATCACGCTGACATTGGGCTGTATCCCGACGGGGCCCTGGGGATAAGCGAGGTCGCGATCGACCCAGTCCACGGCGTACCCCAAGGCGATTCGCGTGGAGGGCGCAAGCTTCGCCCCGATTTCCATGTTCCCGCGAATCTCGTCGCGCTTCTTGATATAGGGCGACTCCTGGCTGGCTCCTGAGGGATCAAGAGCCGCAAAGGAATCCTCGTCGATGTTGTTCGCCCTATGGATATATTTCACGAACCCGCTCAATATCAAGCGGTTGCCCAGGGGCATGCTGCCGTCGACGTGCGCCGAAACTGTTGTCACGCTGTTCAGGCCCAGGTTGAATCGCGACTGAAGGTTCGAAAGACGACCCGTCTGTTCGAGGTGAGTCGCAAAAACGCCTGCGTTAAGAGTGCCTCCAGCCGGGCGACTCGTCAGTTGCAAAGAGCCCGTGTAGCGGTTCGTATCCGGCACGAAAAAGAATTCGCGGTCCGGAGAAGCCGAGGGGTTCGGGGTGAAGCCGTTTCCCGGCGCACTGGCAAGGCCACCCAGGGTGACCACACCCGCCGCTTCCGTAAAGCGATCGACATCAAAGTCAAGCTTCGCGTTGACCTTCTTGCCCAGGGCCAGGGCCACGCCCGTGCCCGCGTTGGTGACGCTCTGGTCAATGGCGCGGCGGTTCCCCCGGAACCGCGAGGTCGGTTCGAGCGCCTCGGTCAGGTCGAGCAGAAAGCTGTCCTGTCGGTAGCCGGTCCGGCTGCCATAGCCCGCACGCAGGCGCGCCTCCTTGAGCACTCCGTTCTTGTAACCGAAGCCTTCGGGGCGGAG
>DUCH01000537.1:0-327 GCA_012959865.1 Myxococcales bacterium | reverse complement strand
CAACCCGATTCGGTAATCATTGGCAAAAATGGCATCGACGTTCGTGGTGAAATTCGAGATCAGGCCGGGGATGCCCGGGTTGTAGGTCGTGCCAAATCCCAGGCCCAGGGGCGTGCCCGCCCAATCGTCCTCGGTCCCCATCGGGAAAAAGCGCAGGGCGTCGCTTCGGTAGCGCCGGATTTCGGCGTTGACGACCAGGCCCTTCCAGTTGATGTCCAGCAGGGTGTTTTCGTTGATCGCGTTGCGGCTCCAACGCTCGGCCCGAATCAAATAGGTGGTGTCGGGGCGAACCAGCCCGAGGTTCAGATGCGTGAAATCTGCAAAGAA
>DUCH01000536.1 GCA_012959865.1 Myxococcales bacterium | reverse complement strand
ATGGGCCCCTGGTCCGAAAGACGCGCCCCGGGCGCAGGCGCCATATCGAGGAAACGCTCGAGAAAGGGCTCCACGGCATAGTTGGTGAGAGCGCTGCCAAAGAACATGGGGGTCTGCTCCCCGGCGCGCACCGCCTCCAGATCGAGTTGCGCCCCCGCCCCCTCGAGAAGCTCGACATGCTCGGCCAGGTCGTCGTAATCCCGGCCCAGGGCCTCGCGCACACGGGGATCGTCGACCCCCCCTTCCACCACTTCCTGATCCACCCGGGTGCTGCCGTGCTCACCCCCGGAATAAAGCAGCAGGCGCTGGCGCATCCGGTCGTAGACACCGCGGAACTCGGCCCCCGAACCGATGGGCCAGTCCACCGGCACGGCGTCGATGCCGAGGATTTCCTCGATCTCGCTCATCAGATCGAGACCCTCGCGCCCAAAGCGGTCCATCTTGTTCACGAACGTGAAAATCGGAATACGTCGCAGTCGACAGACCTTAAAGAGCTTTCTCGTCTGCTCTTCCACCCCCTTGGCGGCATCCATCAACATCACCGCGGAGTCGGCGGCCATCAGGGTTCGGTAGGTGTCCTCACTGAAATCCTGATGCCCCGGGGTATCCAGAATGTTGACCCGGTGGTCCCGGTAGTCGAAGTAGAGCGCCGAACTACTCACCGAGATTCCGCGCTGTTGCTCGAGTTCGAGCCAGTCGCTGGTGGCGTGACGCGCTGCACGCCGGCCGCGAACGGCCCCCGCTTCGCGCAACGCTCCCCCATACAAGAGCAGTTTCTCGGTCAGGGTGGTCTTGCCCGCATCCGGGTGCGAGATGATGGCGAAAGTACGCCGACGGGCGACCTCCCGCGTGATGACCCCATCCCCTTCAACTCCGCTGGCCAACCTGCCCTCCCTCCCCGAGACCCACGCCCAAGCGAGACCCATTCTTCGCGGCGCGTAGGTACCCCACCTCAGCCCCGGGCGAAAGTGCACGGAACCCGCCCGGATAGCAGCGGACTCGAGGATTCAGGACGGCCGATCCCGGGCCACCCTCAGTTTGTCGTCCACGGTCCGGCGCAAGTGGTCGAGCACGGCCCGTCGCCACGGCCCCGAATCGGCTTTCCCGGCACGGATTTCCTCGCCCAGCGCCTCGTTCCAGGCCAGGATCGCCCCGCGCAACGCGTCGGTGTCCTTCGGGGGCTCGCCCTGGGCCCCCCAAAGTCCGGCCAGACCCCGCCATTCGGCCTCGAGTTGCCCGGACTCGAGTTCTATCTCCCGGGCCACGATGGACACCACGTTGGCCGCCACCCGCGCCTGGTAGCCGAGATGACCACCCAGGGCGGGCACGGCTTCATCGATCAGGAAGCGACGCACCGCTTCGAGCAACTCGCCCCGATCGGGCCGATCGTTCATCTCGCCTCCTCGATCAGAGCCAGGAGTTCGGCTTCGGGCTCGGCGATCCGGCGGCCCAGGGACGCGAGTTCTACCGTGGCATGGGCTCCGTCGAGATAGGCCCGGGCCTGACCGATAAAAACCAACGCGAGCTTGAAATTCCCCAGCACCTCCCAGAAGCGAAGCGCATCGCGATCCACCGGCTCCCCCCCGGCGGCTTCGTAAGCGGCCACCAGGGCTTCCCGGGTGGCCAGACCCGCCGCCGCTCGGTCATCGTTGCCAAAGCGCCAGGCCCGAACGCAGAGCCAGGCCAGATCCTCCACAGGATCCCCCAAATGGGCGAGTTCCCAATCCAGAACCGCCACCAGACCGGACTCGTCGAACATAAAATTGCCCAGGCGGAAGTCACCATGAACGAGTTTCAGCACCTGGCTCCGAGGGGCGTGGGCCCGCAACCAGCGTTCGGCGAGATCGAGCACCGGGTGGGGCTCCACCGCGAGCATTCGGTAGCCCTCGGCGGTGCGGTCGATCTCACTCCGGGCCGCTTCCCCGGCCTGAGCTGGCCGCTCAAGACCGCCGGCCAGGGCGGGCGCATCGGTCTCAAGGCGATGAATCCCGGCCAGGGCCGCCCCCAATTGATCGCACAGACCCTCCCGTGCGTTGGCATAACGCGCGTCGCGCAATAGCCGACGGGGGATCGTCTCCCCGGACAGTCGGTCCATGGCAAAAAAAGGCGCGCCCAGGTGCCGGGAGGTGGGGTCGCACCAATGAACCCGGGGAACCGGCACCCCGGCCCCCGCCGCCGCCCGGAGGAGCTCAAACTCGAGACCCATGCGACCCGGAGCGATGCGACCCGGGGGATCCTGGCGCAGAACGAGTTGCAGCCGACGCGGCGCTGAGGCGTCGACGATTTCGATGTCCACCGACCAGAGCAGCCGGGAAGAACCTCCGGCCAGGCGGCTCAAAGAGTCCACCCGAACCTGCGCCGATGTCAGCCCCTCCTGTTCGGCGACAAAGGCCGCCAGTTTCGAACCCATGACCTCCAGCGCCGAGGGCCCGTCCTCCGCCGCGTTGGGCCCAGGGCGTTGGCTCGGGCCGCCGGCTTCGGGACCCGCTGGCGGGCGCGTGGGCTTGTCTGATTTTTTTGGATTTGACTTATTTGAAGTGGGAGGATGAGCCATGGAATCTGAACTCTACCCTCAGGCGACGAGCGAGGGATCTCGATCTCCAACCGAGTCGACATCGTGTGCGAAAGAAGGAATTTCCATACTCGATTTCTCCGGTCTTCGAGCGCTCTCCGGGCCCTTCCGGGGTGGGGCCAGCGGCTCTTCGTCGGCGGATCAGCGTACCGCTTCGAGACCTGCCCCGCGATTGGGAACCACCCTCTGCTATTTGGGAGCGGGTTGGCAGCGGGTTGGCTGAATGTTGGAGCGGGCATCCGGCGATTTCATCGACGAAGCGACGGGCTACACTGCCCGGCATGGAGCCGAACCCGGCACTGGCCCAGTGGCTTCTGGGCCACCGCATCGAAATCGAAGCGCGACTCCGCCGTCGTCTGGGACCGGCGGCCCCTCGCGCCTCGGGGCCCGAGGCCGAGACCCTGCGCCGATTTCGCACATTCGTGTCCACGGCGCTGATGCGGGGAGAGGCCCCGCCCCCGTCCCTGGATGGCCTGCGCGCGGACGAGCGGCGGGTCATGTCCCTGCTCAGCGCGTGGAAAGAGGCCGCATCGGAACTGGCCGGCCCGGAGGGCGCCGAACTCGGGGAGACCCTGAAGCCCCTGCTCGTCCAATTTCGGCTTGCCCTGCGCACGTCGTCCGGGGGCCGAAGCCAGCGAGCGCGAACCAGTTCGCCTCGCCGGGCCATCCCGGGGGCGATCGACCGCATCGCCGACCCTTTCCTCGCCATCGACGTCGGCACATCGACTCTGGTCGACGCGAATCCTGCCGCCGGCGCCCTCCTGGGCGTCGAGCGCGATTCCCTTTTTGGTCTCGATCTCATGGGCTTCGTGCCCGAGGTCCATCACGCCGACTGGTGGAGCCAACTCGATGCGGTGGCGGAAAGCAATGAGCGCGTCGCCTTTGGCGCCCACCTCAAAACCGTGACCGGCGAGAAAATTAGTGCCCGGGCCAGCGCTACGGCTTTCAACTCCCGGGGCCGAACCGTGGCTCTCGTCGTGCTCTGGCCCGACAGCGCTGGAGACGACGTGGCCGATGCGGCTGCCCCGGAACCCGATAGAATCGCGTCATCCACATCGTCTACATCCTCCCCTGCCCCCTAACCGTCCCCGCCCTCTGAATCCAGCCCCCAAGCCGTCCTGTCCCAATCGGGCATCCCCACTCATTCATCGGAGTCCTCATGAACCTTGCCGCGCCCAGCCTCCAGACCGATTTTGCCACCATCGAGGTCGAGCCTCTCTCCCCGACGGTGGGCGCCGAGATCACCGGCTTCCGAATGGACGGAAACGTCAAGCCCGAACAACTGGCTGAGATACGCCAGGCCCTGGTGAATTGGAAGGTGATTTTTTTCCGAGATCAAGATGTTGCGCTTGCGGAACACGTGGCCTTCGGTCGGCTTTTCGGCGAACTGGAGATCCATCCGTTCGCGAGAAATAACGAGGAGTACCCCGAGGTACTGACGATCCACCATACGGAGAAAACAAAAGCGGGACAGAACGATTGGCACAGTGACGTCACCTGGCGCCAGGAGCCTTCACTCGGCTCGATTCTTCGCGCCAAGATCGTCCCCCCGGTGAGCGGGGACACACTTTTCTGTGACATGAACGCCGCCTACCATGGCCTTGATGAGATGACGCGAAAAAAAATCCACGGCCTTTATGCAATCCACCGCTTCGACCGCGTTTTCGGCAAGAACCTATCCGACGAAAAGCGCGCCGAGATGGAAGCCCGATATCCCCCGGCTCGGCATCCGGTTGTCCGCACCCACCCGGAATCGGGCCTGAAGAGCCTGTACGTCAATGACTCGTTCGTTTCCCACATCGATGGCATGGAAAAGGGCGAGAGTCGGCGACTCCTCGACCGTCTGTACCGACAAACCACGCTTCCCGAGTACCAGGTGCGTTTCCGCTGGCGAGTGAACTCGGTGGCCTTCTGGGACAATCGAGCGGTTCAGCACTACGCGGCCTTCGACTATCACCCCCAGGAGCGCCGGGTCGAGCGGGTCACCATCGTGGGCGACCGCCCGGTCTAAGCCAGTCCCGCGCTGAACTTCCCCATGCGCTACTCCCGGCCATGCGCTCGGCTTGGCACCCGAGGCGTGCTAAGAGTCCTCCCATGGCTGCCTATTTCATCGCGCAATACATCGTGAACGACCCCGAACTCTACAAGGAATACCAGGCCGGAGCGGGTCCGACGATCCAGGCCTCCGGCGGAGAACTGTTGGTATTCGATACCGCAGCCGAGGTCGTCGAAGGCACCCCGCCCGGTCCCCAGACGGTGATCCTCAAATTCGAAGACACGGCGGCGGCCCGAGCCTGGTACGACTCATCCGACTACCGGGCTGTGCTCGGGAAGCGACTGGAATCCACGACGGGTTTTGCCCTGATCTCCCAGTCAATGAACCTGGGCTAATGAACCGGGGCTAACTCGGCTGACGATTCGCCGAGGGCTAGCCCTCGGCGAACACCCGCCGGCACTTAGTAGTTCTTGACCGCGTCGTTGAGTTCGATGACCACCTTCTTCGCGTCGCCGAAGATCATCATCGTGTTCTCTTTGAAGAAGAGCGGGTTCTGGATCCCGGCAAAGCCCGGATTCATGCTCCGCTTGATCACGAAGACATGCCGGGCGCGATCCACTTCGAGAACCGGCATGCCGTAGATCGGGCTGCTCTCGTCCTCGCGCGCGGCCGGGTTGACCACATCGTTGGCACCCAGCACCAAAGCGACGTCGGTCTCGGGGAATTGCGGATTAATTTCGTCCATCTCCACCAAGCGTTCGTAGGGCACATCGGCTTCGGCGAGCAGGACGTTCATGTGGCCGGGCATCCGTCCGGCCACGGGATGAATCGCGAAATTCACCTCGATGCCGTTCTCCACCAGGGTATTGGTGAGTTCCCGAACCGCGTGCTGGGCCTGGGCCACCGCCATTCCGTACCCCGGCACCACGATCACCGAGCGGGCATTCGAGAAAATCACCGCCGCATCAAGCGGGGTGTAGGCCGTGACCGTCCCCTGCTCGACGCCCTCGGCGCCGGGCGCGGCACCCGCGACCCGGGCCCCGAATGCCCCGAACAAAACATTGGCCAGAGAACGATTCATCGCATCGCACATGATCTTGGTCAAGATCAGACCCGAGGCGCCCACCAAGGAACCACTGATCACCAGGGCGCTGTTGTCGAGAACGAAGCCCGTCGCACAGGCGGCGAGCCCGGAGTAGGAGTTGAGCAGCGCGATCACCACCGGCATGTCAGCACCACCGATGGGAATCACAAGCAGAATGCCCAGCAGGAGAGCCAGTCCCGTGAGCAACGCAAGCATTTCAAGATTCAGGGGATCCATCCCCAGCAAGACGCAGACGACTAGGGTGGCCATTGCAATCAGCGCATTGATGTACTGCTGAGCCGGATACTGGATCGGCGCCCCCCGCATCAGTTCTTGGAGCTTGGCGAACGCGATCAGGCTGCCGGTCAGGGTCAGACCACCGATCAACACCGAGGCCACGATGGCCGCGGGGACAATGCCCTCGGGAATATCGCCTGCCGAAATTCGACTCGACACCTCGGCGCCCGCGACCAGCACCGAAGCCGCACCCCCGAAGCCGTTGAGGAGCGCCACCATTTGAGGCATGTCGGTCATCTGGATCCGGGTTGCCGCGACGGCGCCGATCAGGCTGCCCACCACGATGCCGGCGATCACGATGGGGTAGTCCACAACCCCCTGCACCAGGAGCGTCGCCACGATCGCGATGAGCATACCCACCGCGGCCATCTGGTTGCCCAGGGCGGCGGTGCGGGGCGAAGAAAGATTGCGCAAGCCCAGGATAAAGAGCACCGAGGCAACGAGATAGGCGAATTGAATCAGTGTCGTGTTCATTTTTTGCTCTTCGGATTCTTCTTGAACATGGCCAGCATTCGGTTGGTGACGAGGAATCCGCCCACGACATTCACCGTGGCGAAGACCACCGCCGCAAAGCCCAACCATGTGGCCAGAGGATTATTCTCGCTCCCGGCAAGCAGAATTGCGCCCACCACTGTGATCCCCGAGATGGCATTTGAGCCCGACATCAGGGGGGTATGAAGAAGCGGGGGAACCTTCGAGATCACCTCCACCCCCACGAATAGGGCGAGCACAAGGATCGTCAGGGCCGCGATGGCCGGTGCCTCAAGCATTTAGGCTTTCTCTCCTTCGGCTTCGGACGCCGGGGTCTCGGTCTCGGTCTCGGTCTCGGTCTCGGTCAGAGGCAAAGTGCCCCCGAGCCGCTCGTTGACGAGTTTACCCGCGTGGGTGACCAGGCTTCCTCCCGTGATTTCATCGGAGAAGTCCAGTGCCAACGCGCCTTCTTCCAACAGGTGATCGAGAAAGGTCACAAGATTCTTGCCGTACATCTGGCTCGCGTGGGCGGGCACTTCGGCGGGCAGGTTCGTATGCCCGATAATCGTCACTCCGGAGTCGACCACGTTCTGATCCGCCTGGGTGAGTTCGCAGTTCCCACCCTTCTCCGCGGCCAAGTCAACGATCACCGATCCGGGCCGCATGTTGCGCACGGCATCCGCTTCGATCAGGAGCGGGGCGGGCTGGCCGGGCACCAGCGCTGTCGTAATCACCAAGTCCGCAGCGGCCACGTGCTTGCCGAGTTCCGCCCGCTGGCGCTGATAGAATTCCTCGGTCTGGGCCTTGGCGTAGCCGCCGGAATCCTCGGAGTCACCCGTGTCCAGATCGAGTTCCACAAAGCGTGCCCCAATGCTCTCCACCTGCTCGCGAACCACCGCCCGGGTGTCGTATCCGTAGGTGATCGCGCCCAATCGTTTGGCCGTGCCCAGGGCCTGAAGCCCGGCGACACCGACCCCCACCACCAGCACTCGAGCGGGTTGCAGCGTCCCGGCCGCAGTCACCAGCATGGGGAAAATCCGCGGGAGGACGTTGGCCCCCATCAGAACCGCCTTGTAGCCCGAAATCGTGCTCTGACTCGAGAGCGCATCCATGGACTGAGCCCGGGTGATCCGGGGCATCAGTTCCACCGAAAAGGCGGTGACTCCGCGATCCACCAGGCGCTGGGTGATCTCGGTCTGATCCAGGGGCTTGAGAAAACACACCAGCGCCGCACCCTCGGCCAGTTGGTCCACTTCGTGACCGTCGGCCGTCTCACCCGGCATCTGCACCTTCAGGACCAGATCTGCCCCCAGCGCTTCGCTGGCCCGCTGGACAATCCGGGCCCCCGCCGCCACGTAGGCGTCGTCTTCGAATCCCGCAGAGGAACCGGCGCCCGCTTCCACCACAACCTCGGGGCCTAGCCCCACCAGTTGCTTTACGGAATCCGGGACCAGGGCCACTCGCCGCTCGCCCCGGGCAATTTCCTTCGGCACACCAATGATCACGTCCCGACTCCGCGCCACCCAAAAAAGGTCGATCCCGAGAGCCCGCACCGTTGAATCTCAATCGGCCGGGGCTCTGGGGGGCTGCATTCTGGCGCAATCACGCGCCGATGCCAACGGAGCGGCCCCTCCCCCAGGAGGTAGGCCCGGACAGACAATCCGGACATGTCGGCTCACAGAAAGAGCTGGCTCCCCCATCAAACCGCTCTGTCGATTCCCCCGAACTCTCCCAATTCGGGTTAACTTTCCGGCGCTTGCAAGGGTGAATCGCCTCACTAGACTGCCGCCCCCGCAAAGTTTCCACTCTCGGCCCAAGGAGCCTCTTCCGTGACCAACCAGCCGCGCTCGATCCGCAAAAAAACAGGAAACTTCCTCGAGGATTTCCGTCCGGGCCAGATCTTCCGTCACAAGGGGGGAAAAACCGTAACCGAGGGCCTCTTTACGACCTTCACCGATTTTTCCATGGCCACTACGCCCCTGTGCAAGAATGCCCGGTTCGCCCAGGCCTACGGCTATGCGGGTCTCGTCTGTCCGCCCGGTCTCGTCATGCTGATCGCCTTCAGCCAGACCGTCGAGGACATTTCCGAAAATGCCCGGGCGAATCTCGAATACATCGACATGCGCTTCGGCGCCCCGGTCTACGTCGGCGACACCCTCGAGGTCGAAACCCGGATCCTAGGGGTCCGCCCCTCTTCGAGTCGGCCCAACCTGGGTATCGTGCACGTGCACTCCACCGCCCGAAAGGCCGTGGGCAGTCCCGAGGAAGCCGTGGTCATGACCTGGCAGCGCAAGGTCCAGGTGTACAAGGACGACGAGTCCGTCGAGGTCAAGAGCTTCGATGTGGAGCCGGAAGACGTCGACTGCGACCTCTGGCTGCCGACCTACAAGAGCGACACCGACTACAAGGCCCTGGCTCACCTCTCCAGCCCGGACAGCTACTTGGAAGACCTCGAACCCGGAACGCTGATCGAGCACTCCCGGGGTCGGACGGTCACCGACGAGCACATCGCCCTGACGGGCATTCTGGACAACACGAGTCAGGTCCACTGTAACCGCTTCATGATCGGCCTGAACCCGGATCGCTACGTGGGGGGGGAGTTGATCGTATTCGGCGGGATCCCCTTCGTGCTCTGCCTCGGTCTGTCGGGCCCCGACGTCGCCGACAACGCCCTGGGCGACGTGCGGTACACCACCGGGCGCCACACCGCGCCCCTCCAGGCCGGCGACACCGTGTTCGCCGCCACCGAGATTCTCGCCACCCGGGACTACCCTGGGCGACCGGACCTCGGCGAGGTCGACACGCGCCTACTCGGACACAAGTTCGTCGCCGAGGAAGGGGCCGAACACCCGGACGCGCCTCCCGGATGGAAGAAAGTCCGCATCTTCGAACTCGAGCGCACCCTCGCGGTCAAGCGCCGCAGCCACTACGCCTGAACGCCCGAACCCAAGCCTGAACCCAAGCCCGAACCCAAGCGACGCCCAAGCCCCGCCCCAGTGCGCCAGCCGCCGCAAGCACACCCGCAGTCGCTTGCCCGGCAGGCCGTAAAACAATAGAGTCGGCCCCCCTACGCGCCCCTCGGCCCCCAGTCACCCGCCCCGGGCCATGCCCGGCGCCTGAAACCCTCGGCCCCCAGCCACCGGAGAAAACCGCTCATGCGATTCTACGAATACGAAGCCAAGGCCCTATTTCGTCGGCACGGCATGCCCCTGGGCCCGGGCGAGGTCGTCGAATCCGCCGCAGCCGCTCGCTCCGCCTTCGAAAGACTCAGCGGACCCGCGGTGCTCAAGAGCCAAGTTCTTTCGGGCGGCCGCATGAAGGCCGGCGC
>DUCH01000535.1 GCA_012959865.1 Myxococcales bacterium | reverse complement strand
AGATCATCGACTACGGCTGCTACTAACACTACGCCCCCTCCTGCTCCTCCCCCTCCTGCACTAGTTGAGGGCTGAAGGTCCCGGGGGCTTATCGTATGAGTCGACGAATACTTGGATATCGCCGAAATTAACGACTCCATCGGCATTCAGGTCAGCGTTGGGATCCTGCCAGATAAAGCCTCGAATCATGGGCGCAACGTCGGCGAAATCGACGAACAAGTCGTTGTTGAAATCCGCATCGCAGACGTTTCCGAAAAGATCGCCATCGGTGTCGAGTTGATTTGCATTAGCAACCCCTGTGCAGTTGTCGCAAATATCGGCAATCGATTCGCCGTCCAGATCCACAAGGTTGAACTCGACCATCATTCCGCCCTCGCCAGGAGCGCCGGCGTTGTTCAGCCGTCCCATCCTGTCATAGATTGCGAATTTTCCGTGACTCAAGATGGGCTCAGGCAAATCTTCACATTGCAGAGAAAAAATGGCGTCGTGTGTCTTGCCTGCGGGCAAGAACACCGAATATTGCTCTTGGGGATAGCGTGTTGGAAAACCATCCTCCGCGACGATGTTGACATAGAAGCCCTGAACCACGGGAACCACCGTTCGAAGTCCGGCGTTCAGGAATCGGATCAGTAGCCTGTCGCCACCGGTTCCGATTTCGATGGGCGCGTCGCCCGCCGAGCGGGCTACGCCATTGATAAGGAAATATTTGGGTTGGTATTCGATCGTGCTCGTCATTGCCTTGGAGGGTCCGTAGTTGTCTGTTGCTACGGCCTGGTGGACGGCGGGGTCGATCTCCGAGAACAAAAGGGTCAGATCTTCGTCGTACACAATATCCCGGTAGCATGTACCGCCACCCGGTTCGGGCGAGCACAGCGGGCCATCCACAACATCAGCCTTCACCGAGCCGTAAAGTCCCATCTGGACCTGAACGGCAGGGTCGGTCCCGCTGCTGTAGAGATAGGTCCCCGGCCGAAGGTTGCTCCATGTATAGGTAACGATCCCGCCGTTCCCAGCGGCTTCGTCCGTCATCGACAGTACGCGTCCGTCTACAAAAGTAGGAACCGACCCATCCGACGGCTGCCCGGCGATCATCAGCGAAGATGGCACGGGGAGGTTGTTCAGTAGATTGATGGTGACGGTGGTATCTCCCGGCGCAACGACGATCGAAGGCCCGGGTACTGTGACCGTTCCATCGTGGGTAGCCAAGTTCTGATCAGCGTCTTCGGCATAGCCCCACATCGAAATCACGGCCCCATCGGGCATGGTGAGTGTCGTTGTGTCAGCACGCAGCCAGAATTCAGCTGCATCAACTTGCGGTGCTATCAACGCAAGAGTCAGAACGCCCGCAACTATCAGGCTCGAGAATTTCCGCAATATAGAGTGACTCACGGTTCTTACCTCCCTCACACGAAACATCATGGAATCGAAACTCCCGGGGCCTCGATGATCATCATCGTCATCATTCCACCAGGAAAAACATCAAAGTTGACGAGCTCGTTCTCTGTATGCGAGTGCCACATATAGAAGTACCCACCATCGAGATTGAGACCTCCCTCACCGGGCGGCAATGCGCCTTCTTGCCCGAGGAAGGAACTCCCGCTCCAGAATCCTCCGAAGGTCAGGAACTGCTGCTCGGGCAGGCTCACGGGGATCGGCTTCCCGTGATCGTAGTCGGGACTCTGAGCATCACACTCTTCTGCAGCGGGATCACAGGGATCACCCGGAGCATGCCCCAGAATATCCCAGCCGAGCCCTCGGCCATCCCAGCGCCAGATCGTGTCGTACGTCTGACCCGGAGCTACCGTCAGGGTGAAGTCCGAAATTCCTGCGTCGGCACCGCTGACACCGCGAACGGTCTCTCGCATTCTCCCGTCACGGCCGATTACTCGGAAATTTTGGCCGTGGGTGTGGAAGGGGTGCAAATCGAGGCCAGCCCCAATTACCCGCATGAGTACCCTTTCACCGGGATGTGCCCTTGCCATCGCGCCATAGGGCTGGCTTGGCAACCAAGGGATACCATCGTCGAAGAAGGTATCGGGAGCCGAACGCCCGTTGATCATCCAGTATTGTGCTCTTCGGCTGCTCATGTCTGGGGCCACTCCTGCCTCGACAGCCGTGTGGATATCAGGGTCGATCTCGGAGAGTAGGAAGAGGTATTCCTGATGGAAGGCGGTGGTGGGCGAGTCATAGGCCTGGCCCGCCGCAGCCGGGCGAACAATCAAGGCGCCAACCAATCCCATCTCGATTTGGAGCGCCGGATTCGACCCGCTGTGATACTGGTAGGTGCCCGGATTTGTCGCGGTGAAGCTGTAAGTGACCTGACCGCCTCCACTTGCGGCCTCAGGAGCAAGGAAGCCCATCGAATCCTCGCCCACCGCCTTGACATCTTTCTGACCGGGAAACGTGATTGATACTGGTTCCGCAAGATCATTATTCAAGGTAACGGTGATCGTGTCCCCTTCATTGACAATCAAGGTTGGGCCGGGATTCTGCATCTGCCCGCCATTGAGCGCATAGCCCCACATATAGATGGTCGCTCCGTCACCCATGGAAACGTATCCGTCTTTGGCGGTGAGAGTGAAATTGGCTCCCGTAGTTCCATTGATCGCGGCGTGCGTGGTTCCGGCGAGCACGAGCCATCCAAGCGCCAGAATCGATAGAGCCGTTCTGTACATCATGGAGGAAACGTGGCCGAGGGCAGTGTCGGTGGCTGTCTTCATCGGAAAGGCCTCTCTTCGCATCGGTTTATTTAAAACCCGGTGATTCGTTCAGGGAATCGTCTAAGAGTGTTATGGGTTCGTCAGTTGGTCTCGCTCAGCCAGCAATCGATCTCGCTCCGCCAGCATCAAGTCTCGTTCTGCAATCCAGCCAGTAGAGTCTCCAATGGTCACCCCTTGTTCGGCCAGAGCGGCCTTGGCGGCTGTGAGAGCGAGGTTTGGGCTCACTTGCTGGGGACCAGCAACCGGGTCGTTTAGTAGAACCTGCTCAGCCGCCGCGGGATCGACGATTTGGATCTCGGTCATGATTCCGCCCCGTCCTTCGGTGTTGTTACTCAGGTAGTTCAAATTCGACGTGTATAGGAAATACGTACCCGGATCGAGGTCGGCAGTATTCAGGATTGCGTCAAATGCCTCTCCGCCTCCGAGGGTCACCGAGTTGGTCATATATGAAAGGTCGGCCCCGTTCGTGCCCAGTAGTTGGTGTGCGCCGGTGCCCACGATCTCCATCGGAACCTGAGGCGAGAATATTGTGAAGTACTGAGTAATCGAAAGGTTCGAGAGGCGCAGAAGAACCTTGTCACCCTGAATCGCCGTAATCAGAGAATCTTCTCGCTGGGAGAGAATCCCGTTTGCCGTGTTGGCCAAAGGACCTGGGATTACTGTCTCCGGGTAGCCCCGGCCATTCAGAAGCGGATACGTGTCGTTCATCAGGGCAAAGGGTAGGGGCTGCGTATTTTCACTGGCGTCATGAAACTCAGGGTCAAAGCTTCCGAGTTGCAGCGGATAGTCCACGTCGTAATAAGTTGAGCCGTCGCCATCGTTGTAGGCATAGCTATATCCGTCGTGGTGGGTAAAGCCCTTCAAATCTGTCCCATCGGGGAGATCGTCCTGGGCCGCGGTTACGTAGAGGTTCCCAGACATGCCCATCTGCATATGCTCCGTCGCCTCGACGTGGCAGTGATACATATAGGTCCCGGGGTTGTTCGCGTTGTAGTAGTAGGTCAGCGTTCCGCCCATGTGGATGGAAATCGAGTTGTCCGGGTTTCCGTCAAATACTGGCGCTGCATCCGGGTATCCATGCCAGTGGACGGTATGGGGGTCATCCAAGTCCGGCCGGCCCGCCATTCCGACGTTCGTCAGCGATAGAAAGAGCTCGTCTCCCTCTGCCACTTCGATCGTTGGGGCGGGAAACCAGGCGCCCGTCGTCGCGGTTTCGATCACATCGGCAGGAGCGACGCCAGTCACGTCAGCAAACCCGAACATATACAACTGTCGACCCCGATCGCCACCGGTCACAGTCGTATCGGCCATGTTCACGTACCCGTCACCACCAGTGATGCTCATGCAGACCGCATTGGGGTGTTCCTGGTGAAACGGATCACCGAAATTGTCAATTACCCCGTCACCATCGAGATCGCCTGGACATTGAATGTAAACATCTGCGCCCGCTCCCGAAACAACTACCAGCGAAATTGAAGCCAGGACCAACTTAATCACCGCACCGTATACCCGCATCATTGTCCCAACTCCTCAAGGCTAGAGAGGCCATCGCAGACCTGATGTTTTTTCCGTCTCCTTCTCAGGCTCCACTGCAATAGCGGAACAATCAGGGCTGCTTCGAAGCCAAGTCCACAGAGGTTGGAAGTCGCGATCACGTACTCGTCGGCTCCCGCATCCACCCAGCCCGAATTCGGTGTTCCTCGAGGGTCACCGTCGATATCCAGGCCCAGTTCACTGTATTGGCCCACGATAGTTGCGTCACCGTCGACGTTTGCGGCGGAAGAAGCGCTATCGATGTGGTAATCGCCGAGCTGTGTCAGAGGCCCAAAGTCGATATCAATGAAGTTTCCGCCTTCGTCGAATGCGACTGCTGTAAGAAGCGGCCCTACCTGTGCGCTGAATTCAGTCTCTACAATGACGCCTCGGGGACCATTGAAGTAGGGATCGACAAAGTCGGGATCCCCATCGACGTTGGTTCCATCATCATATCCAGCACCTGCAATGCCAATATCCGAAAGAACACTGTAGTTCGGATTTAGATATTTCTGACTATTGGTCCCCCAAACTTCCAAGTCGTGGTAGTTGGGATTGGTGAAATCAGGTGTCAGGGCGCCCGAAGTACCGGCAGCATTCATTTGCCAACTAAAGGATCGATTGTGCCAAATGATGTTGTTGATCAGAGTCGGCTGCGACCAGTCCTCGGAGAATGGCCCGTTGGTGATCGAAATCGCTTGGCGAAGCGCAGCTGTATGCTTGTAAGATACAACCCCTGCACCTCGGGGATTCGACGAAAGGAGGTCAGTGTTCAATGCGGTAGCCGCAGTGGCGGTACTGTCGTTGTTCGCGATCGTGTTGTTGACGATTGCAACTCGTGGTGCATCCTTGAGAGCAAGCGCTCCGGCATTGCCGGCTACGTTGTTGACGATGATGTTGTTGAAGATGCCGATCTCCCACCATCCGGAGGCGTCATTCGGCGAAGCAACAACATCTTCCCCGTTGACGTTCTTCAGGTTGATGGCAGCGCCATCGCCGGTTCCAGAGGAGTTCCCCTGAATCACGTTGTCGACGATTTTGAGATCGCCGGAGCCATCGGTCATGGGAGAGTTGGCGGGGTTTCCCACAATCTGGGGCGCCATACCGGCAACGTGGATCCCCCCACCGGAAGCCGCGTTCGTCCCGTGCCAGGCCTCGTTGAATGTGATGGTATTGCTCTTGATCAGGCCATCCTGGCTCAGGCCGATATGGCCGATGCCTGCTCCACTCGCGCCGGTGTGATTTCCGCAGACCAGGTTGTCTTCAATGCTGTAGCTGTCCGCACCCGTGTAGATTGCGATGCCACCGGGTCCATCAATGCCCGCATTCAGAACGATTGCATTGTTGTGGATCGATATATTGTCATTCTGACCGTCCACAATACCCAGGAGGCCGTTTAGCCCGACTCGAATTCCGCCGCCGTAGACGCCTACATTGCGCGCGATCTCATTGTTAGAGATCTCCAGGCCTTCGGCGTGTCCATTGACCAGGACGCCGCCGCCGATTTCGGCGTTTACGATGGAAAATCCATCCAGTCGAGGTTCGCCACCGGCGGCCGCAAACTCTCCGGCGGACGGTACGAAAATCACGGCCGGGGACTCTTCAGCAACCATGCCAGATTCCCATCCGACGGTTGGGGCACCCGGACCTTCCTGGTTCGGGAGCAGACCGGCATCACCCGCCGCGAGCTTCTGCAACAGGGCAGCTCGCCATTCAACGGCACGACTCGTAGGCAGGTTGGTGCCGCTAATTACCGTGGAACCGGCACCATAGCCTTGGAGGCGAATGCTACGGTCGACGATAACGTTTTCGTTGTAAACGCCGGAGGGAACCATCACGATATCGCCCGCCGAAGCGGCATCAATTGTCGCTTGGATCGATCCGCCTTGGGGAACAGTAAGAACGAGGCCCGTCGAGTTGTCGATGGTTAGGGTAATGCCAACGTCGGTGGTTTCGTCATTGTCTCCACGGGTAACGAGAAGTGTGCCCGATTGCGTGCCGGAAGGAATTTCGAATGTGATCTGCGCATTTTCCCAGACGAGATTTGCGGGGGGAATGTCTACGCCTCCGATTGAGACTGTGCCCCGGGGAATTCCGAATCCGAAGTCCCTATAGACCAGCATTGATTCGGCACCATCGAGCTCGAAAGCCGGATTTCGGACTTGCTGGTAGCCCATTGAGGAGATCGTGACGATATCGCCCGATGAGGCAATGGGGCCGACATTTCCGGGGCCATCCACGCGCCTGAGTTTAGGTGTGCCGGACTTGGGCTCGCAATCGACGGGTGACCCGATGCCCATGGCAAATGCGGCTGACGGAACGACCGGTGTATCGAGGTAGGTTGTGGTCCCCGAGTGGAAGTTGAAGGTGTAACAGAACTTCGAGTACTGGGGGTTGTAGTAGGGGTCGGTTATGAATGCTCCCGGGTTATCGGGATCGGGGATGGGACCAGGGTCATTGATGCAGATCGTGGACATCCAGGGCGACACACCACTGGGAGACGGCAGGTTGATGTTGTAGGTGGAAGGAATCAACAAGTTGTAGGCGCCATATTCGTCGCTGTAGACCCTCGAGAATGGCTGATCCTGCTTCCAATCATAGGCTGCGATGGGAACCCAGGAGGGCGCGAATTTTTCGGAGAAGTTTGGCGAATTGGCGTCGAATTCGTTTGCCAAGTCGTTCAGAACGATGCCCACCGCCCGACCCGGAAGCGGAACATGCGTCGTGACGAAGAAGTCGGCCGCCGCATTGAATCCGCCGGATTTCAGGGTCACTTGCTTCCGGCCACAACTGGGGCGCTCAAGCCCGGCGAAAGGAGCGTCGACTCCGATGCCATCCTTGAAGAGATTTAGCTTGGCCGGCACGGTGTGGAGGTCTCCCACGCATGCCGGGGGAAGCAGCAGGGTACCCGGCGTCCAGAGATCACCGAAGTCGACGTTCTTGTCTTCTTCGGCAACCGTGTGATAGAGGGCAGGGGCAATTCCCTCGACGATGTAGGTGCCGGGTTCGAGAGAGTCGACTTCGACAGAACCCGATTCGATCCCACCGGGGAAGTAGGACCCGAATGCATAACCGCCATCAAAAACAGCAGGCCGGACCTGGTTGTATGTGCGAAGGCCCTCGAAGCAGTCCAGGGCAACGCCACCATCCGGTGTCGGGAAGCCGCTCTGTGTTACCGCAGCGCCTACGCATCCCGTGGGAAGGCTGTCATCCCAGCTGTCGGTGGAGGTGATTGCGATCGCGTCGCCCGCGTCAAAAGCGAAGTTGAAATTGTGATCGAGGTCCTCGACCGAGGGAAAATTATCGAAGGGATAGTTGTCAACATCAGCGACAGTCGGACCATCACCATTCAAGTCATCAATAATTCCATCAGCATCGGAATCCTGATAGAGGTTGATCACTGCGCGGGCGACACCTGGCTCCCATTCTTCAGCTGCGGCGTATGCGGGATCGTCTTCGGCTCGGGTGACGCCATAAAGCATGACACCGGAGATACCGCCGTTTTCGCCCGGGCCGTAGATGCCCTTGCCCCAAAAAAATCTATTCGTCGACCCCAGGAAAGTCTGAACCGCCTGAGTCAACACCTCGCCTGTTTCGGTGCGATAGGCGGCTCCGCCATTTTCCGGCTGAGGCTGCATGGCCATCAATTCGTCCGTCGGCTCGCCGAGCCAGGCATCCAGGACAGGATTCGGATCCACTAGTCCTCCACCGTCGACCATAACAGTGAGACCCGTAGCCTTGAAGCGAAGAAAATCTACTTCAGCCACGAGCCAGTGGAAAAAGGGAAAGACCTCGTCGAAAGGCACGGTGCCACCGAGGTCGGTGGGGAAGGACTGATAAATGGTGCCGTCGCGATGCCGGAGATTGACCCCCTGCTCGGGCATTCCGGGCTCGCCCGGATCCGGGAAGCCATCTTCGTTCGAATCGAAAAATACGTAGTGCTCCGTGCGCCCGAACCACTGAAAGACCTTGACCTGGCCGAGGTCCGTCGTCGCCGGAGGGTCCGCAAAAACTTGTACGGGATAGCTAGCGAAAACAACGTCGAGGTATGCGTCGAATATCGCGAGTGTGTATGACCCTTCGGCAACATTCGGGATGCTGAAGCCGCTGTCTTCGTCACAGGCGGCGATGTAGATGGCCTCTCCGGGAACGGCGCCGACGGAAAGATCGTTGAGTCCGACCCAGCAATTCGCGATGGGCATACCCGGACTGAATTGATAGTCAGGTGCCCGAGTCGCATGATTTGAGACGACGCTACCGGTAAGAGTTGTCGTCGGAGCTTTTGTGACAATGGGATTGGACGGTCCGGGGCCATCGAGCATTTCCCGAACGAAGCCAAACTTCACATGCGGCCCCGGAATGCCAAATTCCTGGAAAAACGCCGGCTCATTGGCTTTTACCCAGGCATCAATCGTCTTTTTTCCCTCGATGGTGGTGGTCTGCTGCCAGTGCTCTCCTCCCGGCGATACGGCGTTGACTCCGTACTTTCCCGGATAAAGGTTCTTGATCACAGCCGATCCGTTTGCATCGGTCAAAATTATGCCAGTGCCGACGGTTTCTACCACGGGGTCGCCAAATTCGTCTTCCGCAAAGGCCCCATCGGGGTTCTTCACATAGGTTGTCCCCAGAAGATTCCCAAAGACGTCTTGCTGGACGCGCGCATAGGTGTCATCCAGTTCGATGGTGTAACCGGCCATCGGCGCGTTTCCGTTCGAATTGGGGGCTTCGCCAGGCAAATCAAGCTGACCATTGAGAGGCCTGGTGTCCTCAAAGACGCGAACCGTGATCTGAGCTGCGGGAATTCTTCCGCTAGCAACGCGCACAGTTACCTGCTGATCACCGATGTTGACTTGCGCACCGCCGGCTGCAGAGCAGGTTGCCCCGCCAAAAAGAGGGCAATCGATATCAGGTACGGCCGAAACGAAATATCGCCGATCCTCCGGAACTGAAACCGTTGCAGAGCTTCCGGCCGCATGGCCGCTAGCGACTACTCGGTTCGAACTTCGATGGATTGCGAAAGAGAGGCTTTCGCCCGATCGAGTTCCCGGGACCACAGCGTGCGTTGAGTCTTCCACAACCTGCCAGTGGAAACCGGTTACCGGAACTCCATCGTGACGCTCAGCGTTGATCTCGAACGACCCGGAGGCCGATGGCAGAAACAACATCAGTGAGAATACCGCCAGTAGGCTTCGAACGACTGAGGATCGAATGTTGGCTGGCAGAAAAGAAATAGACTTATCGGCATGATTCATCGTGTCACCATTCCCTTGGCTAAAACTGCAGAAATCAAAGCGAACGCGGGTGGGGTAAAGGGTCTAACGAGGCCGACACTATTTGAGAATCTCTGAAATGAAAATTAGTTTTCGCTGGCGTAATGCTCTCGGCCGATTTCCGGTGTGCAATTTCCTGCAGAGCCACATCATTTATCAGGGACAATCTAAATGACTTACAATGTGGTCAGCCGGCACTTCGCAGTAGGGGCAATCGCCATATTAGACTCGGATTGAAATAGGCCATCGATTACCAAAGGGTAAAGGGGACC
>DUCH01000534.1:2139-9806 GCA_012959865.1 Myxococcales bacterium | reverse complement strand
GATCGAAAAATAAAGGACGCACTTTCGCCCCAACGAAGGGCCGAGACAAGAATTTTACATTTTTTGACTGATTCGGTCCGCAAATCACAGTTAAGCTGCACGGGTCCGAATAAATCCGAACCGCTCCGCAGACCAAAGGAGTCTATCGTGACCGCCCCTTTTGACCTGACTGAAACGGACCGCCTGCTCTCGACCACTCGAGCCGTACGAAGACGCCTGGACCTCGAGCGACCCGTTGAACGCGAGGTCATTCTCGACTGCATTCGCCTGTCGCAACAGGCACCCACCGCCTCCAACACCCAAAAATGGTGCTGGATGGTTGTCATGGATCCCGCGAAGCGCGAGGCGCTCGGCGCCATTTACGCCCGAGGAAAAGGGTTTATCGAGCAGGCTCGGTCGCAGATCGACACCAGTGATAAGCAAACTCATCGGGTCTACGACTCGGCGGAATGGCTACTCGACCACATGGGCGAAGCGCCAGCCCTGGTGATCCCTTGCATCAAAGGCCGCATTCCCGAGGGCGCGCCTCACGGGATGGCAGCCGCCATCTACGGCTCGATTTACCCGGCCATGTGGAGCTTTCAACTCGCGTTGCGGAGCCGAGGGCTCGGATCGGCGCTGACAACAATCAGTCTCTTCTTCGAGAAAGACGTGGCAGAACTCCTAGAGATTCCCGATGACGTGATGCAGGTGGCTCTCTTGCCGGTCGGATATACGAAAGGCACCGACTTCAAAATCGCTGTCAGGCCGGCCGCCGAAGAAATTACCCACTTCGACCGCTGGGGAGCTTGAACGACCGCTCGAGCAAGCTTATTTCCCAGGCCCGAGTCGCAGCAAGCAAGGCCGGACAAGAATCACCCGAACAAATAGCCCTCGCGTATTCTCTCGCGAGTCCCTGCACTTGCCACAGATTTCATTGAGAGCCCGCACGCACCTACGATTCTTCGCCGAAGATCTAGACCCAGGAAACTAGGAAACTTCTGAACGAAGAATCGCGAGTGCTTTGTTGGCATGGCCCTGCATATCGAGTTCGCTGTTGACGACGCCCCGGATCGTGCGGTCGGTTCCAATCACAAAAGTTGCGCGTTTGCTGGGCAGCGGGCCGAATCGTTTGACTCCAAAAATTGCGGCGATTTCGCGTTTAGAATCCGACAGAAGCGGAAAGCCAAGATCGTTCTTCACGTCGAATGCCTTTTGCCGACCCACCGGGTCGGCGCTGATCCCCACACGCTGGGCTCCGAGTTCCGAGAACGCGTCCGCCAAGTCGCGAAAGTGACAGCTTTCGATCGTTCAGCCCGCGGTCATGGCTTTCGGATAAAAGAACAGGACCACCGGTCCGCTTTTCAGCATCTCACTCAACCGCACGGCGTTCCCATCTTGATCCATCGACGAAAAGTCTTCTACTCGATCATTCACTTTCATTCCGATTCTCCTTCATTCCAATCGCGATTCGATTTCTAGAGCATAAAAGTTCTGGCCTTTGTGGCAGAAAGGACAACGAGGGGCGCTGCCCCTTTTGCTTCGACCTCGATCAGCAATGTGTCGTCAGCGTTCTCTGGTCTTTGTGCCGCAGTTGCATCGTATCGAATCCGTGCAGTCCCGAAAAGTCCACAGAGTCCAAGAATTTAAACGTCTCGACAAAGGACTCGAGAAGGTTTTCGGCCATCCCCCGAGTCAAGTTGCTCTTCACAACGATGCGAAACATCGTGGCGTTTCGGTCCTCGTTCGAAAAAAGGGCGATTTTCTCCTCTGTGATCGGGTCGTTCAGGCCCATTTTGTATCCACCCACGTACCAATGATGCTGAGAGAGCGCGTTCTGCAGATCGATGGCGTTATATGTAAAATTACATTCGGGGTTCAGCGCAGCCGCGACCACCGGAAGGCAGGCCTCGTCGCCGGCATCCAGCAGAACGAATCGCGGCTTACCTTCGTGGGTCATCGACTTGAGCCCATCTCGGATGTACCGGGCATTGCCCATCATATTGTCACAAACCTGTTGGTAGCCCTGCATGCCGTAACGCATGAGCTTGTAGTACTGAACGTAGACACCACTGGCAGGCCGAGAAAAGTTCAAGGTGAAGGATTCCGCATTTCCACCGAGATACGTGACCGAAATCGCCACATGTTCGCTCAGGCCGCGCCGCTGACGCCAAACGACCCAGCCGGTGCCGCAACAGGATTCTCCATACTTATGACCGCTTGAGGATATGGACAGAACATTGGTCAAGCGAAAATCCCACGCCGGAAGCTCCTGGAATGGAGCGATGAAACCTCCAGACGCCGCGTCGACGTGGATTCCCAGCTGATAGCCCTTCTCTTCGTTGATCTGGCTAAGGATGCGGTCGACTTCCCAGACGGGGTCATATTGGCCCCCATAATGATTTCCCATGATGCAGACAACGCCCATCGTATTCTCATCAATGGCGTCACGGAGTTGCTCCGCGTCCAATGTAAAGCTTTCGCTTTTAGGAAAGATCAGTCGGGGCTCAATGTCCATGTATTTGAAGAGTTTCTCCCAGGCGGCCTGAAAGCAGGACGATATGACCACGTTGGGGCGAATCGAGCGAACCTCACTTTCGCTTTTTCCACTGCGAGCGCGGTACCACTCTCTCCAGCGAAACTTGAGCGCGAGCCCCGCCAGCAGGCACGCTTCCGTTGAGCCGACCGTACCTGCTCCCGCATAGACCCCATACTCAGAAAAATCTTCGGGTTCGGGACAATGCCAGAGCCGAGCAATCATGTTCACCACGGAGTCATGCAATTTGTACGATTGCGGGTAAACGGTCTGGTCCGCAAGATTAATTCGCAAGCCCATTAGCGCGATGGCCTCTTCTTCCGGCTCAAACTCTACGTTTACATAGGAAGACGTATTCAGCCGTTGATTAAAATCGACCGCGTGGCAGTCTTCGATGCGCGCGCGGGCGGCCTTCGCAGACATTCCTTGTAGCGGAACACCCTCGATACTTGAAGGGTCTTTAAGCGACCCCTTGGAAAAGTAATAACTGGGCTGGTTGGTCGGAGAGGATTTCGACTCGTGCGCCTTCTGCACCTCGCGCAAATCCTTTCGGAGTGACTCGATCTCCGCCTTCAGTTCTTCTACTTCCCTGCTCATTTTTCAACTCCTGCTCTCGTTTGTTTCCGAAACGCGCCATCAGCTTTTCGGAACAGGCTCTGTGGACCAAGGGGAGAAAGATGCGGGGTCCGGACGGTTTTGGGAAGTCACTGAGTTCGGGTATATCGCTTTCAGGACCAATTCCTGGTGCTTGATCCAGCGATTTTCAAGAAAAACCCGCCTCTTCAGCAGATGTCCGTCGTAGGCAGACCGGACTCGCCTGGGCTGGGAGGAGAAATACGCCGCATGAAGCAACGAGCGGTCCTGAAGTGCAGCTTTGTCGAACCAACCGAGGCGAAGGAATCTTGATCACCCTGCTGCGGTACAGAATCGACGCTGGGAAATTTGTTCGGTCACTGGACCGATGGACTCTTCCCCAGGGGCCCGCCGACCTTCCCGGCACCGAGGGCGACCCCTATTTCTCGATTGGTCGACCCACAAGGAAAGGAACGTGCTCTGCAACGCATCGGCTATCGAATTTTTCCTCATAGGAACGTCGGCACAAGGGAACCATGAAGTCGATGTTCTCACGAATCTCGCCGATCGCGTCGAAGCGCTCGTCCAGCGAAGAATCAACGGGGAGGATCCGTGCCGTACGCCCCTCTTCGACAAATTCCGTGAACCCTTCGAGACGGGAAACAAGCACCGGCGTGCCGTTCATGAGGGCCATGGGGAGCGCCCCGCTCTGCATCACCCGACGCTGAAGCAAAACAACCACGAGACTCTCACGAATCGCTCGACTTATAGCCTCGTCCGTGAGTTGGTCGGCATGAACAACTCTCAGACTGGCGCGCGCTTCGGCTGATAGGCTCTCAAGGAGACGCCGAGGTGACTGTCCGGTTACCAACTGAAAAGCCAGACCACCGGATCGCCTGACATTTTCTTCGACCATTTCGATGAATAGGTCGAGCCCTTTTTGGTGGGCGTTTCCGATCTGACCAACGAAGCTCACGAAGCGACGATCGAGATTTTCCCTGCATGCAACGTCGACATAGACAAGCGGGATTACCCGGGAATCTCCCCGAAAGCTGGGTATGAACCGACGGAAGGTATCTCCCGCGTTCTCGGAGGGAAGAATCACGGCATCCGATGAACGCACCATACGCTTACTCAGAAATTCGTAGGCGGTGAGCAAAAGCGCTCGCTTCCAGCCGTATACGAGCTTCTCCTCGGTATGGGGCTCATGAAACAGCGCGACTACGCGAGCCCTGGGATTCGCTCTACGAGCAATTCGAACTACGATTCGGTCGATCAGTGGATTAAAATTCACGAAGAGCAACGTCGACGGGGGGTGAGTGCGAAACAAATTTCGCAGCTTCCGGGGCGCCCCGGAAGTAAAAAAAGAAAGTAGGCTGAGCAGCGGGTTCGAATCATTGCCCAAAGAAATCAGATCGACGTCGAGCTCCGAGTCCTCACACAGCCAGTCGTACCCCGAAGCCAGCAAGTAGCGGATGGGGAATCCCTCGTGCCCAACCGGCTCTCCCAGTCCGCGGCCGTGATTCCACATGACCGGGGAGTACTTCAGGCTCGCTACGTAACAGCTCTGCTCCATTCGGTCCCGGGCCACTTGGGCCCCGTTTCTCCTAGATTGTCGAGCTCGCGTCGGTTTGCTCGCCCAGGCTTGGTCTTTTCTCGTCGTCGCTTGATGCTAGCCTAGGCACCGAGTAGGCAGTTTCCTCGCCACGGGTCTTTCGATCGCTGTTTCGCCGGCTTCGATTCCTATCGTGCTCTTTCGGGGATACCGTGAGGGCCGACCCATCAAGCCCCGAGGGGAATATTCGGAAAATCATCCGATATTTCAGATCGGTGCGAAGATCACCGATTAACGAGTCGTCATGACACAGCAGAATCACACGAGGCCTTCACGGGTTCAGAAGTTGTCCGGCGCCGCCCGGATCTTTTACCACTGGGCCGTTCGGCGCAGTCGGGTCCTCCCCTATCTCCCCCAGGAAATCAGTATCGAACCCACTAACCGCTGCAACTTTACCTGCAGTTTTTGTCCTCAGTCGAATCCCGATCATTTCGCGCAGATCCCCGCCGATGCACTCGGACTTGAAGGCGTGGAGACCCTTCTCAAGAAGCTGCGCTCGTCTGGGGTGAAAGGGAATTTACTCCACTGGACTCTCGATGGTGAGCCGTTCATGAGCAAAAACTTTCATGAGCACTTACGCATCGCCCGCGACTACGGATTCAACTCTTTTCATTTTGCGACAAACGCAATGTTGTTGACGCCTGAACGACTTCGCCAACTCCCAAGACGCGGAGTCAAAATTTCGATGACACCGGACTTCTGCTCCGATCCCGGCTACTTCGAAGAGGTTCGAGGAACTTCGGGTTCGTGGCAGGTTGTGCTCGACAATTTGAGGTCCGCCTTAGCCGATGATGAATTGGATCACATCGAGTTCAAGGTGACCGATATATCCTCCTTCGGAATTTCTGACCCTGCAGAATTGGATCGCCGCTTTGAAGCACTCAAAGCACTCTTTCGCCCTTCGCCCCGAATTACCTTCCATCGGCGCGTATTCCACAACGCCTCGGGGACCAAGGAGAGTCGTCTCAGTAGCCGAAAAAACTATCGACTTTGTCCCTATCCCTGGTACACCATGTTCATTGCGCACAATGGCGACGCCGTTGCCTGCTGCAGGGACCTCGAGCATCAAACCGTCCTCGGAAATCTATTTGAGGAGGATCTGGAAGATATTTGGAATGGCGAAAAGTATCAGGCTCTCCGGCGTGACCTGGTGGAGCAGCATCCCGAGCGGCAAGCCGCCTGCAAAGGCTGCGACATGCCCTACGACCGAGAAAAATTTACGCTCGGAAACTTCACCAAGACCGCGATTCACCGGATGCTTCTCCTCGATGACTAGCCAGCCAGTCCCGATGCTCCGCCAGGAAAACTTCCTTCGATCCATTAAGGCTAGTCTTCGGTCTTCTGGAGCCAACTGATCGTGATCAGGCGATTCATCGGCCAGCTCGCCTTCTTGGGCTTTAGCCTGATCGCCAGCATTGCCCTAATAGAGGCCGGCTCCCGTTTTCTCTTCCCGGAGTGGGCTCCTGTCAGTAGCGACCGAAATTTCTGGCACTACGATCCCCTGCTCGGCTGGTCAGGCCTGCCCGAGGCCAGCGGGCGAATGGAATTCATTGACTTTTCGGTTGATGTCACGCTGAATTCCGCAGGTCTCCGCGACATCGAGTATCCCGCGAAAAAAACACCGGGGCGCCAGCGCATTCTCCTTCTCGGAGATTCCTTCGGATGGGGCTTTGGCGTCGAACAGGAGGAAATCTTTGCAGAGGTGATCGAGGCCCGAAACAAGAACGTCGAGATCATCAACGCCTCAGTGAGCGGATACGGAACCGACCAGGAGTACCTCTACTATCTGCACCGGGGACATCGCTATCGGGCGGACGTTGTGATCCTCCTCTTCTTCGGAGGCAACGACTTCGCCAATAGCGCAAGCGCGGTCCAATACTGGCACAACAAGCCCCTATTTAGTGTTTCGAGCGACGGGCTCGATCTGCTCGGCGTTCCCGTACCTGAACTGTCATGGACGCAAAGAATCGCGAGCTACGTCTCGGGAAACACCTACTTTCTTCGCCATGTCTCGAGTTCGGTGAGAGCTTGGCGCGATCGCCCTCTCCCCGTCGCCCAAGGGCCCGGCAAAGCTGACACCCAGCAGGGCTCGACTCAAGTGTCGCCGGCAGCCCTCGCCCCCGACGAAGAACGGGTTGTAAGGCTGCTTCTCGCGCTCAATCAAGCCGTTCAAGAGAATGGAGCACGCCTAATCGTCGCCTACATTCCCGGACAGCGGGATATCTTCAAGAGTCCTCGACTGAGCACGACCGATATCGGGTTCCTCTCGCTCGCAGGAGTATTTCAAGGGTCGGAAGGGAAAAAGACATTCGAGCACGACCCTCATTGGACTCCGTCCGGGCATCGAACTATCGCGGAAACCGTTGAGAATTATCTTCGAGCGCTGGGTGTTCTCGTCCCGGCTGAACCCCATCACCGACCCTAGACACGCGCTCCGCTGGGTTCGCCTTCTGGCTGAACTCAGAACCGATCAGAACCGAGAAGGAGTTGCGTTCATTCGGCTCTTCAGTCCCCTTGGAACTCCATAAGGCTCCGCACAGGAACCTCGAGCGCCTCTAGCTTTTTCCTGCCCCCAAGGTCGGGCAAGTCGACGATGAAGCTGGCACCGATGACTTCTCCTCCGGATCGACGGATGAGTTGTACTGCCGCACAGGCGCTCCCGCCCGTCGCGATCAGGTCATCAACAAGAAGAATTTTGTCGCCGGGGGACACGCTATTCGTGTGGATCTCCATCTGGTCCGTTCCGTACTCGAGGTCGTATTCAACCGAGTACGTCGACCCGGGCAATTTTCCCTTTTTGCGAATTGCGACAAACCCAACAGACAGTTGCTGGGCGATGGCCCCGCCAAGAATGAAGCCTCGGGCTTCAATTCCTGCCACCCTTGTAGCATCCATTCCGCTCAACGGTTCGACAAGATCCTGGATTGTCTGCTGAAAGCCATCGGCGTCTTCCAACAAAGTAGT
>DUCH01000534.1:0-2070 GCA_012959865.1 Myxococcales bacterium | reverse complement strand
TGGAATCGTGCGAATGAGAGATTTGAGTTCCATCGGCGTTTCCCCGCTGCCTGTGTCCGAACTCTTAACGATCTTCCGGCATCCCGGCACCCTAGCAGAAACATCGCCAAAGCTTTTGCGACCCTCATCCCTGACGGCGAGCCACAACCATATAGCTCTCGCCCCAACTCCAGGGAAACCATCCGGCCACCGCCTGGATCACCTGAAATCCAATGGATAGGGGCAACTGCCCCAGGATGGGCATCCCATTGAACAGTGTTGTGCCCTCGGAGAGACTCTCAAATCCCTCGACCTCAAGGGATTTCCGCCATTCAGATGGATTTCTGAGTGAAATGTGGTCATCGCGAATTCCCTGCCAGCTTTTGCCCTGCAAGCGCGCACCCAGGCCCGTGGGATTCGGAGTGGACAGCAGGAGAAGTCCGCCCGGCCGTAGCACCCGCCCGACTTCGGCCAAGAACTCTTCCGGACACGGAAAGTGCTCGATCACTTGAAGCGCCGAAACCACGTCGAAGCTCGCGGAAATCAGCGGGATCTTTTGCGAACTTGCTCTTACGAAGCTCGCGGAAAGCGATCTCTTCGAGGCAAAGCGGATCAGGTCGTCTTCAAGGTCGAGCGCGGTGATTCGAGCACCCGGAAACCAGCGTTCAAGGCATAGGGCGAAATTTCCCGGGCCACAACCCACCTCAAGGATTCTTTCCAACGGGTCGCCGGTTCCGTACCTGGCGATTGCTCGTTTCCAAACGTGATAGGCCGCCGCGAATTTTTTCTGTGAGAGAGCCTTTTTGAAAGAGTTCATCTCAGCAGGCAAATACGGTGAAGGTACGCCAGTCGAATTTTCATCTCGGACCACGCGCGATTCCTTCCCGTTTCAACCGCTTCTTGCGACTCATTGCACAGATCGAATAGAACCCACGGGATCCCCAGGAGAGAATTCGGACCTCGGAGCTCTGCACCGTTTACTCCTCGAGATGCAAATCCCTAGGGCGCCCGCCCATTCTCTATAGCCTGAACCGCACCTTCGTAACCCCAAACAGGAACTCCGGCCCGGAACTCACGGTCGAAAATCGTCTGACCTTCGAGCAACGTGAAGCCCACACCCCAATGCGGAAGCAAACAGGCCAGGCTCGCACCCGCCGGACCGGCTCCAACGAACAGCATATGGGCCAAAGCCACTCCTCCCCCGCAATCGAAAGATACTTGGGACAGGCTAGCGCACCCATCTCCTCGGGCGGTCTCACGCCTATGCTCGAAGGCCCGCCTAAATAATCAAGAACGCCGCCACAGCCGCGCCGAGGCCCCAAGCTCCGTTGCGACGCACGAAATTCGGTGGAATCACCGAGAGCGCCTCAAGGGGGCTTGCTCCAGTCCAGGCTTTCAAGATCACCGGAAATTCAACACTGCTCGCGAACACGCAAAAGCCAAAAGAACCGCTGAGCAGAGCAACCTGACCCGATGTCGCGAGGGGCAACCCCAAAAACAAGACTACCAACAGCAGCCAGTGCCCAATGTTGCCCCCGAGGCTCATCCCCATAAAATGGGAACCCTCGCACTTCACCAAATCCAGATTGAATATCTGGGGAAAGGCACTGAAGGGAAGGAGCGGCGTCTTGGATCCCGAAATTCGCGCTCCCCAGAAATGGCCCCACTCATGACAGAGCGCGCCTAGCGCAGCGCCCACCAGCAACCCGTCCACCACGGAAAGTCCCTGGGCAAGCCTTCCCTCGGTGATCGCCGCCCAAGAATCCGCAGCCGCAAAGAGCGAAAGAAGTCCCGCCCCAAGAGCAACGTCTCGAAGGCCTCCGAGCGCGAGAGAAGCTCCCTTGACTTTGGGCTCCGAACTGGAGTCGTCCTCACATTTTTCACTCTTGGCCTTGGCTTCGCCTTCTGACATTTTCTCGTTCCTTTCTCCAAGCGGCCCATCGAAAAGCAATGACTCCTGTTCGTCGTCGGAGTTTTGCGACTGGCTCGCGCTCATCCCAGCCGACACGATAGGGAATTCCCGCCCTTCGTCATCCCGGCTGCACTGCTCATGCGAGCCGGCCCCACTCCGACTACCAAAATCCCGCTCGT
>DUCH01000533.1:3559-9848 GCA_012959865.1 Myxococcales bacterium | reverse complement strand
TGCGACGACGGGATCGTTCTATAACCCTTCAGACGGGTCAGAGGAGCCATAGGGAGCCGATGAGCCAATTCGTTATTCAGGGTGGCCAGCCCCTCTCGGGGGAGATAGCAGCCAGCGGCAGCAAGAACGCCGTGCTCCCCATGATCGCAGCGGCCTTGCTCAGCGATGAGGAAGTGGTGCTGGAGAACGTTCCCGACCTTCTGGATGTGAGCGGCATGCTGGAGATTCTTGAATACCTGGGGGCGTCGGTGACGCGTAGCCCCGGGAAGTTGGTTCTGCACACCCGTGAAGTCACCCAAAGCGAAATCCCCTTTGAGCTCTGCGAAAGAACGCGCACTTCTTTTCTATTCGTTGCGCCGCTACTGCATCGGGTCGGGCGAGCGCGCCTTCACCCGCCGGGCGGAGATCAAATCGGGCGCCGGCGCTTGGACGCCCATTTCTACGGCTTGCGCGGCTTGGGGGTCGAACTCGACGAAGACAAGCTTGATTTCCACAAAGACGGTCGACTCGAACCCGCGATGCTCTTCTTCGACGAGCCGAGCGTAACCGCGACCGAGCATATTCTGATGGCCGCTGTGGTCGCCGAGGGAAAAACGACCCTGCTCAATTCAGCCAGCGAGCCCCACGTTCAGGATCTCGGGCGGATGCTTCAAGGGATGGGGGCCGAGATTGAGGGCTTGGGGACCAACACTCTGACGGTGACGGGGGTTGAGCGGCTGCACGGAACAACCCATCGGGTCGTTTCGGACCATATCGAGGTTGGAAGTTATCTTGCCTTGGCCGCGGCGACCGGGGGGGGGATCACGATTACGGACACCGTGCGCGGCCACTATTGGATGTTGAACCGAATTTTCGAGCGCTTCGGGATCAGTCTGGATATCCAAAGCGACCGTATCATCCTGCCCGAAGGGCAGGTGCCCACAATTCGCCGGGATGCTGGGGGGGCCACGCCCAGTATCGGCGATGGCCCGTGGCCGCAATTCCCGACGGATATGATGAGCCCCATGGTGGTTCTCGGAACCCAGAGTCAGGGGACCACGCTTTTCTTTGAGAAGATGTTCGAGAGCCGGATGTACTTTGTCGACCCCCTGATACAGATGGGCGCCAATATCGTGGTCTGCGATCCCCATCGTGTTCTGGTTACGGGCCCCACTCCCTTGCGGGGCCAGACCGTGCGAAGTCCGGATATCCGAGCCGGGATGGCGCTGCTGATCGCCGCGCTTTGCGCCCGAGGTCGCCCGAGCATCGTTCAGAACGCCGAAATTCTCGATCGGGGCTATGAAAAGCTCGAGGAGAAACTCGGAGCGCTTGGCGCCGACATCTCGCGCGAGTAAGATTTTTCCCGCGGGTCTTCCTTCAATCGGAGCGCCCGGTTTAGGCCGCTATGCGCCTCGATTCCGCCAATCGGGACCGCGTGCTGAAATCTGGGGGGAGAGAAAATTTTCTTGCCCGGAGGCTCTTGGAGCCGCGCTGGCATGAGCCCGCGTCCCGTACGCGTCGCGAGTGCCGTCGAAGTTCTGGCCTCAAGTTCTCGGGGTAGGTGGGCGATAGGCAAAGGCAGGGGGATCCAACCGAATTCTCTTGACCGAGTGTGGAGCGATGGGGGACGGAGTGTGAACTGCAAGGCCTGCAATACGCGCCTACACGGCGGCCAGAAAGTTTGCCCGAACTGCGGCCATGCCGATAGTTCGGCTTCCGTGAGCGATTCCGCGAAGATCCCCGAGCGCCAGGAGTTCGAGGCCACACCGCTCTCGCCCTCCAACCCAAGTGCACTGGGCGCTGCAGCCGAATCCTGTCTCTTCTTGGGTGAAGAGTCGGAGACTGAAGAGGAGATCGAAATGGCTCTGAGACAAGCTACTCCGCGCACCAAGGTTGCCCCCGCCGCACGCATCGCGGAGAAGAAGACCAAGGCGCCGAAGAAGACGAAGACGGCCGAGCCGTTGCCCGGCGCCGAGGGTTCGCGACGTTCGGGCCGGCCGCCGGTCAACGTGGTTATTCCTGTGGATGCCGAGCAGGTTCGACACCTGATCGTGGAGCGTCCCGAGGTGCTTCAAGCCGACCTGAGCGTGCATGTCGACGCGGAAGGCATCGAGGTGGGCGCCGGATTCGAAACCGAGGTCGGGGAAATCGATCTCTTGGCACGTTCGGCGGGGGGCAATTGGGTGGTCGCGATGGTGGTCTCAAACCCCGCGGAGCAAGACACCATTGTCGCTGGCATGATCCAGCGAATCGGATGGGTACGAAAACATCTTTCCGAAGGCCAGCAGGAAGTTCGGGGCGTTGTGCTGACCGGGTCAATGAGCGACGAACTCGTCTACGCGGCGACCGCCCTGAAAGACTCCGTGAGCTTCCTTGGTTGGCGGTTATCTCTGGGCTTCGAGTCCTTGGCGCCCTGATCGAAACCAAGGGGCAAACCGCGGGGAGTGGGTGCGGCCTGCGTGGAATGTGGCCCCTGGAAGCCGCGCTTCCAGGGGCAGGGTCGGGTCTTCGTCCCGATTCGCTCTACGGGGCAATTGTTGGGCTTTTCCCGTATTCAAGCCCGCTTCCCCAGAGCCGGTGCGGACCCGACCTCGATTCCACGCTTTGAGTATCTCGCTGTCCTCTATGCTTTCTTTGTTCAATGTTCAATAATCGTTCAATGTTCAATAATCGTTTTGTCATCGCCGAAATCTCGCCGAGTCATCGCCGAAATCTCGCTGGTTCTTTTGCGGGTCTTCAATCGACAGTCGACGACCGATGATTCACAATTTACAATCGACAAGCCACAATCTCACCGTCTTACCGTCTCACCGTCTTACAATCCCGCCGTCTCACAATCTCACCGTCTCACAATTCACAATCGATCTCTTGACGACTCCCTGAGATCATGCCACCGATCGGATTGACCCGTTCCGCGCGTATCCACTTTGAGTGCGATTCGCGGCGGCTCCGGCCTCTTGCTCTTGATTTGCCTCGATCTCTGACTCTCATCTAACATTTAACCGGTCAACCGCTCAATTTTTTTATTGGTTCGCAGTTGCGACCTTTTTCTTCGTTTCCCTGCTTCCCTCAAGTCGTTCGCCAACGCGAGTTGGTCTCAGTGCCGATATCGAAATTTGCATTCCTTCGTTCTTCGGATTTCCTTTTTCGGCTTGTTGCCTCTTCCCCTTCTTATGCTTTTCTTCTTGCCACTCTTCCCAATCTTCCCACATTCCTCTTTAACTAAGTCGGTCAAGCCGATTGTGCAATAAATCGGGTTCGTTGTGGGAATAAAAATGGCCTTCGAGTGCCGAGCGTCTTCCCCCTTGTGACCAGTGACCTCTATCATTTTGAATTAGAAAGTTTTTTTCCGCAGAAGGAATTGTGAAAAAAATGTATGGACGAACGGAGAATAGATTTTGAAGGCGAATGACTTCGAATCCATCGGGGGGCCATTGCTGATCGGCGCCGTGGTTCTTGCGATATCGATTCTGGGAGCCGCAAATTCCTTGTCCCAATCCATCGATCGGGGATCACACCGCCTCGGCCAGCTGGCGTTGAGTCTCGATGAGGGGTCGGGTGCCCCCGTCGCGAATGACCCTCGACCGAGGCCGGAAGTTCGCTACGAGACCCCGCTCGGGGGTGCCCCACGCCGCGGCGGAGAGCGGGCGCGCGTCACCATCGTGGAGTGGTCTGATTTCCAGTGCCCCTTCTGTGGCAGGGTCAATGCGACTCTCGGGGAAATCGAGGCCGTTTACGGAAACCGCGTGGCGCTGGTCTTTAAACACCTTCCACTTCCGATGCATCCCGGGGCGCCGGCTGCTCACGCGGCGGCCGAAGCGGCACACCGTCAAGGGCATTTTTGGGCGATGCACGACAAAATTTTTGCGAACCCTCGGGATGTGAATGCGGAGACCTTGGCGCGCTACGCGAGGGAAATTGGGCTCGATCTGGATCGCTTTCGGCGCGATTCCGCGTCCGAAGCGGTTCGCGATCGGATCCGAGCCGACGCCGCAGAAGCCAAGGAATTGGGCGTGAGTGGAACGCCGGCCTTCTTTGTCAACGGTCGCTTTCTCTCGGGCGCCCAGCCCTTCTCGTCGTTCAAGCGCCTGATCGAAGAGGAGTTGAAGGATTCGCCCTGAAGGTTGCGCGGGCCCGGGGATCTTGGACTGGGTTATTCTTTGGTCCCAATGCCGATTCGCGCGATCAGCTTCGATCTCTTCGACACCCTTGTCGATCTCCTTACCGAGACCATTCCCCGAGAGGAATATCAGGGG
This sequence comes from Myxococcales bacterium, assembly GCA_012959865.1. Lineage (GTDB taxonomy): Bacteria > Myxococcota_A > UBA9160 > UBA9160 > UBA4427 > JAZXM01. The sequence goes on along the minus strand of DUCH01000533.1, from coordinate 5,613 downwards.
CGCAGCATGCCCCGCATGTTGACCCGGCTGCACGCTTTGATCGCCGAAAAGACCCCGGTGGACTTCGACGACTATTTGCGAACCATGAAAGAGATCGACGGAGAATTTCGCCAAAGCCACTATTCGGTTCACCGCGAACTGCCCACGCTGGATCGCTTTGAGGCGCTCTTGGCCAGGCTGGGGATCGACGACCCCGACCTCGCGCACTCAATGGTGGAAGCGCATATGAACGGGTTGTACGCCCAAGTCGAATTTCTCGACCACCACCGGGCCGTTTTGTCCGGGTTGAAAGAGACGTATCGGCTCGGCGTGTGTTCGAACTTCAGTCACTCGGCGACAGCGCATCGGGTGCTCGGAGCTGCGGGCCTGGAAGATCTGATGGACGCCATTCTGATCTCCGACGCGGTGGGCTTTCGAAAACCCGCGCCAAAAATTTTCCAGGAAACCCTGAAGGCGCTGAATGTCGAGCCCGGCGAACTCCTCCACGTAGGCGATCGGCTGGGGGCGGACGTGGCGGGGCCAGCGGCCTTGGGGATTCGGACCGCGTGGATCGTTCGCCGAGTGGGCGATCCCCGGTCGGCTTTGGCGGAGCACGCCGATCCGCCCCCGGACTTCCAAATTTCCGACCTCGCCGAGTTGTCCGCGCTGATCCCAACGGAGGGTTCGCTTTCGTGAACCTGGTGCTGCTCCTCGAAGAGGATTGGATCGAAGCCGACTGCCGAGTTCGCCTGCACGGGCGAAGACGGCGCCACGTTCTCGAAATTCATCGCGCGCGGCTGGGGGACGAATTGCGAGTCGGTCGCCTCGACGGAGCGGTGGGTCACGGGTGCATTACCCGAGTCGACGAAGACGCCGTAGAAATGGAAGTGCGCTTGGACGCCGACCCCCCGCCGCCCCTGGGCATCACGGTGGTCCTGGCGCTACCGAGGCCGCCGGTGTTGCGTCGGACGTTGATTTCGCTCACCTCCATGGGAGTCAAGCGAATCGCACTGCTCAACGCGGACGGCGTGGAGAAGAGCTTCTGGCAGAGTCGTGCTCTGGATGCCGAGGCCGTCTTTGAGCAATGCGTGCTCGGGCTGGAGCAGGCCCGAGATACGCGAATGCCCGAGGTCGTCTTGCGGAAACGCTTCAAACCCTTCGCAGAGGACGAACTGGAAGATTGGATCGCCGGCGGCCGGGCGTTTGTGGCCGAGCCGGCGCGGCAGCCAACGCCTGCTTCGGCTCTCGAGACGCCGACGCTTCTCGCCGTGGGCCCCGAGAGCGGCTGGAGTTCCTACGAACTCGCGAGCCTGCAACGTGCCGGACTAGAGCGAATCAGCCTGGGGATTCGTCCCCTGCGAGTCGAAACGGCGTTGCCCGCCCTGCTCGCTCGCCTGGCCTGAGATGTGCGAGCTGGCCTCGCCGGCTTGGCGATCCGGCTGTAAGTCACTCGCGATCAGTACGAAGTGGCCAAGAATCAACAGACTGTAAATCCCCGCCAGGGAGTAGAGACCGATTCGGGCGAGCCGGAAGTTCTTGTGGATCAGAAGCACCACCAGCCAAATTCCGACAACGATGCACTTTTGCAGCAGGAACGCTCCCTCCCCGATTTCCAGCAAAAAGGCCATGAAGGGATTGGCCTCGGAGCCTCCACGTTGTAGCCAGAGGAGGGTAAAGAGCGCGTCGAAGATATTGAGGATGAATATGCCGAGCAGAAGCGCGACGTCCCGGCGGCTGAAAGTATCCACGTAGGTTCGATCGCCCTCGCCCTGGCGTCGACCCGATTGCCGTCGCCCACTCCCCCAAAAAGAGGAGAGCGCCGGGGTCGGCTGGCCGCGCCGATCGCGCCCAGTACGGCGCTCGTCGGCCCCGATCGGGAAGCTTGAACTCGTATCGGATGGGCTCGGTTCGTTCGGGGTGGTTGTCTTCGGAGCCATCTTGATTCCGCCTTCGATCGGGCCCTGTGAACGCCATCGCGCGCCCTCGGGTCTTTAGAAGCCGCCGTTTGGGGCGACATGCACTTCCCTCCCGTATCGGTCGCTGGGAGCCGATACGGGAGGGAATTTTGACCGATG
>DUCH01000533.1:3029-3372 GCA_012959865.1 Myxococcales bacterium | reverse complement strand
CCGTCATCCCGAAGGGATGGCCGATTGAAATACTGCCACCGCTGGGGTTGAGCTTCTCCGACGGGATTCCCAGCTCGCGTTGGCAATAGAGCAGCTGGGACGCGAAGGCCTCGTTGATCTCGACGATATCGATGTCGTCGATCGTTAAGCCATGGCGCTTCAAGAGTTTTGGAACTGCGAATACTGGGCCGATCCCCATCTCATCGGGCCCGCATCCCGCCACCGCCGTGCCCCGGTAGATCCCCATGGGCTCGATCCCCAAGGCGCTCGCCCGATCCGCAGACATGAGCACTGTGGACGACGCTCCGTCCGAGAGTTGGGAGGCGTTGCCCGCGGTCACGGT
>DUCH01000533.1:0-2981 GCA_012959865.1 Myxococcales bacterium | reverse complement strand
TCGTCGGCCTCTACGGTGAAGTCCTCGTCATAGGGGTCCTCTCCCTTTTTCATGACCGATCGCGTCACCTTCATGGGTGTGATTTCTTCCGCAACGAAGCCGGCATCCGCCGCCGCTGCATAGCGCTGTTGGCTGGCGAGCGAGACGGCATCCTGATCTTCCCGGGAAATTCCGTAGCGCTCGGCGACGATTTCCGCGGTCAGGCCCATGGGGAAGTAGAGACCGGGGAAGCGTTTCTGCGCGGCTGCGTTGGCCAGCCGTGTGGTGTTCTGGCTCCCGTCCTGCATCATGGTGATGGTCTCCACCCCTGCCCCGATGGCGACGTCGGCGCCTTCGTTGATGATCGAGTGGGCGGCCATCATCACGGCCTGGGATCCCGAGGAGCAAAATCGATTGACCGTTGTGGCGGCCACCTCCTGAGGAAAGCCCGCAGCCATGGCGGCGATCCGCGCGGTGTTCATTCCCTGGCAGCCTTCGGGAAAGCCAGTGCCCACGATGACATCCTCGATCTCGGCGGGGTCGAGGTTGGGAACGCTGGCGACCGCTTCGCGCAGAGTGTGGGCGAGATAATCGACGGGCTCAGTGGTGTTGAACGATCCGCGCTTGGCCTTGGTGAGTCCAGTGCGCAGGCTTTGTACGATGACGGCTTCTCGGGCCATGTCTTCCTCCGGTGAGTTGAATTTTCTGGGCAGTTGGGGTTTTGTGAGGCCGAAACGCTATCGCATTCTTCGCGAGTCGCCCCTGGGCTAAAAGGGGTCGGGATCGGCGGGCGTTCAGGGGCTTCAGCGCGCGGGAGGCCGACGCTCGGACCAGGGCCGGGCCCTCTCCAGTTGTCCCGCCAGGCGGAACAGCCCGCCCTCGTCCCCGAGACGACCGGCAAACTGGATTCCGATCGGGAGCCCGGCATCGTTCCAACAAAGCGGCATCGACATGGCGGGGTGTCCCGACGCATTGAAGACCTGGGTATATCCGATCGAGGTCAGGAGAGCGGTGACGAGTTCCGGGAGATCGGGATTGGCGAGCGCCGGTACCCCGAGCTTTTCCGGGGGCGCCCCCATGGTGGGCGAGAGGATCATGTCGAAATCCTGGAGAAAGGTTTCGACGGTTCGGCCGATCGCGTGAATCCCGCGAATCGCCCGGGCGTAGTCGGCGGCGCTCCGCGCCCGGGCACCCTGGACGCTGATCCAGGTGAAGGGTTCCATGTCGTCGGGTCCCAGTTCACGCCCCAAGGCCGCGGCTCGGTCTTCGAGAAGGCTGGTGACGTTTCCGCCCATGATCGCCTGACTCGCCGTTCCGAGGGCCTCGGCGTCGATTTTGAGGGTGGCCGGTTCCACGCGATGACCGAGGGATTCGCAGAGCTGCGCGGCATCCTCGGCGGCCTGGCGGCAATCCGGGTGGGTGGGGAGTCCATTGAACGTCTCCGTGAGCAGCGCGATGCGCAGGGCCGGAGGGTCGGCTTCGATCTCTTCCGCGTAGGGGCGCGCTTTGGCGGGCGCCGGATAGGGGGCTCCGATGTCGGCGCCGTCCGTCGCGTCGAGCAAGGCTGCGCTGTCCCTGACCGTCCGCGACACCGCGTGCATGGTCGACATGCCGCTCCACCCCTCGCCGACGTCGGGGCCGAAGGGCATTCGGCCCCGGCTGGGCTTGACGCCAAAGAGTCCGCAGCAGGCCGCGGGAATCCGGATCGAGCCGCCGCCATCGCTTGCGTGGGCGATGGGGAGAATTCCGGCGGCGACTGCCGCCGAGGCCCCTCCTGAAGACCCCCCCGCGACGTGGTCAAGGTTCCAGGGGTTGCGGGTCTGGCCGAAGAGAATCGATTCGGTCGTGGTCGTCAGACCAAATTCAGGCGAGGCGGATTTGCCGAAAATCACCAGGCCTGCGCGCTTGTAGCGGCTGACCAGTTCGCTGTCGTGGTCGGGCACGTTGTCGGCAAAGATTCGGCAGCCGTGGGTGGTGGCCACCCCCGCGTAGCTGAGGGCCAGATCCTTGAGGAGGAAAGGCACTCCGGCCAGCGGACCTTCGGGCAGCCCGGCCCGAAGGGTGGCCCGGGCCTCGTCCACCATGGGGATGACCACGGCATTGAGAACCGGGTTCAGCCGCTCCATTCGCGCGACGGCTTCGTCGAGGAGTTCCTCGGCAGAGACTTCGCCGCGGGCAACCAGAGCGGCGAGCCCCAGGGCGTCATAATCCTCGTAGTCGGCAAACCCCATGGGTACCGTCCTTTCCTTCGCTCATTGCCCCGATCATCGGGTCTGGCTTTGCTCATCTGGATCAACCCCGGCTCGCTGGGTTCGAAGCGACAATTCCGAGCCGCGTTCGGGCTCGCGCGTCGTTCGACGATATCTCAAATCTTCAGGCTCCAGCGAGGCTGCGCACAAGGAACCAGTAGACGCCAACCGCGCACACCACCGCCGAAGCCACTTCGGCGAAGAGTCGATAGGGCTGGCCGTTGGCGGTGCGCCGGAGCAAGACGAGCACCGGCCAGATCGCGGCAACGACGGCCAACTGCCCGACTTCCACGCCGACGTTGAAGCCCAGCAGCGCGCTGGCCAGCCGTTCGGTGGGCAGTTGCATCTCCGCCAGAACGCCGGCAAATCCGAAGCCGTGAATGAGCCCAAAGGCGAAGGCCAGGGCTACGCGGTGCAGATTGGCATTGGCGGTCCGGCGAAGAAGGGCGAAGTGGCTGGCGCTGAAGAGCGCAAGACCCAATAAAGTGAGCACGGTCAGCGAACCGACACCCGCGCTGGCGGCCGCCGCCATGAGGAGGAGAGCAGCCAGCGTGAGTTGCGGAATACGTCGCCCCTGGCCTCCGAGCGTCCAACCATTTTCCAGGGCGATGAGCGCCACCGAGAATCCGATCAGCGCCTCGACGGGTCCGCTCTCCACGCGCACCCATCCGAGGACGGCGAAAGCCAGCGTGAGACTGTGGGCCACGGTAAACCCGGTGACCAATCGCGCAACTTCGCCCAGGCTTCGCGCCA
>DUCH01000532.1 GCA_012959865.1 Myxococcales bacterium | reverse complement strand
CGCTCGATTGCTCGGGCCCGGCTCTACGTCGCTGGCCTTCTTGTGGGCGTAATGCGTGAGTCCTCGGAGTATTCTCGCCGCTATGCGCTGGACCGGGTGGCCTTCGGCAAGCCCATCGCCCACCACCAAGCCCTGGCTTTCCTGATTGCCGACATGGTTATAGCCGTGGATTCTGCTCGGATTCTTGCGCTGGAAGCCGCCTGGAGGCTGGATGCGGGAGTTCCGAGCGATGAGGCTTCTGCCACGGCTTTTGTGGAAGCCGCTGAGCAAGCAACCTTCGTGACCCCGAATGGAGTTCAGATCCTCGGAGGCCACGGCTTTATGCAAGATCATCCGGTCGAAAAATTTATGCGCGAGGGTCGCGCGCTGGGTCTGCTTTTTGGTGGAGTCGACGCGGCCCGGGATGCTGCAGTTCGGGAAATGGGTAAGTTGGTTCATGAGCCGATGCTGCCGCTGGGAGGCGCCTGATGGACCTTTCGATCGATGCGGGAACGCTGCAGCGGCTTGAGGGGATCCGCGCGCTGGGGGCGAGCCAAATCCGCCCGTTGGGACTTGAAGCCGATCGACTCGGTCGACCCACTCCTCCCGAACATCCCTTCTTCGAGATGCTCGTGAAGGCCGGCATGGGGCGGACGCGCTGGGGCGGTGAAACCGGCGGCACGACGCCGGGGGCGCCGAGAGCCAAAGTGGGCTCCTCACGCACCACGCTCTGTCTCGCCGAGGAGATGTCGTACTGGGATCGCGGGGTGGCGGTTTCCTTTCCGGGGCCGGGACTGGGCGAACCCCCGCTGATCTCCATGGGGACCGAAGATCAAAAGCGACGTTTTCTTGGCCCGTTTGCGGACCCGGACCGAGCGCGATGGGGATCTTTCGCCATGACCGAGCCCGGTGCGGGGTCGGACGTGGCCGGCATTCGAGCCAGCGCGCGAAGAGAAGGGAACGTCTGGATCCTGAATGGCGCCAAGTCGTTCGCCGCCAATGCGAGTCGCGCGGATTGGATTGTTGTCTGGGCCACCGTTGATCCAAGCCTGGGGCGCGAGGGGCATCGTGCATTCGTCGTCGAGAACGGGACACCGGGAGTCGGCGATTTCCAGGTGGAGCGAAAAATGGGCCTCAAGGCGTACGAGTCCACATCGTTCAGCCTGGTCGATTGCAGAGTGCCCGCCGAAAACTTGATCGGAGGAGAAGAACATTATGCGCGGCGGGCGGGATTCAAGGGCGCGATGCGCTCTTTCAATGCAACCCGCCCGCTGGTCGCGGTCATGGCTGTGGGAATTGGTCGCGCTGCGTTGGACGCTGCCGCGGAATTTTCCGAGCAGACGGGCCTGATTGGCGACCAGAGGATTAGAGATCGGCTGGAGCGAGTTCGTCGAAAGCTTCGAAGTGCACGATTGCTTTGTTGGCGAGCGGCTTGGCTGGCAGACTACGGGCGCCCCAACATTCTTGAAGCTTCCATCGCGAAGGCGGCGGCCCCGATGGCGGCTCTAGAGGCCGCCAGTCTGGGGATGGAGATTCTTGGCGAGATCGGTGGGCGGGGAGATCATTTGATCGAAAAGCTCTACCGCGATGTCAAAGCTATGGATATTGTCGAAGGCACGGGGCAGGTGCAGCGATTGGTGATGGCGCGTCAACTCGTACAATTGCCTCGGGATTGAAATCGCAATCCGAGACCCCGCAAATCCTAAAGGAGAATTTG
>DUCH01000531.1 GCA_012959865.1 Myxococcales bacterium | reverse complement strand
GGGCAGTCTTCCGCTCCGCAACCCGTTGAACTGCGAACGATGTTGGCATCGCGCGGTCGCGACATCTCGAAGCGACATGGAGCCCCCCGCGCCGCGCCGCGGGATCATCGGAATCGTGATTCTTCTTTGATGCGAGAAGTGCTCTAGTTGCGCAAGATGAAAAGTCTTCATGGCGTCCTCCTCTGTGTTCCTTCGATCAGATGCATACGCTGTACCAATTGAGTCAACCATCGAGACGCATCCCAGCAAGAGCAGACCGCGCCGGACCGGGATGACTGGTTTAGATCAGCCGTTCGGACCGGTCGATCTCAGCCACGACCCGAGCCTTGAATAGGGTTGCGGCATTGCCCCGGAATACTTGCGGGACCCGGCGGATAGATCGGTATCCGACAGGCGGTCATGGAAGCCGACGTCATTGTGGGCGCTCTGCTCGAAGCCATCGAAGGGCCAACCCGACGGCGCTGAGATTCAGCTGCTTGTGACCACCGACCACGGCATGAAGCCGGTTGAAGAGCTCGTCAAAATTCAGCGGATTTTGCGAAGGCAAAAAATCCCAGCGCGGGCGGTTTCTGCGGGCACAAGTTCGTTTCTCTATTTCGATGAGCCCAGTGAGGCGGTTCTGGCCGAGTCGATTCGCAAGCTCTCGGCCTATGATGCGTTTGAGGTGGTGCGCCGCGATGCTCAGTCCGAGGATTGGCACATCGGCACCGGACCTCGGGTGGGCGAGCTGATTCTCTCGGCGAGACCCCCTTATTCCGTTGAAGCCGCGGATGCTTGGCCGGTCTGGGTTCGTTGGCTCGCCTATGTGGGCCCTGACCTTTTGCCGTCCGGGGCGGTGATATCGGCCACGCACGGCTACCCGGCGGGAACCCCTGGAATCGAGGGGATCCTGTATGCGCGGGGCGACGCCTTTAGGATCCCGATAATTTGCTCTTCCGAAAATCGCGTCCTCTTCATCTCGCCTCCAGTTGCTTTCCGAACGAAAAGCTAACTCAGAGGCTGGTTCCAGTATGGAGGGGCGAGGAAGTCTCCGAGGGCGAGACGGGCCTCTGGATCGCGCCCATCAGATCGGTGACTCCTTTCGACGGATACGTGGACCGATCGCCACCAACCCAAAAGGTTCTCGAGGATGTCTTCAAGGCCGAAGATCGTTTCTTCAACTCGGGGGATCGCCTTGTACTCCGCGACGACCGCTGGCTCGCTTTCGCGGATCGCGTCGGCGACACCTTCCGGTGGAAGGGTGAGAACGTATCGACAAACGAGGTTGCGGAAATTCTGAACGTCGCAGCCGGCGTGCTCGAGACGAATATCTATGGAGTAGAGGTGCCGGGTTCCGAGGGCCGCGCCGGAATGGCGAGCATCCACTGCGATGACACCTTCTCAATCGAGGATTTCGCTCGCTTTGTCCTCGAGAACTTGGCGAGCTACCAGCGCTCTCTTTTCGTCAGGCTGCAGAAGGAAATTCAGATCACAGTGACGTTCAAGCACCGAAAAGTCGACTATCGCCGCGATGGCTACAACCCTGGCAAAGTCAGCGACCCGCAATTTGTGCTCGAAAATGGCGACTACATCCGCCTCGACGCTCCTGCCTATTCCCGCATCTTGGATGGTAGCCAGACGTTTCGCTGAGTCCTTCAGTAACCCCGGGAGGATTCGCTGCTGAGCCGCAATTGACCGAGGATCTCGGTCAGCGGTGGACCGAAGAGCGGACCGCGAACAGGCTCGAGCGCCAACCATTCCTCGACGGTGGGGCGAACACTTGCCAAGGTGGTTTTCTCGCTCGTTCCAACGGGGCCAGTGGCTGCAACCCCCGGCCCCCGAGCAATTAACCAGACCCGCTCGGAGCCGGGCACATTCCATTGGTGCTGGCTCCAGCCCTCTCCGCTGCCGCGGCCGTGATCGGTGGTCACCAGCAGTGCACTTCGGTGGCCCAGATGCACCCGATGCTCGAATCCGTGCTCTCACCTGTGGCGCCGAAGAAGGAGGCGCCCCGTTCAGTGAGCCGCCCTTGCAAGCAGCAATAGCGTGTAGGAGGCCTAAGCCGCGTTTTCGCGATCAGGTCCGATCACCGGTGGCATGACAACCACGGAATGAGGGGATGGCCCGATTGTGGGCTTTCAGGACCTGACCAACCCCACGGTGCCCCCCCTCAGTTGCGCAAGGCCGCTACGGAGGTGACGATGCCCCTGCCGGCCTGTACCAAATGGCTGAGCTGATCGCCCGCTCCTGGATACTAACGGGCTCCATGGGTGTGGTGCCGAGCTTGACCGCATCAAAGGTCGACCAGCGTGGCGTTGGAATTTCCAATACCCGAGCATAATACAGTGCGTGCTGATCAGGACTAAAATCGGGATCAGTCCAGTGAGCATTGATGACAGCACCGCCAATGGTGTTGCGATAACGGGCACTGGCCGCATTCACAGTATTGCCGACGGCGGGCAACTTACCGGTTTGGGGGTCTATGCTACGACCATCGGCGGCGGCAATATCAAAAACTTTTTCATGACTGGTGCCCTCAGCATCAACCCAGGCCTTAATGATTTGCAGGCGATCAAGATTGGCACCCTGCGGATCCTTGGCCGCCATAATTAAGAACGAAGGCCGTTGCTCTGGTGACGAAGCCTCGAGTTCCCCACCCATAGGTACCCCGCCGGCATAGGCCTGCTCGACAACATCAGCCTGCTGCAACATTGCCGGGGCATAGTTCCAGCCGGCAAAAAACCTCAGATTCAGACGCGGGCCGGAAGTGGCGTAAGTCTCCTTGCGCAACAGCGCGTCAAAAATGGACTCGCGGGTGTTTTGTTCAGCCCAAACCGCCGCGAGCCCACCCGAACCCCAATGGATTACCGGGTTGATACCTTCGGGCAACAACAGAGCCTCATCGGTACGCAGGCCGGCACTGCCATCGAGCATGGGTAGCTTGCCGGTGTAGTTGTTTTCATCGGTGGGCGAGCTGGCATTGTGGCTATCACTGGAACCGACCACGCCAAAATTAAAGGGATTGAAGCCTTCGCTGTGGGCCAACTCCATACCTACGCGCAGGGCGTCACGACTATAGCCACCCTTAACGGTCTCTAAAGTTGTCTCGCCAAAAAACAGGGATTCACCAATAATTGCAAAATCGGCAAATTCATCCTCGCTCGATAACAGCGGATGAGTTTCGGAACTGCCTTTGATTTGAAATATCTCGCTAATCGGTTCGTAGCGACTGCGCATCGCCGCGTACTCACTGGTGAAGGGCTTGCCTTCAGAGTCGCGGGGCGCATACATATTGCCGGCACTAAAATTTGCGTTATGGGGAATGGCCAGAGAGGTCTTGCCCTGCTGGTTTTGCTGATCCAGAAACTGCCATAAGTCCTCCGGCCGGTTGCTATCTAGGGAACTAAAGGGAATGTCCGCCACTTTGCTGCCGCGGTAGATCACATTGCGATGCATATGTGAGACGATGCTCCCCGCATCCGCCGACCACTCATAGCCAATGAAGCTGGTAAATACTCCGGGCACGTAGTGGTCTTCCGCCGCCTCAATGATCATCTGCCAAGCATCGCGATTAATACTTTCGTCCACCGGTTGGCCGCCGGGACTAAAGCCGTTGTCGTTAATCTGCCCACTGCTTTGCAGCCATGCCAGAGTGATCTCCAAAGCACTTCCGTTGCGAAGCAGTTCTGCCAAGGGCTGTTGATTGGTGGGAATGTCCAGCTTGGCGAGCCGCGCCTGGCCCAAATACTCAGAGTGATCAGTCACCGCGGCAAAATCCAATGGCCGTGATATTTGAATCGGATAGCCCGCCCCGTGGGTTATCACCTCCCCCTTCGCGAAGCGGTAAACGTCCCGGGGCATACTTCGCACGCCCAAAATGTATGCATCGGTAGAAAGCCCGGTGTGAATATGCAGGTCACCGAACAATACCTGCCTATGCTCCATAAATGGCGCGACCGGCTTCTCGGCAAAGGGCACTGCCGGCGGCGTGGGGGGGGGCGGCCGTAGTGACGGGTCGTCGAGGTTGGAGCAAAGCGTCGGCGCGATGAAGGCAACCAGCAGGATGGCGAGTACTAGCAGGATTTTTTTAATCGTCATAAGGGTACGCTGAGATGAATTTCAAGGGGGTAGGGTACTTGAAAATCGACCGCTTCGAGACACTCAGCACAGAAGGAGGGATGTGCCCCTTTCGCTTGCTCCGCGAATCCGCGCGGGCAGAGCCATTTACGGGAAGGAACGTAACCCCGCGTTATTCCACATCCTCGGATGATTCTTCGAACCTGAGGGTCGGGGGTTCGAATCCCTCCCGGCGTGCCATTGGAATCAAGGGATTATCGGATTCTGATTCTTCGGCTTCCAGAGTTGGGGCCGCATTGGGCCGTCAGGGGCCGTCGAAGTTCGCATGGGATAGGCTCCCTCGCAGAGGAGGTCTGCCGGGTGTCCGACCCGAATAGATCGAACCCGCTCGCGAACCGCATGGCGTTGGTAACCGGCGTTTCGCGCCGGCAGGGAATTGGTGCTGGCCTCACTCGGCGGCTGCTCGCGGATGGTGCTTCCCTCTTTGCCAGCGGCTGGGAACCTCACGATGCCGAGATGACTTGGGGCGCAGACCCCGGCGGCACGTCGGCCCTGCTCGAAGATCTCGGCGGCGAGGGATCGAGTCTCCACTACATGGCGGCCGATCTCGAGCGTCCGGAGGCGGTGACCGAGCTGGTGGATGCCACAATCGAGCGATTCGGAAGCATCGACATCATCATCGCCAATCATGCGCGCAGTTCCACGCAGGCGTTTGCGGACGTCAGCGTTGAAGAACTCGATCGCTGTTGGGCGGTCAATGCGCGTTCGTGTGTTCTGTTGACGAGGCTACTCGCGGAGCGTCGCGACCCGGGTCCGGGCGGAAGGGTCGTCTACTTCACGTCGGGTCAACACATTGGCCCGATGCCGAACGAGATCGCATATGCGATCTCGAAAGGGGCGCTTCACCAGATGACCGCCACCCTCGCCGATGCCGTCATCGACCGCGGCATCACCGTCAACTGCGTCAACCCGGGCCCGATCGACACGGGTTACGCCACTGGAATCAGTCACGAGCGCGTTGCGAAAATGTTCCCCGCGAAACGGTGGGGTATGCCGGAAGACATCGCGAAACTGGTCGCGTGGCTCGTCAGTGACGAGGCGGCTTGGATCACTGGGCAGGTGCACGACCATGAAGGAGGCTTTCGCCGCTGGGCACGGGTGAAGGCCAGCGACTAAGGGAGGGGAACGGACGTATCCGCTCCGGCGGCAAGGCGCCGCCGGGAGCTTCGCGCCCAGTTCGCCAGGTGGTTGGATGAAAATTCCGGTGCGTCTCTTGGGCGTGAGTGGCGTCCTGTTTGGTGCATGTCTGATGGGTGGCTTGGGGTTGCTGTACCTACTTCACCCCGATGCCCTTCGCGACAATGCCGGGATCTCTTCCGATTCCCCGGCCGCCCTTGCGGAAATTCGGTCTACCTATGGCGGCCTTCACGTCGGAATTGCGCTCTTTCTTGTAGTTTGCGCCGCACGAGAAGGCAGCCGCCGAACAGGTCTTTTGTTTTGTGGTTTGGCGTTTGCCGGCGCCGGCATCGCCCGGTTTGCGGGAATCCTGGAGTTCCAGGTGGCAGAGCTAGACCAAATCGTGATCGCATCCCTCGAAGTCGCGTTCAGCTTCGTCACACTCGGGCTGTACCGCGCGTGGCCCACTTCCCAATAACCTCCACCGCTCCTCTCCTCGGCATCGGGCTTGTGGGCATGGCTGGGCGCAGAAGGCTGTAGCTGCCCCAAAAACCCGCGTTGGAGAGGGGCCGTATACGGCCGTGGGGCCTTCAGGCCCGGATCCACTTCCACGGATGGGAAACCCCTTCCGTCCGGGGGTGTAAAGCCGGGGAAAACAATCCGCTTTGGTGTGAGCCTCATTCCCTCCACGGCCTCGGCGAAGCGGCCCCAACCCTGGATCCGGGAAGCGGGGATGAGGCCGTGGCCCGTTGGAGCCGTATACTCCTCGCAACCGGCGCACGAACTGCTTGCTGCAGTCCGCCCTCGCCCGAAGCGGAACCTCACCCGAGGCAAGCCCATGGAAGTCTTCAAGATGGCCTGGCGAAATGTTTGGCGCAGTCGCCGACGAAGCCTCACCACCATCTCGGCCATGACCTTTGCCCTTCTTCTCATGCTCGTTCTCTCGGGACTCTTCGAGGGGATCCTGCGCGGTATGGAAGAAAATATCGTCGAGTTGGAGGTGGGCGATATCCAGGTCTTCGCCGATGACTACCGCAAGAACCCCTCCATCTATACGCGGATACAGCAACCCGAGGCCCTGCTCGAGCTCCTGGACAGCGCGGGTTTCCCCGCCGCCGCCCGGCTCCTGGCCTTCGGCCTAGCCGCGGGGGAGGAATCCTCGGCGGGCGCGTCCTTTCGCGGGGTCGACGTGGAGCGCGACGCCCGGGTGAGCCGAGTCCACGCAGAAATCGCCGAGGGAAGCTGGTTGGACGAAAGCGACCCGAAAGGCGTCGTGATCGGCAAGGGCCTGGCGAAGACACTGGGCCTGGGCCTGGGCGAAGAAGTGCTGGTGCTCAGCCAGGCAGCGGACACCACCATGGCGTACGAACTCTACCGCGTGCGGGGCATCCTTCGGAGCGTCGGGGGAGCCGTGGATCGAACGGGCATCTTCATGACCCAGCCGACCTTCCGCGAACTCATGGTGGTGCCCGATGGAGTCCACCAGATCATTGTCCGCCGACCGGGTGGCATCGCACTCCCCGCCGCTGCTCTCCAGGTGGAGAGCCTTGCCACCCCCCTCGAGGTGAAGACCTGGAAACAGATCCTGCCCACCCTCGCCTCCTACCTCGAATCCGCCCGGGGCATGGTGGGTTTTCTCTACCTGATCATCTACAGCGCCATCGGCATCCTGCTCCTCAACAGCATGCTGATGGCGGTCTTCGAACGGGTTCGGGAATTCGGTGTCCTCAAGGCCATCGGGGTGGGGCCCCTGGGCGTCATGGCCCTCATCCTCGCGGAGACAGCGATCCAAACCGGCATTGCCCTGGTCTTGGGAATCGCGCTGAGCCTGCCCGCCCTCCTCTACCTCTCCACCACCGGTCTCAACATCGCCGCCATGGCGAGCGTCAGCATCATGGGGGCCTCCTTCAACCCGATCTGGAAGGCCATCCTTGCCCCTTCGCTCTTCTCCCAGCCCATCCTCATCCTGCTCTTCATCGTCGTGGTCGCCGTGCTCTACCCTGCCCTGAAGGCAGCACTGATCCAGCCCGTCACCGCAATGGAGCACCGCTGATGGCCCGGGACGAAACGAAATTGGGCGCCATGGCGTGGCGAAATCTCTGGCGCAACCGGCGCCGGACACTCATCACCCTCTCCTCCATCGGTTTCGGCACTATGCTGGCGATCATCATGACCGCGGTCCAGGATGCCCAGTGGCGCGACATGATCGACATGGCGGCCCGTCTTGGGGGCGGCCACGTCACCCTGCAGCACGACGAATTCCTCGATACCCCCACCCTTTCGCGAAGCATCCAGGACACCCCGAGCCTGCGCGCAGCGGCTCTCGAAGACCCGAACGTTGTGCGTGTGGTGGAGCGAATCACCGGTTACCTGATGCTCTCTACCGCGGGGCATAGTTATGGAGCGGGCTTTATCGCCTATGACCCGGAGCAGGAAAACGTCGAAACCCTCTCGATTCTGGATGCCGTCAAGGAGGGCGAACTGCTGAAGGATGCCCACGAGCCCCGCATCCTCATCGGCTCCCAACTGGCCCAGAACCTGAAAGCTCGCCTGGGGAAAAAAATGGTCTTCACCCTCACGGACAAGAACGCCGAGATTGTCAGCGAAACCGTGCGGCTCGGCGGCATCATCCATACCGGCGCCCCCACCATCGACGGTTCCCTGGTGCTGCTTCCCATCGGGCTGGTGCGCGGGTCCATCGCCTATGCGCCTGGGGAAGCGGTTCAGCTGGGGCTCTTCCTGGAAGATCAACGCCAGGCGCCGGCGGTGGCCGAGCGGCTGGGCGGACGCGTTGGGCCCGGGGTCGCAGCCATCCCCTGGTACGATACCCAGGCCGACCTGGCCACCTTCATCGCGATGAAGATCGCGGGGGCCTATTTCTTCGAGGCGGTCATGGGGCTGTTGATCGCCGCGGGCATCTTCAACACGATTTTCGTGAGCGTAATGGAGCGCATCCGAGAATTCGGCGTTCTCTTGGCCATCGGTTTTAGCCCGCGCCGTCTCTTCAGCCTCGTGATGCTCGAAAGTTTCTGGCTGGGCGTGGTCGGCATGATCTTCGCGGTGCTGCTCGCGGCCTGGCCCTATTACTACCTGGCGACCACCGGGGTCGACATGTCGGCCATGATCGGCGATGGGAGTTCGGAAGTCGCCGGCGTCGCGATCGCGCCCGTCTTAAGGGCCAGCCTCTACCCCGAGAAATTCGTCTACATCAGCCTAGCGGTGGTGGGTGCCACCCTGCTTTCGGGGCTCTATCCGGCCTGGAAGGCGGGGCGCATCGAGCCCGTGGAATCGATCCGGCTGGTCTGAGGAGTTGAGCATGTCGGCAGCCGAAGAAAAATTCAGCGTCGAGACCGAGAGCGTCCTCAAGGTCTACGGCCAGGGCGAGCTCGAAGTGCGCGCCCTCAATGGCCTTTCCCTGACGGTGCGGCCCGGAGAATTCACCGCCATCTGCGGACCTTCGGGTTCGGGAAAGACCACCCTTCTGAACCTGATGGGCGCCCTGGACAAACCCACCTCGGGCCGCGTGCGTGTGGACGGCCGAGATCTCGGAGAACTCGGGCGCAGGCAGCTCAGCCAGATGCGGCGGGATCGTATCGGCTTCGTCTTCCAGGCCTACAACCTGATCCCCGTGCTCACCGCCTACGAGAACGCCGAAATGGTTCTGCGTCTCCAGGGCATAGAGAAAGGCGAACGACGGGACCGCGTGATGGCCGTGCTCGCCGATGTGGGCCTTTCGGGTCTGGAGGACCGCCGCCCCGACCAACTCTCGGGCGGGCAGCAGCAACGCGTCGCCATCGCGCGCGCCATCGCGTCGAACCCCGCGGTGGTGCTGGCGGACGAGCCCACCGCCAACGTGGATTCGGATACCGCCGACCGGCTGCTCGAAATCATGGAAAAACTGAACCGCGAGCGCGGTGAGACGTTCATCTTCTCCACCCACGACCCACGGGTCCTGGAGCGCGCCCGGCGTGTTGTCCGCATCGTCGATGGCCAGATCGACAACGACCAGACCCGATCGTGATCCCGGGCGATGCCGAAGGGCCGCGCTCCGCTCGCCTGACCACGCTGAACGAGGTCGCGGTCAAGGAAGCGGCCCAAGCGGTTTCAAGAGGTACGAACGAGTCTGCACAAAATGCTGCTCGATGAAAAGCAAGAAAGGGCGAGACGGGTACAAGCACCCGTCCGAATGTGTTCGCCCGCGTCGCATTCCGGTCTAATTATCGCAAGACCATGAGGCACGAAGGCTAATCCGACCATTTCAAGTACACGGTAGACTGCGGACGTCCGCCGAAAGAGGAAAACCACGAACTGTGATCCAGGAGTTCGTGACGACATGCTGGAAGGATTCAAGCCTGCGTTCTGCATGACCGTAGGCCGCGGTATACTCGGTAACGGCGGTTTTTCCCTCTGATAGCCGAACGACCCTCGCCTCGAATATTTCTTGCTGAGCAGGCTGTGCACAAAGAGATCAGGCGAAATCAGGAGCGCCGATGTTTCCCTCTCTCGCTAGTCGACGGCCGAAGCTCGGCCCGCTTGTCTCCCGCGACGGGGCTCCACGTCCAGGTATGGGGGCTGTGTCAGGTTCCCGCGACGGGACAGAATGCCCATACCCCGGACGACTAGGTAGGACCGGAATGTCCTATCCTGCCGTTTTGCTATG
>DUCH01000530.1 GCA_012959865.1 Myxococcales bacterium | reverse complement strand
AACGGAAAGTCTTTGACATTGATCACCTTGGACAAGAATTGATCACACGCGTCGGCAGCCTCCGGTGTGTGTCCGGAATAGACGCGCCAGAAGTTGATGATGGAGTCCAGATATTCGGTGCCAGGCATAACTCGTTCGTACGCATGCGCCACAAGGATTGAGTCAATGGGGAGCCCTCTCTCCCCTAGAGCTCGCTCGAGTTCGGGGACAACAACATGCTCGCAGGTTCCCGGAGGTGTTGTGGTTTCAACAACGACTAGGGAACCAGGCCGCATAGACGATCCGAGGGTACGAATGGCGGCTCTAAATCCGGAAAAATCAACAGAGGGCCGTCCATCCTTGCTGGAAACGTCGAGATGAATATCCACAGTGGTCACTGATGCGAGGGCGTAGACCGAGGAATCTGTAGTCGCGAGCAGATTGCCCACAGTCGATGCGCGGGTCATCGCCGCTTGGAGTCGAACATCAGCACTAGCAATCGGCAGTCGTCCCGCATTGATGGCCTCAACCTTTGCGAGCCCCTCAGCCGTCGGGAGTTCTACGCCCACAACGTTGAAGTATGGGTTTCCCTGAGCATCTCTCGCGTCGGCCAAGGCAACCGCCATGGCCGACCCCACGAATCCGAGCCCTTGCACACAGACGACCGAGCGGTTCTTGGTGACGGCTTCCCGCCCCAGGGAACGAGCCAAGGCCTCAATCGTCTCAAAGCCCAAAACGGTTTCTCCCAGCTGTGGGTCAAGAGGGGGGGCCCGGGGCGTGATTCGGGCCTGATCGCGAGGCGCACGGATCCATCGCCGCCAATCGCCCTATCTTACTTAGATCGGTCGAACTTTCCTTAACCTTATGATTTGCGGAGCCCAAAAAACCGCGGAGCGCGCGGAAGGTGGGTATATCCCACGGCCCAGAGCGAGGAACCGGGCGCAGCGACCCGCCGCAGCCGAGGGCGGAATCGGAGAACGCTCCCCTGACCCCGCCGCTCTTCTCCGATCCCATCCCCACCCCTCGGGGCATCGACACGAGCAGACTCCCGCCAACAAGGCGGGTACGCGATTCTGATCGGCTCAAGGCAGTACCTGCGCCTTTTCGTATCGACGAGACCGACGCAAGGAGCCAAAAACCAGGACTCGAGGAGAAAGCTCGCACCCCGCGAGCGCGAGGCCCGAAAGAACAGACTCAGAGCAGAGCCCGTGCCTAATATCCTGGCCCGCTGAAGTCACACCCCTCCTCCGGCCGCAATAAGAAACATGTTTGCCTCCGATCCCCCTCTCCCTGAACCCGTCCGGAAGGCGAAACCCGCCGCGGCGGGGATCTTGAACCGGTCGGTGCCATCGGCTCAGGCAGAGCCCAAAGGGTAGACCGTGACCACCGGAAGCTGATCCGGAACGAAGGAAAGGCGAGACCGAGGAGCATCGATTCTCCGGTCAAGACAGGCCGCCGCCAACGTGGGCCAACGGATGACAGCGACACCGAGCCTGTCCATGAAGGTCAATCGATTCAACTTCGAGCCACCAGCCAAATCAGCCCCAAGAACGCGTTTGCTACGGTTTTCCGATGAGTGGATCAACAAGCCAGAGGTTGCTCTTCGTCTGCCTGACCATTTTTGCAGTCGAGGCCTTCGTACCAACCCTTTCCCAAGCGGAAGAACAGTACGACACCATTGTAGATGTCACCGGAATGAAGGGCCCGAATGCCTGCAAGG
>DUCH01000529.1:1174-1704 GCA_012959865.1 Myxococcales bacterium | reverse complement strand
TTGCCCGCGTTGCGAAAACCAAAATAGAGGCTCGTTTCCCCATCGGGGGCAAAGGGAGGCAGCCGACGCGAAAAAGCCCCTTCCGGCGGCTCCACTCGAATGACCTCGGCGCCGAGATCGGCCAGCAACCGACCACAGAGCTCGCCCTTCTCGTCAGCGAGGTCGACAACCCGAAGCCCGGAAAGCGGCTGCATATTTTCTCCTCCTTGCTCTTCAGCGCACAGCGCTGGTTTGCCGGTGTTCACTTTCCCCGCCGCTCTCTCCCTGAAACAGAAGCCCATTCCCAGCTGGAGCCGGCGAGTTCGCGAGTCAGTATAGCGATGCTGGAGCGAACTCCGCGCCAAGTTTGGCGCGATCCTGGAAGACTTACGGAGTTGCGTCTCACCCTTGGAGATGCGTTAGGCTTGGCCCCTTCAGTCCTCAAAATCAGAATTCAAAACCAGGAGATTTGCCATGCCCATCAGCGAAGGCGAAAAAATTCCCGCCGTCACTGTCAAGACCAGCGACATGAAGGACATCACCACCGAAGA
>DUCH01000529.1:0-899 GCA_012959865.1 Myxococcales bacterium | reverse complement strand
GCGATCGTCGAAGACGGCGTCGTCACCAAGTTGGCCGTCGAAGAACCCATGAAATTCGAGGTCAGCAGCGCCGAGGCCATTCTCGGGGCCCTTTGATTTTCAGAGCTTTGTGATTCCGGCGTGCTCGGGTCGGGTTCATCCCGATCCGAGCACGGCAACCGCTTTTTGAACTCGCTCGCCAAACTGGCCTTCCAAACTGGCCTTCCAAACCCGCTAGGCCAAACCCGTGCAGACCGGCCGTCCAAACCCACTAGCCAAGCCCGCTAGGGGGATTCCACCAGGGAGCGACCGTTGTCCCGCATTACCCGGCGGGTTTCCTCTTTCGAAAAATTCTTGATTTCGTCGAGAAAACGAATCGGCTCGGCAAGCCCCTCGGCATGGGGGAAATCCGATCCGAAGAGGATGCGGTCCGCGCCAATCAGTTCTCGAAGCCCATCGATATCGTCCTCGTAGTACGGAGCCACCCAGCAATGCTCGCGCAGGGTCTCGACGGGATCCCGCGGAAACGAGCCCGGCAATTGGCCATAGGCCTTCTTCAGTTTGCGAATCAGGGAAACCATCCAGGTGCTCCCGCACTCGATGCTCGCCACACGCAGGCGGGGATGACGATCAAAGAGTCCGTGGCAGATCATCGCCGCGAAAGTATCGTGGATCGGTTCAGGGGAGAGGCAGCCCACCAGGGCATCGTAATCGAAAGCCCGAAACTCCCGGGCTCCCCCCCACGCCTCGGCGGTGAAGGCGCGATAGCCCGCGTCGCCCGAATGAAAGGCAACAGCGATGCCGGCTTCGTTGATCCTCGACCAGACCCCGTCATAACCCGGATCGGCCATCGAGCGACTCCCCTCGCCGATGGGCACCGGACCCGGAACCATGGAAATCAGCCGAGCCCCGCGTTCGAT
>DUCH01000528.1 GCA_012959865.1 Myxococcales bacterium | reverse complement strand
GCCGTGGTCTGGCGGGATAATTCGGCGATTCACTGGGTGAAGGGCACGGAGAACCCGGTGGGTGTTCACTTGTTTCAGTGGGTCGCCGATGTTGACGCCTATTGCCGTGAGATTCAGGAGCGTGGCGTCGAGTTGCTCGTGGCGCCCGGGGATCGGGATTACCCCATGCGTGACTTTTCAATTCGGGATCCGAATGGAGTCGAGATTGTGTTTGGGCAGGACATCTAAACCCCAAGGCGAGTGGGCGAGTCTGGTTTTTCCAGACAGAGCGACTTCGGGAAAAGTGTCCCCGTGGTGAGTCTAAGGAGAACGAATGAACGAAAAAAGAATCAAGCTTGCGAGGCTCTTGGTGACTGCCCCTGCCCTTTTCCTGGCGGTGGTCCCCCCCCTTGTGGATTTCAATTCGACCCATGTGACGAATCCCCTTTGGACCGGTCACGCACGACTGCATACGGTTTGGCTTCTTTCGACCAATTCGATCATCGCGGTTCTCGCGCTCGGACTGATGTGGCGCGAACTCAAGATCGCTTCGGTTCGCGCGGGTGCGGTTCTGACCGCGGCCCCTCTGGTGGGCTTCTTTGTCGCGGCGGCGACTCGATCGCTCTACGGCGGTGCGTTCAGCGACCCCAATGGGGTCGCTCAGCGCATTGGCTTCTTGGATGCCAATTTGGTGATATTCGGCCTTTGGATTCTCGTGATTTTCGCGACTTTCGGGCTTCTCTGGAAAGTGGACCGCTGAGGCCGGGCACCCGGAAAGTTTCAAATTTCGGTATGCTCGTCGGGTCAAATCAAAGACCGGCTTCGACAAGTGAGTGTGCCTTGTAGGGAGAAACCCAATGTCCGTTGATCTAAGGACGCGCGTCGATAGCGAGCAGGCTCCGGTAGAAGCGGGTTCGTTCTTCCTGGAAACACTGCCCGCTTTGCTGGATGCCCACCACGATTTCATCGCGCCCGGCGCGCGAGAACTTCCCATCACTGACTTTTGCGTTGAATGTGAAGGGGAGGCCTGGACCCTGACCTGGGCGAACGATCGCGTTGCCGTGACACAAGGACATTCCGGTGGCCCTCGGGTTCGCCTTTCGGGTGAACAACTGATGGATCTCGTCAACGACCAGAGCACGCCCGTTGCACTCATGAGCAACAACCTGCTGGATATGCCCGAAGGTGGGCTGCCCGATTTTCTTAACTGGTGGCTCGTGCTGCGAGCAGCTCTGGACGGGCGACGTATCCATGCCCGGGGTGACGTGACCTTTACCGAAGCAGAGCGCCGAAGTTTTAGCTTGGATGACTCCGACGAGACCATGCGCGGGTTTCTCGAAGAGTACGGGTATCTCCACATCCGGGGAATTTTCAGCGAGGCCGAGATGGCCGCAGTAGAGGCCGACTTTCCCGTGGCCGCGCCCCATTTCGAGAAGGGGGACCCGAGGGCCTGGTTTGCGACCACCAAGGACGGCCGCGAAGAATTGGTGCGCATGGAGGGCTTCGACCGCTATTCGGAGGTGAGCCGGGAACTCATCGACAAGCCGGGTTTCCAGCGCATCGGCGGCATTCCGGGTCTTTCTCACAGTCAGGCCAGCCGCAAGCCGGGCACCCGAATTGGCGCGCTGAGCAAGCCCATTGGCGTGGTCAAGGGCATTTCGGACGTGCCCTGGCACAAGGACTGCAGCCTGGGCCGGCACTCTTACGAGTGTTGCAACCTGACCGTGGGTAT
>DUCH01000527.1:3361-10026 GCA_012959865.1 Myxococcales bacterium | reverse complement strand
GGGTTTGGGCCAAAGCCGAGAGGAAGGCGCTTTCGGCGGCGGCGTATTCACCCGTGCTCAGGGCGTCGCGGCCGCGAGACGAGAGTTCTGCCCACGTGTAGGCGGTGGGCGCATTGCCGGGGAAGGGTCGGGGGGGCATCGACCGGCGGTGGGTCGCGCTACCCACCTGGGATGTCTCGTGCCTCGCCGCGGTACTCGAAGCGCTGCCAGCGGGTTTGTCGGCTCGCCCAGCGGCGGCGGGCTCATCGTCTTGGGGGAAGCTCAGGCTCGACGGAAACTGGAGATTGTCCGGCAGCAGGCTGCCTCCGTTGCAGCCCGCTCCGGCGACGCTCATCGCCAGGGCTAGGATCCAAGCGGGTCGGGTCCAAAAAGTGATCATCGATTCAGGGTACTCCGCAGTGCCGCGCAGGCCTCATCCACCGCCTGGGTGGCCTTGTCAATGGCGGCCCCCATGCCGAAGAAACCGTGGAAGACTCCGTCGTAGCGGGTCAGTTGGGTTTTGACGCCGGCCTCGCTCAACCGCTGGGCGTAGGCCTCGCCCTCGTCGCGCAAAGGATCGAACTCGGCGGTTATCACCGTTGCCTCTGGGAGATCGGCGAGATTGGGGGCGCGTAACGGGGAGGCGAGTTCATTGCTGCCCGCGTCGGGATCCGCGAGATAATGGTTCCAGAACCACTCCATCAAGGGGCGGGTGAGCATGTATCCGTCGGCGTTTTCCCGGTAGGAGGCGGTGGCGAACCCGCAGTCGGTGACGGGATAAATGAGGAGTTGGTGGCGCAGCGCCGGGCCGCCGCGATTGCGGGCCATCAGGGCCACCACGGCGGCCAGGTTGCCCCCTGCGCTGTCGCCGCCCACGGCCAGGCGGGCGGGGTCGCCGCCCCAATCGGCGGCGTGTTCGGACAGCCAAGTCGTGGCCGCGTAACAATCCTCGGGAGCGGCGGGGAAGGGGTGTTCGGGGGCCAGTCGGTAGTCGACGGAAACCACCATGCACTCGGCGCCCCGGGCCAGTTCCCGGCAGGTGCCGTCGTGGGTGTCGAGGTCGCCGATCACGAACCCGCCGCCGTGAAAATAGACCAACACCGGGAGCGGTCCGTCGGCTTCGGGGGCGTAGAGACGCACTGGGATCTCGCCCGTGGGCCCCGGGATCGTGAGGTCCTCGGTCCGGGCCAGTGCGACCGAGGCGTCGGGGATGTTCATTTGCGCAAAGAAGGCCCGGGCTTCGGAGGGATCCGCTTCGAGGTCGAAACTCGGTGCGGCATTGATCAGGTCAAGTACCTGTTTGGCCTGGGGATCGAGCGGCATGGTGTGTCTCCTGTGTGGGGCCCGGGGTAGAGGCCGGGGCCGAGTCTACCCAACCATTAGGAATCAGCGAGTACTCCGCCGATTTGGGGGCGCTATCTTCACACCGAGTGCGACCTGTGGGTTGCGGAGGAGTTCGGCGTGCGAGGATCGGGACCGCGGTTGTGGAGCGGGCTGGCCGTGCTGGCGATGGGTTGTCTGGCTAGCGCGGTGGCGGGTGCCGCGGACTCGGTCTCGGCATCGGTCTCGGCATCGGACTCGACATCGATCTCGGCATCGCAGTCTTGGGTCGACGGCCGAGGCGAGAGCCGCGCCGAAGCGCGGCTCGTCGATTCCTGGGCGAACCAAAACCTTGAGAATCTGCTGGAACTTTATCGGCATCTTCACGCCCATCCGGAACTTTCACTTCGCGAGACCGAGACCGCTCGCCAGGTTGCCGAGGCCTTCGAGGCCGCAGGCTATCGGGTGAGCACCGGGGTGGGGGGGACCGGGGTCGTAGGCGTGCTGGAGAACGGCCCCGGACCGACGCTGCTGATCCGCGGAGACATGGACGCGCTGCCCGTGAGCGAGCAGACCGGGCTCGAGTATGCGAGCGAGGTCACGGCGCTCTTGCCCGATGGCCGGACCACCGGGGTGATGCACGCTTGCGGACACGACGTTCATGTCACCACCCTCATCGCCATGGCGCGGATGCTCGTCGAGGTACGTTCCCAGTGGAGCGGCACCCTAGTTCTCATCGCTCAGCCGGCGGAAGAAATTGGTCAGGGGGCCCGGGCCATGATGGCCGACGGTCTGTTCGAGAATTTCCCGCGCCCGGATTTCACCCTCGCCCTCCACGTCGACTCGGCGCTGCCGGCGGGCACATTGGGGTACACGCCGGGCTTCGCGTTCGCCAACGTCGACTCGGTGGATGTGACCTTCTACGGCCGGGGCGGGCACGGGGCCCGGCCGCATTTGTCCATCGATCCCATCGTCGCCGCCGGCTCTTTCATCGGGTCGGTTCAGACCCTCGTGAGTCGCCGGATCGACCCCTTGGAGCCGGCCGTGGTCACCGTGGGCTCGATCCACGCCGGAACCAAGCACAATGTGATCCCCGACGAGGCGGTGCTCCAAATTACGGTGCGCTCGTACAGCGACGCCGTTCGCGACCAACTCCTCGATGGCATCGCCCAAATCGCATCGGATACCTGCCGAACCTTTCAATGCCCGCGCGCCCCCGTCATCGGGGTCCGCGAGGAGTACACGCCTTCGGTGTACAACGATCCGGTTTTTACCGCCCGGGCGGTGGCCCTCTTCGAGTCGGCGTTCGGTTCCGAGCGGGTGGTCGAGATGCCCCCCACCATGGGGGGCGAGGATTTCGGGCGCTATGCCCGGGCGCTGAACGTGCCGGGTTTGATGTTTCGGGTCGGTACCCAGGACCCCGAACAATGGGCCGAGAGCCGGGTGCCCGGGTCCGTCCCCTTGCCCGGGGTGCACTCGAGCCGATTTGCGCCGGTGGCCGAGCCCACTCTGAGCACCGCTGTGCGCGCCATGGGGATTCTCGCGCTGGAGATGCTGGGCGAAGCCAACCCGCCCGCGAGCGCCCCCGATTCGCCGCCGGGCGCCAGCGAATAAGCGCCCGCTTCTTTCCTCGCGCTGGCGGCCCCCGCTCTCTTCGCGCTGGTGGCCTCCTCTTTCCTCGCGCCGGCGGCCTCCGCCCTCCTCGCGCTGGCGGCCCCCTCTTTCCGTCGCGCTGGCGGCCCCCGCTCGCCTCGCGGATACCGGTCAGGCCAGTTGCGCGAGAATTTCTTGGGTTTCGGGGAAACGGCCGGCCTGCTTCTTGGAGAAAATTAGGCGTCCGTGGGCGACAACGTCGAATACGCCCGCGCCGCCTTTGACCAGAGTGGCCTCGGCGCCGGTGGCTTCCCGGATGGCAGCGGCCAAACTGGCCGCTTGGGGGTGATAGTTTCAACGCACGCAGTAAGTGATCGTAATTTCCATGCTCGTGCTCCCGTCGATGGCCCGCCGGGCGGGGCCGACTCGGAGCATCGCGCAGCCGGGCACCGACCCGCAAGCGGGTTTGCCCGGCCTCGCCCCGGCTCGTCTAGACTCCCGGCCATGCTGGAAGGTTTCGAAACAAGCGAGTTCGGCCACGAGGGTGTCACGCACCGGGTCTACTCCGCGGGAGCGGGTCCCGGGGTGTTGATCATGCACGAGGTTCCCGGGCTCTACCCTGCGGTGATCGAGTTCGCCGAGCGCGTGGTGGCGGCGGGCTTTCGGGTGGCGCTGCCCGAACTCTTCGGCACCCCCGGGCGCCCGCTGTCGGCCGGGTATGCCCTGGGGCAGGTGGCCCGGGCGTGCATCAGCCGGGAATTTCACGTGCTCGCCTCCCGGCGGTCGAGCCCCATCACGGTCTGGCTTCGCGCGCTATGCCGCGAACTGCACGCCGAGTGCGGGGGCCCCGGGGTCGGGGCCATCGGGATGTGCCTGACCGGAAACTTTGCCCTCTCGCTGATGGTGGATCCCTGGGTGATGGCCCCGGTTCTCTCCCAGCCCTCCCTGCCATTTCCTTTTGGGGCCGAGCGGCGGCGGGCTTTGCATCTTTCGGACGAAGACCTGACGGTGGTGCGCCGCCGGGCCTGCGACGAGGGCGCCGGAGTGCTCGGCCTGCGCTTCACCCGAGATCCGATGTCGCCCCCCGAGCGTTTTCAGCGCCTGCGCGATGAACTCGGCGAGGGGTTCGAGGCCATCGAGATCGATTCGGGCAAGGGCAACGCCCACGGAATCGCGGCCAGCGCCCACAGCGTGGTGACCGGGGACTTGGTCGACGAAACCGGGCACCCGACCCGCGCCGCCCTCGACCGGGTGTTGGCCTTTTTCGACGAGCGTCTGCGGGGCTGAAGCGGCTTAAGAAGGGACAAAGGGGGCCTAGAGGAGAGAGCCCCTGGGACCCGGTTCGCGGAACTCGGGCTCAGCGACGCGCGAAGAGCGCGAGGGTTTCGACGTGCTCGCCGTGGGGGAAGAGCGCATAGGCCTCGAGGCCGACGAGGCTCAGCTTTCCGCCGGCCACCAGGGCCCGGGCTTCGTGGAGGAGCGCCGGCAACCCGCAACTCACGTAGGCCAGGCGCGCCGGGGGAGCGGTGGACAAGGCGGCCAGGAGTTCGGGGGCAAGGCCGCGCCGGGGCGGATCGACGATCACCGCGTCGCAGTGGGCCAGGGCGGCGGTGAGTTCGGGCGAGGCGCCCGCATCGCCCGGGTGAATGCGCGCCCGGGCGCGCTCCTCATCGGGTCGGCCCGCCAGGGAGGCCGCGAGCCCTTGGAGCGAATCCGCGCCGCGCTCGTTGAAGTGCACACGGGCGCCCCGGGCGAGGAGCGGCAAGCCCAGGGCGCCGCAGCCCGAGTACACGTCGGCAATCGCGTGAGTCCCGTCTTCGCCCTGGGCGGGTGCGGCGAGAGCCCAGTCCCCCACACGCTCGACGATTCGATCGGCCAGATCGAGGTTGGCCTGACCAAAAGCGCCCGGCGGAAAATGGACCTCCACGCCACCGATGTTTTCGCGCACCGAGGTCTCACCGGCCAAGTGCTCCCACTGCACGCCGAGAATGGTGTTCGTGCGGCCGGTATTGCCGTTCCACCAAAGACTGTGCAGTTCGTCGCCCAGCAATTCCTGGATCCGGAGGGCGGCGGGAATAAAAGTCTTGGCCGACGAAGCGTTGCAGACCGCCACCAACTGGACGCGATCGCTTCCGCGCTCGACCACACACTGCAGGTAGCGGACGAGCCCGGAGTGCCGGTCTTCGTGGTAAGAGGATGTGGCGGTTTCGCGCAGGGCCCGCTTGACGGCGGCGACCGTACGATTGATCCCCGGATGGTGGACCCCGCATTGCGGGATGTCGATGACATCGTGGCTGCCCCGGGCGAAGAGCCCAATCTTGGGCGAATGCACCCGTCCGCGCACCGCCAGCCGGGAGCGGCGGCGCCAGGCGAGGGGATCGCCCTCGATGACCGGGGGCGGGGGCAGGGCGCTTTCTCGGGCCAGGGCGGCGAGCTGGTTGTAGGCCGAAGGCGCGATGCCGCCTTCGCCCAGGCGCGGGCAGCCGGGGCAGGGGGGTCGGTGAGAGCATTCGAGCAAAGGGGCGCTTCTCCTGGAGAGCGGGCGGAGCCCGGGCCCAGCGGGAAGTCTCTGGGTTGCGGGCGACACCGCCGGTCGGCGGGATCCAGTAGTATTGCATTTTCGCCGGCTCGGAGTGCTCGCAGATGACGGCCACCAACACGCCCCTAGGCCCGCGGGCCGGAGAGGGCCCGGGCGCGTTCCTTCCCACCACCCGGGCGGAAATGGACGCCTTGGGCTGGGATCAGCCCGATGTGGTCTTTGTTTCCGGCGATGCCTACGTGGACCACCCCTCTTTTGCTGCGGGGCTGCTGGGCCGTTGGCTCGAGGCCCACGGCTTTCGGGTGGCCATCCTGGCCCAGCCCGATTGGCAGAGCGCCGCCGCGTGGCGCGCCCTGGGTCCGCCGCGGCTCTTTTATGCCGTGAGCGCGGGCAACATGGACTCGATGATCAACCACTACACGGCCAACCGGAAACGCCGAAACGCCGATGCCTATTCGCCTGGGGGCCATATCGGCCTGCGCCCGGACCGGGCTTCGGGGGTCTACGCCCAGCGCTGCCGGGAAGCCTTCAAGGGGGTGCCCGTGGTGACCGGCGGCGTCGAGGCCTCCCTGCGCCGGGTGGCCCACTACGACTACTGGTCGGACAAGGTGCGGCCCAGCCATCTCGTGAGTTCCAAGGCGGACCTGCTGGCCTATGGGATGGGCGAGCGCACCATCCTGGCCATTGCTCGCCGCCTGGACAGCGGCGAAGAGATCAGCGCCCTGCGCGATTTGCGCGGGGTCGCCTACCTGCTGGGCGCCAAGGCCGAACTGCCCGAGCACACTTTCGGCGAGAGCTCGCCCGGGGGCGATGTCGAACTGCCCAGCTATGAGGACGTGTTGGCCGACAAGCGGGCCTTCGCGATCGCGACCCGGCACGTGCACCGGGAGACCAACCCCTGGAACGCGCGCCGGTTGATTCAGGCCCACGGACCCCGGCGCTTGGTAGTCAACCCGCCGGCGCTGCCCCTCGAAGAAGCCGAACTCGATGGCCTGCACGAACTCCCCTACGCGCGCGCCCCGCATTCGTCGTACACCGAAAAAATTCCGGCCTGGCAGACCATCGCCGACTCGGTGCAGATCATGCGCGGCTGTTTCGGGGGCTGCACGTTCTGCTCGATCACCCTGCACCAGGGCCGGCGGATCCAAAGCCGCAGTGAGGCCTCGGTGCTGCGCGAACTGAAAACCGTGGCCGAGCGCCCGGGCTTCAAGGGACACGTCAGCGATATCGGCGG
>DUCH01000527.1:0-3351 GCA_012959865.1 Myxococcales bacterium | reverse complement strand
CCCCACGGCCAACATGTACCGCATGCAGTGCCGCCGCCCGGAGGTCGAGGCGAAGTGCCGCCGGCTCTCGTGCGTGCACCCGAAGGTCTGCAAGCTCATGGGCACCGACCACACGCCCCTGCGCGATCTGATGCGCAAGAGCCGCGAGTTGCCGGGCATCAAGAAGGTGAACGTGGCCTCGGGGATTCGCATGGACCTGGCCGCCGACGCCCCCGAGTACCTCGACGAACTCGCGACCCACCACGTGGGCGGCCACCTCAAGGTGGCTCCGGAGCACACCAGCGCGAAGGTGCTGCAAAAGATGAAGAAGCCCGGCGGCGACAGCTTCGAGCGCTTCGCCGCGCGCTTCAAGGAGGCCTCTCAGCGCGCGGGCAAGGAGCAATATCTCGTGCCCTACTTCATTGCGAGCCATCCGGGCTCGGGCCTGGAGGAGATGATCGAGCTCGCCCTCTATCTCAAGGAAAACGGCTATCGCCCCCGCCAGGTTCAGGATTTCATTCCGGCCCCGATGGATATTGCGACCTGCATGTATTACACGGGGCTGGATCCCGAGACCCTGACCCCGGTGGAGAGCGCCCAGACGGCGAGTGATCGCGGGCTCCAGCGCGCGCTGCTCCAGTACTGGGAGCCGCGCAATCATGCCTTGGTCAAGCGGGCCCTCGAGCGGGCCGGGCGGCGCGACCTGATCGGCGACGGCCGCGAGTGCCTGATCCCCGCCCGGGCGCCGGCGATGCGCGACCCGGCGAAGCGCGATGACGACGGGCCCCGGGGTCGGGGGCCTTCCCGGAACGGGGAGCCGGGTTACCGCGGGCCCGCCCGGAGCCGCGCGCGGCGCTGACGGGTCAAAGTGGGCCAGAGCCGAAGCCGTGCTCGGCGACTGGCCGGGGCCCCGCGCCGGAGGCACACTGGGCCCCATGCCGAATTCCGAGCGACCGGGCTCCGGGGCGCCGCCCGAAGAGAATGCCATCCAGGTCCTGCACACCGATCTGGCCCCCGAGACCCTGCGCAACTTGGCCGAAGAATTCGTGACCCGGGATGGCACGGACTATGGCGCCGTGGAAAAGGATCTCGACGCCAAGGTGGCGGGGTTGATGCGCGAACTCGAAAGCGGCGAGGCCAAGATCTACTTCGAGGCCGAGAGCGGGAGCATCAATATCGTCGCGTCCCGGCGCCTTCGCTGAGCGGAGGCGGCTCTTCCGTGTGCTGTCGCGCCGCCTCGGCTGGGTCGCACTGGTGTCGCGCTTGGGTTCGCAGTCCGGTCCTCTAGACGTGAACCCACGTGCGCCCGCCCACCGGCGCCGAGTGGTCGAAGACGTTCCATGGAGTGATCTCGCCAAGGGGCCGCTCGCTAAAGCCCGCGGGCAATTCGGAATCAAGAATGAAGAACGCATTGGGGGCAAAGCGGTCGGCGTAGACCAGGGTGTAGCCCTTGGCCCGGCCGAGTTTTTGAAACGCCGCAATGCTGGCCCCGTGGTAGTAGCTGCGATCCCAGACCCACTCGGGGTCGTAGGGGATCGTGCAGGCCTGATCGAGGGGGAAGAAAACGTTGTACTCCACCACCACGACCCGGGGCGTGTAGCCCTCGATGGCCTTCCACACCCAGTAGTCGTTGCCGTCGATATCGATGGAGAGCAGGTCGAAGCTCGCCGGCACTCCATGCTTTTCGAACAGCGCGTTGACGTTGCCCGCGTCGACGAACTCGCGCTGGACGACGTCGCCGTCGGCCTTGTCGCTGCCCTCCATGAGCAGGCCCTGCCAGCCGCCGTGCAGGCGTAGGTTGGCGGTGTTGGAAAGGTGCTGGCCATCCCAGGCGCCGAACTCGACGAAATAGCGGCTGCGGGTGTCGATGACATCGAAGATGCGCTGGAGCACGCCGTCCTCGCCGCATTGGGAGTAGACGCTGGATTCGTAGTCGGCCAGATCACTGAGCATGTGTGGGCTTCCTTGCTTGGGTTCCGGGCCCAGGGTCGCCCGGCGTGAGGGAAGCGGAGGCTAGCACCCCGCCCAAGCCGGGTCGGCGGTTGGTGCCGGGGGTTGGTGTCGGGGATTGGTGTCGCGGGTGTCGGGGTGAGAGCGGTGTCGGTGTCGGTGTCCTTGTGAGAGTGAGAGTGAGAGTGAGAGTGAGAGTGAGAGCGAGGTCGAGTGCGGGCGTGATAGACTCGCCGCTCAGTAAAACCAAGGAGGACGCCCCATGGACACCGCTGCCAAGCTTGGCTTCGCCCGAAAGATCGTTCTGGTGGTTTGGGTTTTCGCCGGGGCCAGCTTCTTCTTTCCGCTCTACTACACCGGGGTGGGGTCGTTCGGGCGAACGCTCTTCGGCTTGCTGTTGGCCGTGCACCTGGTGGAGTTCTTCGTTTTTCTGGGCCTGTACCGACGGGCCGGCGGCTCGCTCTTCCGCCACTTTCACCGAACCGTGGTCTTTGGCGTGCTCCACAAGGCCGAGACCGAGCAGGCCCTGGCCGACACCTAGGCGTCCGGCGAATCGAAACCATCCGGGGCCAGCCACGCCTCAAAGGCCGCGGGCATGTCAGGCCGGGTGAAAGAGGTTGCGTTCGTCGCCGGGTTCCACGCGTCCGCGTCGGCCCAGGGCGTCGCTCTTGGCGAAGGCCGCCAGGGCTTCGGGGCCGCCCGCCAGGTTGGCGATGAAGCGGCGCTCGCCGGCGAGCAAGCGCCCGAGCACAATGCCGAGTTCGGGCTGGCCGTCTCGGCCGTAGGTCACCGTGTAGGACTCCACCCGGGCCTCGCCTTCGGGCGCTTCTTCCACGGGAACCGGTTCGGGGCCCGCGGCCAGCTCGCTTGCGTCGGCCCGGGGCGCTGCCTCGCCGGGCTTGGGCCGGGTGGACCAGACATTCGCCGAGTGCTTGGTGAGATACCAACCGTTGCCCGTGGCCAGGCCCAGGCTGCCCGGGTTCGCGCGGCAGCGCTCGGCCACGGTGGCCAGGCCGTGGAGGGTGTAGTTGTTGGCCGGGCCGCCGTGGTAGGGGAGCCCGCCCGTGGTGGTGAGGCCGCGCGGGTCATCCTCGGCCACACCAAAGGACTCGCAGCCCATTTCCACGGCCACGGGGAAGCAGCTGTAGAGATCCATGTGGTCGATCTCGTCGATGCTGACCCCCGCGCTGTCCAGGGTGCGCTTTGCGCACGCCCGCATGGCCGGGGCGTCGCCGAGTTCCGGTCGCTCGCTCACGAACCACGCGCGCTCGTTGGCCTGGGCGCCCCCCCACCAGCGCACGCGCTTTTCTTCGGGCACCCCCAGGCGATCGGCGGCGGCCTCGGAGGCGAGGATCACCCCGGCGGCCTGGTCGGTGTAGAGCACCGCGTTCAGGTATTTCGTATACGGGTCGGCCACCATGC
>DUCH01000526.1 GCA_012959865.1 Myxococcales bacterium | reverse complement strand
GGGATCCGTCGCGAAGGCGCCAGTCGCGAAAACGCCGCCTGTGCAGAAGAAAGTCGCAGTGGCCCTCAAGCCTGCAGTTCCGAAGGCAAAAGAAAAACCGAGCGCGAAGGCACCCGCTCCCATGCCCCGGGCCAAGGCGTCGCCCCCCAAACCGGCTAAGCGAATCGCCGTCGGTTCGAAACCCGCGAAGCCCATCATCGTGCTCGAAGCACCCCGCGCGAGTGCGCCCGCTCCCCTGGCCAGCAAGAATTCTGCCTCCCCGACGCCTCGAGTCGCCCAGGGTGGCAAGGAAGCAAGAGCGAAAGCCCGGACTCCGGCCCCGCCGCCGCCGTCCTCTGAGCCCGTGGCGTCCCAGCCCCCGTCGACGCCCGAGCCCATCGAAGTCGACGACTCGACGGCCTCAGCCAAACAGATATTCGCGCTCGCGGGATTGGCCGTGGTGGTCGTTGCATTCGCGATGGTGCGCCGCCGCCGGGGGCGTGTTCCCACCCCGGTGAAAAGTTCGCTGGAGACCGCCGGTCAATCGCCGGAACCCGTCGATTCAAATCCCTTCGCCAAATTGGAGCCCGCCGAGGAGGCTGGGCAGGGGGCCTTCGACCCGGACGCCGACCTTTCGCCGAATCCAAGCGGGGCCTTGGACCCCAATGAGCAAAGCGTGCCTGGGGGCGAGGATTCCGAGGCGGCCCTATTCGCGCGAATGACCGAGGAGCACATCGCCCAGGCACCGACTCTTCACGATTCCGGTGCTTTCAGCGCCGACTTGAGCGATCCGGCGCCAATCGATTTCGGAGAAACCGCGAGCCCGGCTTCCGCCCAGACGAGCCCGGAACCCGGCTTGCCCTCGCCGGGTTCGGCTCAGATCGACCCCTACGAGGCGGGCCGAGAGGCCGGCCGGGAAGCGGGCCGAGAAGCGGCCGAAGAAGCGATGGTGGTGGTGCACGGCCTTGAAGAGCGAATGACGGGTCTGCAGGACCGACTTAAGGAGGCGGTTGATTCCCGCGAGCGAATCGAGCGCCAGATGGCCGCGCAGAACGAAGAACTTCGCGTGCAGCGAGCGGCCATCGCCCGGACCCAGCGTGCGGTTCGCAACATCAGTCGTCCCGATGAGGAGGATAGTAGGGACTCGGGATCGCCCGCAGCCGACTAGCTCAACCTCTCTGAGCGGACTCCAGAGCGCCGACCGCTCCGGCGAAGCTTCCGCTTTCGAGGAGTACGGGCTCGCCGCCCATAAGCCGGGTGACTCCGAGAAGAATGGCGACCAGCGCCGGGTTCTCGTGCAGGGTGGCCCCGCCGTAGACGATTCGCCGAATGCCCGCGGCTTGGGCGATTCCGCCGCAAACCAGCGCGACGTTCTCCCCGACCAAGCCAATGACAGCGGCGGCGAGATCCTCGGATCGAGCCGAAGTGGCTGGGTTGGGGTGGGCCGCTCCCTCGGCGCCCGAACCCCAACGAGCGAGGCCACCGAAAGAGGCCGCAGTCGTTTCGCCAGGCAGCGGAATTTCGTCGTTCTGATAGATGTCGCTTACGCGCAGATCGACTTTTCCGCGATCGCCCGCCTCGGCGAGCAGGCAAATTTCTCCGTGACTCGGGCAGCCCGTCAACGCGGCGCCGAGCCCTACGAGGGTGCCGCCCCCTAGGGCGGTGCCGCCCAATCGCGAGACGCTCTCGCCCTCGACGCGTAAAATCGAAGTCCCGGTTCCCAGGGAAACAAGCAGGTAGGGGGCC
>DUCH01000525.1 GCA_012959865.1 Myxococcales bacterium | reverse complement strand
TGGCCGGGCTGGGGCTTTGTCGCCGAAGATCCGGACTTCGTGGCCCGCTTGGCGGACGCCGATATTCAATTCCTCGGGCCCAGCGCCGACGCCATGCGGGCGTTGGGGGACAAGATCACTTCCAAAAGGATCGCCGAAAAAGCGGGCGTTCCGGTCACCGCCTGGAGTGGCGGCGCGCTGGCCGATGAGGCCGCGGCCATCGAGCACTCGGCTCGCATCGGATACCCGGTCATCATCAAAGCGACCGCCGGCGGCGGCGGTCGCGGCATTCGCATGGTGGAGAGCGAAGCCGACGTCGTCGAAGCCTTTCGTTCGGCGAGTTCCGAAGCGCTCTCGGCTTTCGGCAACGGAGATCTTTTTTGCGAAAAGCTTGTCACCGGAGGTCGGCATATCGAAGTGCAGATCGCCGCAGATATTCACGGCGAAGTGGTGGCCCTGGGGTGTCGCGATTGTTCGGTTCAGCGGCGCCACCAAAAAGTGCTCGAAGAGGCCCCGCCCCCCTGGCTTGATGCCGGCATCCGGGCCGAACTGGAGCAGGCGGCGACGGGCCTGGCCCGCCATGTGGGCTATCAGGGCGTCGGGACCGTCGAGTTTCTGCTGGGCGAAGATGGCTTTTTCTTCCTCGAGGTGAACCCGAGGCTGCAGGTCGAGCACGGAATCACCGAAGAGATCGTCGGCATCGATCTGGTGCAACTCCAAATTCGGATTGCGCGCGGGGAATCCATCGCGGAGCTCGATATTAGCGAGCGTGGGGCTGCCATCGAGGCGCGGGTATGCGCCGAGGATCCCGACGCGAATTTTTTGCCTTCGCCCGGGCGGATCGTTCGCTTTGATCCCGCACTGGGTCCCCGAGTTCGGATTGACTCGGGAGTTTTGCTGGGAACCACGATTTCCTCCGAGTTTGATTCCCTCATCGCCAAAGTGATCGCAACGGGAGACACCCGGGAAGAGGCGAGAGCTCGGCTCGAGTGCGCGTTGCGAGACTTTGAGCTGGTGATTGAGGGGGGCGCGAGCAATAAGGGCTACCTCATCGAACTGCTAGGCGCTGACGAATACAGTTCGGGGCCGGTGGATACGACCTGGCTCGATCGCTGGAATGAAGCCCGGGCCCAGAGCCGGTGTGAAAATTTAGCCGAGGCCCAGGACGCCCTGGTAGCCGGCGCCATCGTTGCCTACCAGAGGGGCCGCCAGGAGGCCCGGGACTTTTTTTACAGCGACACCGCGGCGCTTTCCCGGGAACGCATCCCGCCCAACCAGGGGCAGCAAGTCGATCTGACCTATGGGGGGCAGAGTTATCGCTTGATGGTCTACGCCATCGGGGCATGGCGGTATCGCGTCCATCTGGGCGCGCGCGCCGTTGCGGCAACTCTTCGGGAGGAGGGCGCCTATCGGGCCCGGCTCATTATCGACGAGCGGGCATGGCGTCTCGTCTACGATGTTTCTGAGCTCGGGCTCCGTCTCGAACTCGACGGGCGGCCCTATCGTTTCGGGCTTCAGACAGCGGGACAGGTTCGTTCGGCATCGCCTTCGATGGTGGTGGCCCTGCACGTCGAAGAGGGCCAGAGTGTCCAAGCGGGTCAGGGTCTCGGGCTGCTCGAAGCCATGAAGATGGAGATTGGCTTTCAGGCTCCGGTCTCGGGTACGGTGAGTGAAATTCGAGTGCGTGCCGGGCAACAGGTCGCCGCGGGCGATG
The DNA here is from genome assembly GCA_012959865.1 of Myxococcales bacterium. Classification (GTDB taxonomy): domain Bacteria; phylum Myxococcota_A; class UBA9160; order UBA9160; family UBA4427; genus JAZXM01. The sequence goes on along the minus strand of DUCH01000525.1, from coordinate 8,420 downwards.
TTTTGCTCGTGATCGATTCGAGCAACGACGCCAGCGAGGTTGGCGAGCCCACCGAAGTGATCGAGCTCCCCAGCCAGAGCGATCCCCTCGCAGTCCTTTTTCGTCCCGAAGGGGACGAGGAACTGGGCATTCCGGATCTCGAGGCGGCCAATCGCATCGATCCGGCCGAGCGCCGAATCACGATGGAGAGCGTTCGCGAAGAGGTTCGCCGGGTCATGCTCGGTTTCGACGCGAATCCGGCGCGTGCCGACAAGCTGGTGGCTTTTCTCGAGGCGCCTTTACCCGACGACCTGCTCGACGCGTTCAAGCGCGAATTGGCCGAGGTGCGGCATGAGCTGCGGACGTTCGTCGACATCGAGGAAATTTTTAGCCGCGCCCCGGTGACACTGGCGTCCGGCGAACTCGGCCCTTCCAATGACGCACGTTTTCGCATGTATGTTCGGAGAATCCGGGCCGCGGGAACCGGTATCGCGGACGAATTCCTCGACCGGATTCGCGTTGCGCTCGGCCAATACGGGGTAACCGCCCTCGATCCGGGCGATGCGCTCGAGCGCGCAGTGCTCCGGATGCTGTCTGCTCAGCGCGATCCGGCCTTGCGTTATCGCCTGACGCTCGGGGTGATCCGCCGGGTCACCGCTCTCGCGGATTCGGATATCCAGCTGGAACGGGATGGAGATATTGCCCGAGCGCTCGACGTTGTCGCGCGGATGCGGCCCCAGGTGGGCGATGCGTTGTCGGATGCGGCCCTCGAAGCGAGTTATCGAATTTACCGCCAGCCCGGTATCGAGAAGCGCGCAGCGCAAACATCGAGAGCCGTCGAAGAATGGCTTTCCTCTTCGGAGACCGAAATTACGATTCCTCCGGCCGAGGTCCTTCGCGAGGTAGCTGCGTCGCCGCGTCGGGTGTTCGATCGTGTTGGGCATTGGATCATGGGCACGGATCCGGCGCGGCGGGAAATCGCCCTGGCCGTACACACCCAGCGCCGATACGCGCCCCGGGTGCCCGACCAGTACAGCACCTGGATGCTCGAAGGAACGCGCATTCATTGCGTAGAGTATCGGGACCTGGGCGTGGTTCTGGCCGCCCAGGCCGGGAGGCAAAACCTCTTGGCGGTGGCCAAGCGGCTGTGCGAAGCGGCGCAGACACTGGACCAGGCCGACGATGCCGTGGCGATTCACGCGATTGAGCTGGTGCTGCCCCCCCAGGAGGTCCCCGACTTTTCTTCGATTCGCCCAGATCTTGAAGCGATCATCCAGGGTTCTGCGGGTGGGCGAGCCTTCACTTTGGGAATGTTGGGCGAAGAAGGCGGGATCGATCACGTTTTCAAGACGTGGGAAAGTGTCGATGGGAAGCTGTCTTTGCGCAGCCTCTACGATCTTCACCCGGAAACCGCTGAACGCATCGATCTCGCTCGATACATCCATTTCGAACTCGAACGCATTCCCGCCGAGGAGGGCGTCTACGCATTCGTTGGGCACGCCCGGGAGGTTCCCGACGACGAGCGGGTCTTTGTGCTCGCCGATACCCGAGACCGCGCATCTTCGGCGGGCCCTGAACTGGCCAATCACCTACCGGCCTTCGAGCAGACGTTCCAGCGGGCGGCGCGTAGTCTGCGAACGATTCTTCAGGTTCACGATGGGCGTCGTCGTCTGCGCTGGAACCGAATCGCGCTCTACGTGGCTCCGGCGATTTACCTCGACCCGGCGGCGATCGAGCGGGTTTCGAGTCAGCTCGTTCCAGCCACCCGGCATCTGGGGCTCGAGAAGGTTCTGGTCCGGTTGAACCTGCTGGATCGCGAAAATCCCGAGGCTCCGCCCGTCTCCCATGAAATCGAGATCGCCTATTCGAATGGGCAGATGGAGATCGGCTCTCGCCCGCCCCACCGGGAACCGTTGGTGCCCGCTCGCGCCTACGAGCGGAAGATCGTGGCCACCCGTCGGCGCGGTCAGCCCTATCCCTACGAGATCATCAAGATGTTGATCTCGGGGGATCGCAGTCTCCCTCAGGCGGTTACTGGATCGCCCGAAGGGGCTTCCCCGGGAACCTTTCAGGAATTTGACTTGGCCCCGGGCGGCTCGCCGGGAGTCGCGGTGGCCGTGGGCGAACGAGCTTATGGGGCGAATCAGGCCGGCGTGGTTTTCGGTCTGATCTCGACGCCGACCGCCAAATACCCCGAAGGAATTCGACGCGTTCTGGTGCTTTCGGATCCGAGCATGGAGATGGGAGCGCTGTCGGCTCCGGAATGCGACCGACTGGTGGCGGCCTTCGATCTCGCCGAGGTCGAGGGTTTGCCGCTCGAATGGGTCGCGGTTTCCAGCGGCGCGCGTATCGCAATGGATAGCGGAACCGAAAATCTCGATGCGACGGCGCGGGTGGTGCGCAGGATCGTGACCTTTACCCAGGCATCGGGGGTGGTGAATATCGTGGTCGCCGGGGTGAATATTGGCGCGCAGGCCTATTTTGATGCGCTGGCCACCATGCTGATGCACACCCGGGGCGCCTTGATCATGACCCAGGATGCTTCGATGGTTCTGACGGGTCGCCGGGCACTCGAAGCCGCAGGTTCGGTTTCGGCCGAAGACGAATTGGCGATCGGAGGCTACGAGCGCATCATGGGACCCAACGGCGAGGCCCAGTACCAAGCGCAAAATATTTTTGAGGCCTACCAGATCCTCTACCGCCACTACGATTTCAGCTATGTGGCTCCGGGAGAATCGGGTCCACGGACCTTTGCCAGCGCAGACCCGGTTGATCGTTCGATCTGCGACTTCGGGATCCCCGCGGACGCCTTCGGATTTGCCACGGTGGGCGAGATTTTTGACGACGAAATCAATCCTGGTCGCAAGCGCCCCTTTGGTATGCGCACCGTCATGCAGGCTGTGATCGATCAAGATGGCGGTCAGCTCGAGCGTTGGTCCGCAATGGTGGGTGCCGAGACCACCATCGTCTGGGACGCTCATCTCGGCGGGATGCCGGTGGAGTTGATCGGAATCGAGAGCCATACCGTGAGCCGCGACGGTTACCGCCCGTACGACGGTCCCGAAGGCTGGAACGGCGGCACCCTCTTCCCCCAGTCCTCGAAGAAGATGGCCCGGGCGATCAACGCCGCCAGCGGTGTGCGGCCGGTGGTGATTTTGGCGAATCTCTCGGGCTTCGACGGGTCACCCGAGTCGTTGCGCAAACTCCAACTCGAATACGGCGCTGAGATCGCCCGAGCCGTGGTCAACTTTGAGGGCCCGATCCTCTTCTGCGTGGTTTCGCGCTACCACGGTGGAGCCTATGTGGTCTTCAGCCAGGAACTGAATCCGGGTCTGGAAGCGACGGCACTGACGGGTTCGTACGCTTCGGTGATCGGCGGCGGCCCCGCGGCTTCGGTGGTTTTTGCCCGGGAGGTGCGCGCTCAAGCGATTTCCGACCCGCGGGTGGTAGCGATGCAACGGGAGTTCCGAAGGCACCCAGGCGCCGAACGCCGCGAAGAGCTCGATGCTTTGGTGCGGGATGTGGCGCTGGAAAAGCAATCGGAGGTGGCCGCAGAATTCGATCGCATTCACAGCGTCGAACGCGCCCGGGATGTGGGGTCGCTGAGCGAAATTCTTGAACCTCGCGCTCTGCGAGGCCGTTTGATCGCCTCGCTTCGAGGCGCCTTGGGGGCGAGAACTGGCCCCGGAGCTTCTGAGAAGCGGGGAACCGGGAAAGGAAAAGGGGTTGGCGGAAACGAGTGATGCAGGGCGCCCGGCGGACGCCATTCTGCTCGAAAACCTCCAGATCCCCGCGTCCCTGGGCGTTACTGCGGGGGAACGCGAACTGCGCCGCCCGGTTCGGATCGATCTTGTGATCGCCCGTTCGCTGTCTGCGGCGGGGCGGAGCGATCGAGTGGAGGAAACCGTCGATTACGGAGCGATTTACCGGGTCGTGGAGGCCGTGGCCGGCCAAGGGGAACACCATCTCGTCGAGGCGCTGGGCGAGCGGGTCGCCGCGGCGTTGTTGTCGGAGTTCGAGATGGACTGGGTGGAGGTCACCGTCCGAAAGGCCAAGCCGCTCGCGGGAGCCTTGGACTCGGCGGGAATCCGGTTGACCCGCTACCGAGACACTTGATTTTCGCCCCGTGGGGCTAGTGGGCGCTGCGAATTTTTGCAGAGGTACGCGAGCGGAGCTAGTCGGCGCACGGCGCGGTGACTATCATGCGGGCTTCCCCCGAGACGAAGGTCTGCCCATGAAGCCCCCTCAACCCGAAACACCGCTCAGCCGTCCGGCTGCCGAGCCCTTGATCCAGGCGGCGGTGGACACGGGACGCATGGACGGCGAAGTGGCTCTGCGCTTGGCGGCGAATATCCATCGGCCGGGCTTGCTCGACGCTCTCGCCGACGGCGCGTTCGCGAGTAAGCAGAAGATGAAGGGAGACCGAATCACGGTCTCTCGGAACATCTTTCTCCCCCTTACGAATTTATGCCGCAACCGCTGCACCTACTGCAGCTTCGCCAAGCAGCCCGATTCCCCCGAAGCGCACACGTATTCCCTGGAAGAGGTGTCGGAGGTGGTTCGAGGCGGGGTGGCCACGGGCTGCACCGAGGCGCTGATGTGCTTGGGGGACAAACCCGAGGTCGCTTACCGGAGCCATCGCGAATGGTTGGCCGAACGCGGTTACGGGAGCACCGTCGATCTGGTCCGTGAAGCGTGCAGGATTGCCCTCGAGGGGGGCATGCTCCCCCACACCAACGCAGGAATTCTCTCGGCCGAAGAGATGGAAACGCTTCGCCCGTTGAATGCCTCCATGGGGCTGATGATGGAGACCACCAGCAATCGGCTGCGCGGCAAGGGGATGGCGCATTTTCATGCCCCGGACAAAGACCCGGCGGTGCGGATTCGCATGCACGAAGAGGCGGGCGCGCTTCGGATTCCGTTCACCAGCGGGCTTTTGCTGGGAATCGGGGAGAACGACGCCGAGCGCGTTGCCACCTTGATGACGCTTCGCGATCTTCAGGCGCGCCACGGGAATATCCAAGAGATCATCGTGCAGCCCTTTCACCCCAAGCCGAATACCCCCATGCGCGCGGTGGCGCCCATCCGGGATGATGAAGTTGTGGCTTGGGTGGCGTTGGCCCGGCTCATCTTGGGCCCCGAGATGAACGTGCAGGCTCCCCCGAACTTGGCGCCGCGGATGCTGGAACGCTTGGCGCGCTCGGGGCTCAACGATTGGGGGGGCGTTTCCCCGGTGACCGTCGACTTCATCAATCCCGAAGCACCGTGGCCCGCGATGGAGAGCCTGCGGACGCTGACGAAAGCCAGCGGCCAGACTTTGAAGGATCGCGGGCCTGTTTACCCCGACTGGCTGCTCGGCCGTCCGGAATTTTTCGATCCCGAAATTCGAAAGCACCTGCTGCGCCTGGCTACCGACGAGGGCTATGCGCGGCGTCCCACACACCAGTCCGACGAGGAGGCTGCCTGATGTTCCAACGCATGCTTGACGATGTAAACCCCCGAGTGGCGGCCATTCTCGATGGCGCCCTCGACGGGCGCGAGATGTCCATCGATGACGCGGCGCTTTTGCTGGGGGTCGAGGGGGCCGACCAGCACGCCCTGCTATGGGCCGCCGATCGGGCGCGCCAAGAGGACGTGGGGGACGACGTCTCCTACGTGATCTGCCGAAACGTGAATTTTACCAATATCTGTTACGTGGGCTGTTCGTTCTGCGGCTTCGCACGCCACAAGCATCAATCGGACGCCTACGTGCACGATATGGATACGGTGCTGGAGAAATGTGCACTCGCGGTGGCCCGGGGCGCTACGGAAATCTGTCTCCAGGGGGGAATCCATCCCCAGAAAAACCATGAACATTACCAAGAGCTTGCGGCCACTATCAAAAACGCGTTTCCGCACCTCCACCTGCACGCCTATTCGCCCGAGGAAATCGATTGGGGTCACCGCAAGAGTGGCATGGACCTGGCCGACTACTTGCGTTGGCTCGTGGATGCCGGGGTGAGCAGTCTGCCGGGAACCGCCGCCGAGATTCTCGACGATGAAATTCGGGAAATTCTTTCGCCCCGCAAGTTGAAGACCGCGCGCTGGGTGGAGATCATCAAGACCGCCCACTCCATTGGCCTTCCCACTACCTCCACGGTGATGTACGGGCATATCGAGAGCGCCCGGCATGTGGCCGCCCATATGGGCCTGATTCGGGACATTCAAAAAGAGACGGGTGGGTTCACCGAATTCGTTCCCTTGGGATATATCCACGAACTCAACGAGCTGTACAACGTGCTCGGCTCACGGCCGGGGTCGACGGCGTCCGAGGATATCCGCATCATCGCCGTGGCTCGGCTCTTCATGCGCCCGTGGATTACCAATATCCAGATTTCTTGGGTGAAGATGGGACATAAGCTGGGTCAGATCGCGCTTGGAGCCGGCGCCAACGACTTTGGGGGTACCCTGATGGAGGAATCGATCAGCCGGGAATCGGGGTCGATGTTCGGAGAGAACACTGCACCCGAAGATTTTCGTCGGCTGATTCGCGAAGTGGGCCGCACACCGGTGGAGCGCAATACGCTTTACGGCCAAGTTCGCCGATTCGACGACCCGGCCCTCGACCCGCCCTCCATGGAACCCCAGGCCGACGCTCAGCGCTCGGGGGACACGGATAGCGGAACGGTTCCCCTCGTGGAGGCCGAAGAGCCGGCGCTGCAGGTGGTCTCCTAGCCGGGGCTTCGCTTCTCGGGTTGGGGCGGCGCCGGATCCGCGAAGTCTGCGGTCCCCGAGTTCGGGATCGATCCGGGCCCAGCTCACCCGCCCGCTTATCGGGACCAGTGGGGCGGGCGCCCTTTGGGGTCGAGTTCGGCGAGCAATGCGTCCAGGCGTTCGCCGAGGGCTTCGACCTGATAGCGAAGCGGCGGTCGCTCCAAAATCCCGCGCTCGATCTTCTCAATGGCGTTGCGAACCGCGGGATGGTCTCGGCCTAGGGCCTGTCCGATCTCGCCCACCGGGGCATCGGTGTAGCGGCGGCACAAGTACATGGCGAGTTGCCGCGGAAGCAGGATTTGCTTTCGGCGCGAACGCGACGCGAGTTGGTCGGGGCTCGACTGGAAGAAGCCCGCAACCACGCCGATCACATCCCCGACCCCTAGCCGACGCCTTCGGGGAACCGCGGAGGTTTTTTTGGCGATGGCGCTCTCGGTCAACTTCAAGTCGATGGGCCGTTTGAGCAGGGAGGCGGTGGTGACCAACTGAATCAAAACCCCTTCAAGCTCGCGCACGCTGCCGCGAATATTCTCCACCAGGGCATCCAGGCATTGCGTCGGAAGTCCGACCCCGCCGCTGGCGGCCTTGCTGCGCAAGATTGCTCGGCGCACGCGGTGGTCCGGAGGCTCGAGTTCCGCGAGAAATCCGCTGTCCAGCTGCGACCGAATCCGAGGGCTCAGCTGGGGCATGTCCTGGGGCATGCGGTCGCCAGTGAGCAGGATTCTGCCTCCGGCGTCCAGAATGTGCTGGACCGTGTGGAAAAACTCGAGTTGGGTCGCGGCCTTGCCCTCGAGGAACTGGATATCCTCCATGACGAAAAGCTGATTGCGCCCTCGATAGCGGCGTTTGAAGTCGCTGGTCCGATTGCTCCGCAAGGCCGATAGGAATTGGTTGGTAAAGTTCTCGGAGGAGAGGTACTTGACCGCGCCGTTCCCCAGGCGAACAGCTTCGGAGGCGACGGCCCGGGCCAGGTGGGTCTTCCCCATTCCGGCATCGGCGCGGAGGTAGATCTGGTTCAGGGTTTGTTGCTGCCCTTGGGCCATGGCGAACGAAGCCTCACGCGCGAGGGCATTGCACGGTCCAACCACGAAGCTCTCGAAGGTGTATTGGGTACCCGAGGCGCGGCGGTCCAGCGGAGCCGAGCCCGGGGTCTCTCCGGCCTGGGCCCGAGCGCGGCTGCCCGGGGGTAGCGGTACCGACCGCATTCGGGTTGAGGAGGTTGGGGCTGACGGAATAGCAGCGGAGAGGTGCGCGCGGGTATCGGCGCCGGCCGCTTGTTTGGCCGGAACCCCTTCGCGCGGAGAGGTTGGAGACTCGCGGGCCGCATAGTTTTTCGGGGACCCGTCGGGCTCGGGTCGCGATGACTCTTCGCCGCTCGGGGCGCTTTGGATCGACTTCGTGGGGGAGGGATCGATTCCCAGCGCGATTTCGACGCCTTCGCCGGTCTCTTCCCGTAGGCAAGCATCGATACGGGGCAGAAAGTGGCGACGAATGCGTTCCCGATGAAAGGTCGAAGGACAGACGAGGAGAAGGCCTTCGTCCAACCGACGGGGCTGCAAGGGTTGCAGCCACGTTTCGAAGGTGAACGCGGGCACTTCACTTTGCAGACGATGCAAAACACCGTCCCAGACCTCGGGGGTAAAGGTCAATTCGGAATACGCCAATCCGTACGCGGTACGCTCGAATTT
>DUCH01000524.1 GCA_012959865.1 Myxococcales bacterium | reverse complement strand
CCTCTCGTTCACGACCAGGTGACCGCAGCGATGGGTGCAGGAATGTCCGATACGATTCTGAGGATGGAAGGAGCGGCGCGCGGTATCGGAGTTCCGATGCTGCTGCTCCACGGTGAATCTGATCCGCTCTGCCGCGTTGAAGGCAGCCGGGAATTTTATAAGAACCTGCCCCGGGAAGACCGACCGGGCAGCGAAATCCATACCTATCCTGATTTTCTGCACGAAATTTTCAACGAAGTTGGTCGGGATGGAGTCTATGCCGATCTTCTTGACTGGGTATTGCGAGTGGAGTCCCTATGAATGAAAAGCCTTCGACTGCAGGCGAACTGACGCATCTCGACGACGAGGGGCGTGCCCGAATGGTGAACGTGGGCGAGAAACTGATTTCCCATCGGCGCTGCGTCGCTCGGTGTGAAGTTGCCATGGAGGAGCAAACGCTCCAGCGAATTTCGAGTGGAAATCTCCCGAAGGGAGATGTGCTCGCCGTCGCACGAATCGCCGGAATTCAAGCGGCGAAGCAAACCCCAGCGTGGATCCCTCTGGCCCACCCCCTTCCGATCGATTCAGTCGAGATACTGCTGCTAGCAGATTCCTCTCAAAGTTGTTTGAGGATCCAAGCCACCGTGGAATCCCATTGGCGAACAGGCGTGGAGATGGAAGCGCTGGTTGCTGTATCTGCCGCGGGGCTGACTGTTTACGATATGTGCAAGGCGATTGATCGAGGGATGTGCATTCAGAACGTCCGCTTGGCTTCGAAGACAGGGGGCAAGAGTGGTTCCTTTGTACGCCCGGGAGAAGAAGTTTTCCAATTTGGGACGAAAGGGGATGAATAATCGGCATCGGGGGCGAGAAGAGTGGGGAACCGCCGCAATCGGAGCGGGGTCAATCGGTTAGGAGGCGGTCGATGGGCTTTGAAATGGTAGAGCGGGGTCCCGTGGCGGCCATGGAGTCGGCCAATTCGCCCGGAAGGCGGCGAGGGGTCGTAATCGAGGATCCAGACTCAGACCTGATTCGGCGCTGGAAAGACGGAGAAGAAGGGGCCTTTGAACTCTTGGTGCGTCGTCATGAACGTCGGGTTTTCGGGTTGTTGATGCGAATGATGGGAAGTCGCGAGGAGGCCGAGGATGTCGCCCAAGACACCTTTCTGAGCCTTCACAGGCACGGACGTCGTTTTCGAGGAGATGCCCGATTTTCTACCTTTGTCTACCGCGTTGCGGCTAACGCAGCGCTCAATCGCCGACGAACTCTGGGGCGTAGCCGGGCTCGAATCGAGAAACTCGCTGTTCGCCAATCCGCAGGCGACGATCTGCCCTATTCCCCCCGGGACCCAGAAGACGCGACCGCCGGCATCGAGCTTTCGAACCATGTTCGCGAAGCTCTCCAGAAGCTCTCCCCGGCCCTTAGAATGCCGGTTGTGCTCTACGACATCGAGGGGCTGGCCTATGGGGAGATCGCCCAGGTCTTGAGCATCGCTGAAGGGACGGTCAAGTCCCGCATCCATAGGGCAAGACAGGCCCTGCGCGTCGAGTTAAAAAGCCTTTTGGGCTCATCCGATGAGGAATCCCCGCTGTGAATCATACTGATATACATGACCATATGGCCGATTACCTGGAGGGGCATCTTCCGCTGGGGAAACGGGCCCTTTTCGATGCACATCTCGACGATTGCTCGGATTGTTGCGGCGAGATTCGCGAAGTGCAAAGAACGATTACGCTTTTGCGCTCTCTTCCAGAACCGAAGGTGCCCGTCGGCTTCAGCGATTCCGTCATGCGCCTAGTGGGCCAGAGGGAGGAGATGGGCTCATGGCTCGACAGCCTGCGCGAGGCGATCAATATTCTACTGAGTCCGCGGGTTCTCGTACCCGTATCGGTCGCCATGATCGCCGTCGGCATTGTCGTAGGGAGCGGTCAGGTTCAGGACGCTCTTATGCGAGTTGGGCCCGATCCTGAGTTCGCTGGGCAGGTTCGGCTGACTGATGGCGCCCAGCTGGCCGGGATTCCAGTTGCCGTCAGTACAGGCGAGGCGGAGACGACTGAGCGCAGTCGGCCGCGTTCGATCCTTCAAATCAGGCTTGGGCCCGGACAGCCGTCGAATTATCTGCCCGGTCCGGTCCGCCTTCCGTCGAGCCAGGTTGTCGAGTTGGGTCAGGCCCCTTCTCTCTATACTGTCTTCGGGGATGAACGAGTGCCGGGAAGTAGGGCGATCAAGGAAAATGCCTTCTACGGGTTGCCTAGGGCCGCCGGCCAGACAGGAGTCCTTAGGGTGGCAACGCCTGGCCGCCCGGAGCGCTTGGGCTTCGGGACCCAGATACGGCCACATGAAGGGCAGCCGACTGCCGGTGAGTGGTTGGCTCGTTTGCGCAGGAGCCCGGATGATTTTGTCTCGTTTTTGAGCAACTCGACTTTGGCCGAGCAGGAACTCTGGATTGCGAATCTAGCAAGACATGCAATAGAGCGGGGCGAGTTGGGCGATATTATCTCGACCCTACGTGAAAGCTCGAGCGACAAGGCTAAACTGCTGGCCGAAGACTTCGCGGCGTTCGCCAGGGGGCCGATAGCGGACGGGTCTCGCGCACGGAATCACAACTGATCAGAGGTTACTGGCTGGAGTTTTCTGAGCCGCTGAGATGTGCCCGCTCTCATGTCGGCGGGTTCACCATGATGAGGGGCACTTCCGAGTGACCCTTCTTCGATGGCGCTCCGTTGTGTTTTTTTTACTCTTCGGTGTTTCATTCGCACCGATCTCCTGGGCAGAGGACCTCGCTGAACCATCGGGCGAGGTTCTGGATATGAGTCCGCAGAGCCGGGTGCCGTGGGGTCTCCGTTATCTGACCGCTCCTCTGATATCGGTTGTTCGGGGCAGCGACTATATGTACGCGGCTCGCGAGGTGGCCATCGAAACGACGCCCGCTGGGGGATACCTCGATCTGTTCTACGTGAGGGCTGGTTTTCAAAAGCGCTTCGAACAGGCTGAAGCACCTCTGACCATTTTGCTGCCTTCCAGGCTGGAAACTGGCTCTAGAGATTCTTTGACGATTCGAGCCTTTGCGGAAGGGTATCGCCAGAAGTCGATCACCCTCAAGCTCCGAGGGAAAATCGGAGATGTAAAACTAGATCTTGCACCGCTCCCCAATCGCCTCGATAACGTGGCCAGTCGCTATTTCGCTGGCCGTACGGCCGTTTTATTTCTGACCACGGAGGCGCTTACCTTCAGGCTGCAAGAAGCAAATGATGGCTACGGAATAATTTTAACCGAAACTGCGATTTCCGAAGATGCGCGGGCGAGCGTCAGCGAAATCAAAAGCCCATTGATTGCCGATAGCTACTCCCAGCAACTGGGAGAGGATCTGATGGTCAAGCTGGTTATGGTCGATGATCTCTCGAGCTTGGAGGTTCGATCCAAGCAGTCTTATGATGCTCCTCGTGATCTTCATATTTTTTCGGTGAACTTGGTTCCTTCGGGATCCGAAACGGATCGGGTCGAACGGGCGACCGAGGCGCTGGGTCGCCTGTCGTACGACGATGTGAGCGAGTGCGCTTTGGCATTCGACAACGCCCTCAGGAAAAAACTGGACCCCGGGCATCTGGCACGAGCCTTGCGGCCGAGCGGAGACTTTACTGACCGCTATCTGCGGGCGGCAATGCGTAGGATGGGCTCCCTCTCACCGGATGGGTCCATTGAGTTTGTCGATGGCACGCGGCTGCGGCCGGGGTCAACCATCGAACTCGAGCTGGCGATGAGCAAGGCCGCGGGCGCTCGAGGCTTTTTAGCTTTTCTGAGATCCTTTGTTGCAGGCTTGGAGAGTGATGGAGACGACCGAGTGGAATCACTCCGCAGTCTGTTGGCACCTGAACTTAGATCGAATCAATTTGGAGAAATTTTGAGCGAGGCGCGGGTAGCGGAGGCAGCGTGCCTCCGCACAGATTGAGAATCGCAGGTTTGCGTGCATGACTGCCCGAGCGGCGCTGGCTATACTGCCGTCCTCCCGGTCCCGGGAGCTTCCAAGTGCATAGATCAAGGCCGAATTTTAAAATCCGCGCTGGAAATATCCAAGCAGCCAAGAATTCGGTTGGGAAAAGGGTGCCGAATTCGTGCGCGGACCAGCCCATGGACAGGCTCTTTCGCTTGGGTGTCGAGCTTCTCGCGGATCGCGAACTCCTTGCATTGGTTCTTCGCACAGGCAGCCAGGAGGCTTCCGCTCTGGAACTCTCTGACTTTCTCCTGTCGGACTGCGGGGGATTCGAAGCGCTGGCTGCGGCCTCACACTCCGAGCTCCTACGCTTCCCAGGAATCGGTCCCGCCAAGTCGGCCTCGTTAGTCGCATCCGTAGAGATCGGAAGAAGACTGGCTACCCGCCCGCTCAAAAGGGGAGATCGAATCAATACTGCTAGAGATGTTTACCATCACTTTCGCCAGCGTATTCGTTGTAGGAGGCAGGAATACTTTATGGTACTTCTCCTCGATGGCCGAAATCGAGTGATCTCCGAGTCTCAGATTTCCCAGGGAACGCTGACGGCGAGCCTTGTTCATCCGCGAGAGGTCTTCCGCCCAGCAGTTCGTTCGGCCGCTGCTGCGATCGTACTCGTACATAATCATCCCAGCGGCGATGCGGCGCCCAGTGCAGAGGATCTCAGTGTCACTCGGAGGCTCGTTGAAGCAGGCGACGTTGTGGGCATACGTATAGTGGATCATGTAGTTGTCGCTGAGCGCGGCTTCTATAGTTTTCAGGAGCATGGGCAGATGGCTCAATAAATTTCAGGTTCTTCGGTAGTTGTCGCCTAGAGCTGCCTCTAAAACGCGCGTAGCATGAGAGGTTGTTCAAGGCTTTCGGGCGCTCTGACTCATGCATACAGCCCGATTGGTCGATACATCCCAGGCGACCCTCTAGGGGTCGAGGGAGGCTAGCCATGGCCAAGATGAGCTTGCAGGATTACGGATCGCTTGAGAACTTCATTGAGCCGGAACGCCGGAACGCCCAGCGGGCGGAGTTGATGGTTCAAATCGACTATTCGACAGTGGACGAAATGTTTTCCGAGTTCACTCGGGATATCAACGAGGGCGGACTGTTTATTGAAACGGACAGTCCCAGGCCAATCGGGACCGAAATCGCACTCTATTTCAATCTTCCGGGCGGCGAGGGCGGCATAGAAACGACGGGTCGCGTGGTACGGACTACGTCAGCTGGCCCCGGAACGGCTGCAGGCATGGGCGTGGAGTTCGACGAACTTACCGGGAACAATCGCGCAAAAATTGACAAGCTCGTTCGGGAGCTTCGCACGTTGGGCCGCCGGCACTAATCGTTACCAATCGAATCAAGGGATGCTTCCGCCTGAGTGGAAGTTCGAACACCTTTCACGATATGGGAGCGCAAAGATCCAGCCTTGCGGTTGCACTTCTCCGATCTCTCCATAGGACCCGGGATAGGGTCCGGGTTCGGCCGAAACCATCTACCGACCTACCGACCGAAACCATCTACCGACTGAAACCATCTACCGACCTAAGCCATCTACCGACTGAAACCATCCGTCGACCGAAAGCGCCGGAAGCGACGAGGATGCAGTCTCTCCAAGGGCGCTGCTTGTCTTGGCGAGCAGGAAAACCAAGGCAAGAAGAAGGGCGGCCAAGTTAGAAGGGGACGTCGTCTCCCGCCGAAGGGGGTCCGCTTGAACCTGACGCGCTTTTAGGCTCGGGCACCGTTTCGGAATCACTCGTGCCCTGCCCTCGGGGTCCGCCCAGAAATTGAACGGTCTGCGCATTGACCTCAGTCGTGCTGCGCTTCTGTCCTTCCTTGTCTTCCCAGTCTCGAGTCTGCAGTCGTCCCTCGATATAGACGGTTCGGCCCTTGGCGAGGTATTGGCTGCAATGTTCAGCGGTACGCCCCCAGACGACCACTCGGTGCCACTCGGTTTTTTCGACTTTCTCGCCGCTACTTTTGTCCGTCCAGTTCTCACTGGTAGCAAGGCTAAAATTCGCGACCGGCTGACCGTTCTGCGTGTAGCGGAGTTCCGGGTCGCGTCCGAGGTTTCCGATAAGAATGACCTTGTTGATGCCTGCCATTTGGGGGGTCTCCTGTTGGCCTTGAAATGTGAGGGGCTCCGCACAAGCATCCCCGCGTGGCTCACGGAGTCAAGGGTGATCGCCTGTACTCGTCGGCTACTGACTGCAGCATGGCGCTGATCTGAGGGGGACGGTATCTTACGTGCTCTTTCCCTTTCCGGGGGGTAGGGAAGTGAAGTTGGCGTCACAGCGTTGTAAAATCGACGGTTCGGGTGTAGGGCTCCGTGGCTAAAGCTGCTGCCAAAGGCAGTAGGCCGAGCCGGGGCTCCAAAGCCGAGAAAGCCGAGAAAGCCGAACGCTCGGCTCGCGCTTCGGGGCTGGTCTCCGAGGCGACGGGAATCTTCTTGCTCGGCTTGGCGGCCCTGGCTGCCCTAGCTCTGGCGACATACTCGCCCGAGGATTCCTCTTTTTCGTGGCCCCTGGCCAAGAATGTGGCCAACCAGGCCGGCCCCCTTGGAGCAAGCCTTGCCTTTGGATTGTTGTGGCTGATGGGCATGGGATCCATCGTATTTGTCGCCGCCGCTGCTTTCCTCGGGGGCAGCTTGGTATTGGGCCGGGGGGTGCCCCCGTTCAGATCGCGGTTCTGGGTAGGAAGTGGCCTCCTGGTCGTGTCAGTGGCTTGCCTACCGCCGCTCTTCGGAAATCTCATTCCACATTATTTTGCGGGGGCGCCCGACAGCCTTCTCGGAAGTCGGCTGGCGGAGTTTGAGCAGCTCCTGCTCAGTCGCTGGGGAGCGCTCCTCGTCAATGGGCTGATTTTTCTTGTGGGCCTGCTCTGTGTGACCGGGATTTCAACCGGTACAGCTCTCGGGGCGGTGGGGGGCGGAGCGAAATCACTCGCTGCGCTTTCGCTCAGGTTGGTCGTGGCGTTCTGGAACTTGACCCAGGGCGCGTTCGCGGCGGCACTTGGGACGACCCGCGACAGTTTCTCGGCTCTGACACGCGGTTGGGCCTCTTTGGTGGTGTGGAAAGAGCAGCGCGCCCGGCGAAGCCGAGTCGCCGAGTTGCGGATGCCCAACGCTGACCCTCAATCGGAACCGCCCGCGCAGGCGCATCGAACCCTTTCGGCCAGCACAGAGCCACCGGTAACGAGCAAGAGCGGTCACGGACCGCAAATCGTCGATCACGCCCAGGAGCGGGAGCGGGACCGGAAGCCCGAGCAGGAGGCGTTCGAATTCGAGGAGGGCGGTTTCTCGGGGCCTTTTCAGCAACCCGACTCTTCGATCTTCGCCCGGCCGCCCGAAGATTCGCGCAAATTTGATCGAAATAGCCTCTTGATGAATTCTCGTATTCTTGAGAAGAAACTGGCGGATTTCGGAGTGCAGGGGACGGTCGTCCGAGTTCACCCCGGTCCGGTCATCACGATGTACGAGTACCAGCCTGCAGCTGGGATTAAAGTCAACAAGATAGTCGGGCTGACGGACGATCTTGCCATGGCGCTTCGGGCGATTTCGATCCGGATTATCGCTCCTTTGCCGGGAAAGAACGTTGTAGGGATCGAAGTTCCGAATCCGACGCGCGAGACGGTGTATCTCCGAACTCTTCTGGACAGCGACAGCTTTCGAAAGAGCGAGTCGCCCTTGGCCGTTGCCATGGGGATGGACATCTTCGGCAATCCGGTGACTTCGGACCTGGCTAAAATGCCGCATCTGCTGGTTGCGGGTTCTACGGGTACTGGCAAGAGCGTCTTTTTGAATGCATTCCTTTGCTCGCTGCTCTGTCGGGCGACGCCGGACGAATTAAAGCTCCTGCTAGTCGATCCGAAACTCTTGGAATTGTCCGTGTACGAGGGCATTCCGCATCTGATTGCCGACGTCGTTACGAATCCCAAGAGAGCGGCGGCGGCGCTCCAAGGGATCGTGAGGAAGATGGAAGAACGCTATCTCATGATGGGTTCGGTCCAGGTGCGCAACATCGACCAATTCAACGCAAAGGCCCGCGAGGAGATTGCCAGCGGAAATCTGAGCTTTGAGCTCAAGCCCAGATCAACCGGCAGCACCGACGAGCCGGAAACAGTCCAGTGGGCTCCTCTGCCATATATCGTCGTTGTGATCGATGAACTGGCTGACCTGATGGTCATGGTGGCCAAGGATGTCGAGGAGTCTCTGCAGCGGCTGGCGCAAATGGCCAGAGCGGCCGGAATTCACCTTGTGCTGGCGACCCAGAGGCCCAGCGTGGATGTTCTTACGGGGGTCATCAAGGCAAATTTTCCCTCGCGAGTCTCTTTTCAAGTGTCGTCAGCGACCGATTCCCGGACGATTCTTGACCAGAAAGGAGCAGAGAGTTTGCTCGGGCTCGGAGATATGCTCTTTCTTCCCCCCCGGACGGCTCAGTTGCATCGGCTCCATGCGCCCTTCGTGAGCGAGAAAGAAGTCGTAGAATTGGTCAACTTTTTGAGGGATCAAGGGAAGCCCATTTTTGATGAGGAACTGGCCCGCTTTACCGAGGAGGGCCCAGAGTTCTCCGAGGAGGCCGATGGGGACGTCGACGAGATGTTTGATCCCGCCGTGGCGATTGTTGCCGAGACGCGGAATGCGTCCATTTCCTACGTTCAGAGGCGGCTCAAGGTAGGCTACAACCGTGCTGCTCGAATCATCGAAAAAATGGAGCAAGATGGAATGGTCGGTCCGCAGGTCGGCAATCGACCCAGGGAAGTTTTTCTCCGCGACCCCAATGAGGAGTAACGGTCCGGTCGTGGTCCGCATGTTGCTTCTGCCGTTGATGCTGGTGCGTCTCGCCCACGCCCAGCCAGCGCTCATCCAGCCCGAAGGGGCAGAGGAAGCAGAGGCTCCCGCGGCCGAGTGTCCGTCGACCGAGGCGACTCTCGCGCTCATCCAAGGCCGCTATGACGCTATCCAGGACCTGAGCGCAGAATTTGAACAACGCACCCAGTCGGGAGTACTCGCGGGCGCTCTGCCAGAGAGCACAGATGTGAGCCGAGGGACGGTTCTTTTTGCCAAACCCGGCCGAATGCGCTGGAGCTATCTCGAGCCCGACGCGAGTTTTGTCATCAGCAACGGCGAAATTCTCTGGGTTTACGATGTCGATGCCGCTGAAGCAACTCGATTTCGCTTGGAAGAGGGGTATCTCGCAGGCGCCGCCTTGCAATTTCTCTTTGGTGCCGCGCGCTTGGCGGAAACGTTCAACGCTTCGACCTTGAACTGCGGTCCAGGGGGCATTGAAGTACAACTCTTGCCGAGA
This sequence comes from Myxococcales bacterium, assembly GCA_012959865.1. Classification (GTDB taxonomy): domain Bacteria; phylum Myxococcota_A; class UBA9160; order UBA9160; family UBA4427; genus JAZXM01. Next base: position 864 of record DUCH01000524.1, on the reverse strand, counting down.
GAGGATGCGAGCTATGAACGGCTTTCACTGGTGGTTGAACCCGAGAGCGGCGAGGTCTCGTCCACGTCGATCGTGGATCTATTCGGCAACCGCACTACGATTCGCTTCTCGGGAATCGTTCTCAATCAATCGCCTAGTCCCGAAGAATTCGTTTTTTCCAGGCCGAGTGGGGTTGAGATCCTCGATCTTTCGGAGACACCCTGAGCCATCGCGAACTGCGCTCGGTCGATGCTTTGTAGCCTCGGTGAACATGCCTGGGGGGGAAGAAACTCAGGTCGTTTCTCTTCCCAATCAGGGAATGATATTTCCTCGCCGAAGGGTCCGCAAAAAATGGCGAACGACAAATCGAGACACCCGAAAGGTACGAAAGTTGACAAGTGGCGTTCGTTTTCCGGCACTTGACCGGCAATTGGGTGGGTGGATCTTGATACAGTGTTATCGATAATTTTGCCTAAAACGTCCAAATTGATGTGTTCGGGCCCCGGCAGAGTGGAAAATTTGCAGGGAACTGAGCGGCACCGACTCGCCTCAATAAGATTCATGGAAACGCTCTTCAACCTTTCTGGGTGGCTTTCTCCCAAAACATCCTAAGACCCCTTTTAAAACAAAGGTTTATAAGATCTATCTGCGAGCTGGATGCTTGACACCAAAATGCGAGCCGATAGACTGAGAATCAAGAAAAAGAACCGAAATGTCGGGGGTTTCGACGTTTTTAGTGATCATAGTTCTTACTCAATTGCTCGACCACCAGACCCGCAAAGTCTCTGGGCCCTATCTGCCCCGGAATTCGCCCGCAGAGAAGCGTGGCCAGGGTCAACAGATCCCTCAGAAGTGTTGGGAAACGTTATGGTATTCCCGCTCTTC
>DUCH01000523.1 GCA_012959865.1 Myxococcales bacterium | reverse complement strand
AGAACGATTTTGCTAAGAGGGGGATAGGACATTCAAGCTGGGTTCTGGCACAACGTCCGAGCCTGGGCGTTATGTTAAATCGCTACGGGGAGCCCCGTGGCGGGCTCCCGACCCGTGGAGCAGGATCAGGGCGGCCTCCGCATTTCCATCGTAGTAGCGCTTGGTGTAAAGGATGCGCCCGGACTTTTGTAAACTATCACCCGACCGTTCACACTTACGGGGAGCCCCGTCTCGGGACGACGGGGCAGGGTAGAAGACGTCTCCCTTGGCCCAGGGCTCATTCTGTCATGGGCGGGGACTTTGCTGTGCCCAAGTGGACGCCGGACATTCGCGATGCTTCGACTATCGGATTCCTGAATGTGCCTTCGGAGCGGCCCCCCCGCCGGCTTTCGCGAGTGCGAAGTGAACAGGTCCTATTTTTTGGGGCTAGGTCCCGAAGCTGGCCAAGCCGAACGCTGCGCCAAACATGTTGAGGGCTCCAAGGGCGGCGATCCAAGCATGGACCTTTTCATTTTCGGAGATCATGGCGATTCCGGATAAAACCGCCGTACCGATCTGGATGAGCGTGATTAGGCTGAAAAACGAGCTACCAAACAAAAGCTGACCCGCGACGATCACTTGAATAAGCAGAGCGATGTTTGCACCGAAAAAGATTTTACGCTTCGCGTAGTAGTGAATTCGCCAATTCGAGACGCCACCGGGATCCGAAGTCACCAGGGTGATTATTTGAAGGTAGAGTGTGCCGGCGATCAGCAACATTCCCAGAAATGATAGAAAAGTATATTGTTCTTGCCCGCGGAGATCCCATAGGGACCACCAAAGGACGGCGGGGTTCACCAGTTTCACACAGAGCCAAGTGAAGTGGACCCAGTATCGGCGACTCGGTTCAAATGCCGCGGAAAATGCGTCGAGACACCTTGCGATCGACAGTGCGTACACGATCGAGAGGGATACGCTGATGAACTCGAAGTGAGTCACTCTATATCACCGTAGGGCCGCGGACTCGCCACCCGCCGCATGCGGGTGGCGGCGGAAGAATATCCCAGGCGACAGAGAACTGCCCACGCTATTGGCCGAAGTGAACCGTTCCCCTACACCTTGAATTGCGAACGAATCAATGCAAAATCACAATAAGGTCGCCGCGTCAGTCAAACAGGAGAATTGAAATGAAATGGATTCGGCGATTGCTCGGAGTGGTCGTGTCCATAGTCACTTTGGTCGCTTGCTTCGCAATCTGGGTTGCCGAACCCTGGTCGGATCAGCGACCCATGCGAACGTGGCCGGAGACACTGTCCACCCAGATACTTGGCGGAGAAGACCGCGCGAGCCTGGCCACAACGTTTCGAAATTGGGACAAGGACGTGCCCTTCGACCGGTTGGCTGCAGCTCCACGACCCCACGCATTCGAGCGCGCGCTGCAGCCTCTGGACGTGCAATCCATTCGGTACGAATTCCAAGGGGCAAACCGCTCGATCTCGGAATATCTCACGAGGGCCAAGGCCCAGGGAATCCTCGCTCTCCACGGTGGCCAGGTCGTACTCGAGGACTACCGCGGAGAAACAACCTCCGAGAGCCGGTACCATCTGTGGTCCGCATCGAAGAGCTTCACGGGCACGATCATCGGAATGGCGCTTCACGAAGGCGTGATCCATAGCCTCGACGACCCGGTGGAAAAGTACGCGAAACAATTCGAAGGCACCGCTTACGGCGAAGCCTCGATCCGGCACGTCATGATGATGTCGTCCGGCGTCGACTTCTTTCATTTTAAGGGATTCCCCGAGCGCAACTGGATGTATTTTCGAATCTTTCGGCTGCATCAGAACCTCGATGATTTCGCAGGCGAGTTGGGCCGCCGCGTGCCCGACGGAACAGACTTCAACTATCTCGCGACCGATACCCACGTATTGTCGGGGGTACTGCGAGGTGCCTACGGCCTACGCTTCGTGGACATCGTCCAGGACCGATTATGGGATCGACTTGGGATCGGTGGCGATGCGACCTGGTCTCAGAACGTCCCGGGATCCTCCGGAGTCGCCTTCGGACACTGCTGCCTCGCGGCGCGCCTGATCGACTTCGCTCATCTCGGTGAGTTCTACTTGCAAAACGGCATCTGGAACGGGCACCAACTCGTTCCCGACGGTTGGGTCGAGTTGGCGGGATCGCCTAACGCGGATTTCCAAGAGCCGACGCCTGATTCATCCGGCTACGCGATGCAGTTCTGGGTTCCTCGGGGATACGATGGAGAGTTCTATGGTGCCGGCGCGTTCGGCCAATACCTCTGGATCGATATGAAGCGTAAAGTCGTTGTTGCGCAGCTCGCCGCGCAAGCACCGCAAGATCTCGACGAGCGCGAACGCGACGCGGCTTTCCGCGCGATCGCCTCGGCGGCGCAAAGTCGGTAGCGGAACGCGCAACAAGAACGCGACAAGGACGAGACGTTGGCATCCCGTGGCCGATCTTCGCCGCGCTTCTCATCGCAAACGGCGGGTTCGTGAATGCACGCGGATTCAACTCGCCGAAGCGAGTCGCCTATGCGGGTGTTCGGCTCCTCGGATTCTTCGGGGTCTGGATCGCAGCGTTCACATGGCTCCCCGGCCTTCCGGTTGGGGCGGCACTCATCGCTTGGATCGTGTGCATCACGCCCAAAGTGCGCGGGGTCAGCGAAGAGTTCCAGAATATCGATGCGCCCCCGGTTCCGCCCAGTCCTTGAGCCATGCGTTGATCGCGGCGGCTCCATTGCCATGCACCCCTGACACGGGATCGAAGGCGGTGGCCAGGGCGACATGGGACGCTCATTTTTCCTATGCTCTTGCCGAAGGACATGGCTGCTTCTACTCCTGCGATCACGACTCGTGCGATCACGACTCCCTGGCTCGACGTATTCTGCGTCGGCGGATTTTCCTTTCTGCTTGTTCCCGTTTTCTTCGCTGTCGGCCCGGAGGTGTTCTTCGAGAGGCTGTTGATTTTGACGATCGCGATCAACATGCCGCACTTCATCGCTTCGTATCGTCTCCTCTATCAGCGCCGAGAGATGGTCGAACGTTACCGATGGGCGGCTATCTACGTGCCTGTCGGGCTATTGACCTACGCGGCGATGAGCATGGCGCTGTTGCCGATGACGGTGCTTCCGGTTTATTTGCTGCTTGTTGCATCGGGGGTCTACCTCGCCTGGCACTACACGGGCCAGGCGTGGGGGATGATGGCATCCTTCGCTTACCTCGCGCGCCGGCCCTTCGAGGATTTGGAGCGGACTCTCATTCGGAGAGGACTGGTCGCGATGTTGGTCTTTCACGTGGTTGCCTTTCTGCGCTTCAGTCGGGTTACCCGGGTTGTCTTCCGCGAACTGGGGCTTGAAGCGAAGTTCGTGGATACGATCACGGCGATCTATCCTGTGATTGCGGTAGGGGCCTTTGCGGTCTGTCTCATAGGCGTCGACGGAATGCGGCGCTACGTGAAGCGGACAAGCGCTTGGCCTCCACTTCGCGTGGCGTTACCGTGGCTCGCAATACACCTCTGGTACATCGCGATCGCGTACGATATGCGGGCAATTTTTTGGGTTCAGATCAGTCACGCGCTGCAATATCTAATGTTTCCGGTTCGGGTGGAAATAAACCGACGCTTTGAGGGGCAGAATCCGAACCCACGGCGTATCGCGGTCCACATGTTGGGTTACGCGGCCGCGCTGATCGCTTTGGGGGCTGTGTGGAATCCGCTTATTCCCTGGCTGCTAACCGGCCCCGCGAACTCCGCGCTCGGACCTCAGGGTGGTTTTCTCCTCCCGGCGGTGATGATTGCAATTCTGAATGTCCACCACTACTTCGCCGACGGTTGTGTCTGGAAGATCAGCAATCCGACAGTCCGACAAGATCTCTTTCGGCATATCCGGAGTTGATCGACCCGACGCGGATGCGGCGCTCCGCGGGCACGGATTTTTGAGCACTGCGCGATCTTTCGGCTTTTGCGGGCTTTCGGATAAGCTTCGTGCGATTCTCCTCAAAGGAACCGAGTTGGGGCAGCAGCGCCCGAGAAAAATCCAATTCAGGCACTTTCGGACTGGTCGATTCATGCGAACAGGCGGCACCCCTTCCAGCGAAAAATCCGCGCGGCCAATGGAAGGTTCCTTTGGCGGGCTGCACTGGTTGCTTGGCGCAATCGTTTCGGCGATTCCCGCGATTGTGGCCGGGTTGCTGATTTACACCACCCCCGGAGCAGAAATCGCCAACTACATGCCACAGTGGTCCGACGAGGTCTATAACTGGCACCAAGCGGCGACTTTTGGCGCAGTCGGTTTCGATGGGGGTTACTACACGGCCAACGAGAGGCCGGCGCCGATTTCGTTTATCCATTTCTACGCGCACGGTCCTGTCTACCCGATGCTCCTCGGGGCGATAAGCGGGGCAATCGGATGGAATTACTACACCGCCCCAATCGTAAATGTCGTGATCGTCACCCTGGCGATTGTTTTCTTCGTAGTGATCGCTCGACCGGGATTTGTTCAGCTTTCACTGCTCGGTCTTATTCTGGCTACCTGCTGGCCTCTGCACCTCTACATGATCACCGATATGCGGCTCGCTTTTTTTATGGCCCTAGCGATTCTGCTGGCCGGTTGTTTCAGTCGAACCATCGCCGACCCCGATCGCCCTTCTCCGCTGTTTCTTGGGCTCTTTGCCGTGGGGATCGCTCTGGCGGCTGTTTCCAAGCTCACTTTTTCGTTCCTCTTCTTTCCCTACTTCCTGCACCTTCGCCGCAGGCTCGGCTTGAATCTCCTCCAGGCCTTGGGGGCTTCTTGCTTTCTGGTGGTGACGAGCTTCGTTTTCTACAACCAGGTCGCGGCTCCCTATTCCAACGTGGCGAGCGATCTCCTCATGCGGTTCGAACGGTCGCTGGTGGACGGCATCGCTGGATTGGCCGAGCACGCCTGGTTCAGCCTGGGGCATTTCTTCGGAAGTGACAATCGAGCGTTGTGGCTGATGCTCCGGCTTCAGATGGTCATCACGGTTTTGTGGGCGGTTTTTCTTTTTTGGCGTCGGAGCGATCGCGAGCAGGAATTGAGAGAATCGTACGTGATTCTGGCTGGCTCGGGATCGTTGATCGTATTGACGATTCTTCTTTATGACGTTTTTGCGTGGAGGGACTACAGACTCTTCGGCCCCGCTCTCCTTCTCTGTACTCTCGTTCTCATCGATCGAAAGCGATGGGTTCTCGTGGGTCTCCTCATCGCGGGCAATCTCGCTGTTCTTCCAGATTTCACGGCCGCTCATGAGCAGGTCTTCTTCAAGGACCGGTTTTCCTTCGAAAACCGGCGACTCGAAGAATTTATTCGACAGATTTCTCCCATCATCCAATATAATGCCGAGAAGAACGGCTGGGAGAATACAATCTTGGTGCCCCAGTTTGTCGCCGAGAATCCATTGCTCATAGGAATTCCAGAAGGCATCGGTATTTCCTGGTTCAACTCGGCGAGTCGCTTGCCGCGAGTCAAATCCCGCTATGCGATTCTTGATCTACCGAGCTACAGAGTGCTGAGGCAGCGGTCGCATCTGAAATTCGTTAGGAAGACGATCTTGGGGGATCTCTACATTAACCTGACGCCGGACCGCGGGGACTAAAGCGCGTCGCGGGAAGCCGTGGGGTGCCTATAGAGAAGCGAGCTACAGGAAGAGAGCTACAGCGAGAGAGCTACAGCAGGAAAGGCGCACCGAGTGGATCAGCGAACCAATTTCCCTGTAGTTCTCTTTGCAGCGGCCGTTTTTTCGGGTGCTTTCCTGCTCTTTCTCGTCCAACCGATGTTGGGCAAGCTGATTCTGCCGTGGTTTGGCGGTGGGCCCGGTGTCTGGACGGCCTGCTTGATGTTCTACCAGGTGGCGCTCTTCTTTGGGTATCTCTATGCCTACGGATTGGTGCGCTTTCTCGAGCCTCGCTATCAGTGGTTCGCTCACGCAATTGCGTTTGGAGGCGCGCTTTTCCTTCTTCCCGTGACGCCCGGTGAACAGTGGCGACCTGAGGGATTTGAAGCGGACCCATCGATCGCGATCGTGATGATGCTGGTCTCTACGGTGGGTCTTCCATTTATCGTGCTCTCGGCGACGGGCCCGCTCCTCCAGTCGTGGTTCGCCGTTCGTTACTCGGATCGCTCGCCCTATCCCCTCTACGCGGTGTCCAATTTGGGCTCTCTGGTTGCGTTGTTCAGTTTCCCCCTTCTGATCGAGCCCTTTTTTCCGATGCGCGATGCGGGGTGGCTATGGTCGCTGGGGTTTGGCGCAGCCACGATATTGATTCTCGCGGCGGGCCTGATGGCGGTCGTGAGAGCGCCGGGAGGACCGCGAGTCGGAATCGGGCAGGGCGAGAAAAAACCGGGGAATCTGTCCGTCGGCCGGTATTTCCTATGGATGTTGCTTTCGGCTTGCGCGGTGATTGTCTTGATGGCGGTTACGAACAAGCTCTGTCTCGATGTGGCGAGCTTTCCCTTTCTATGGATTTTGCCCCTCGGCCTATATCTGGGCAGCTACATCATCTGCTTTTCATCGGAGCGTTTTTACCGTCGGCCCCTGTGGCTCGGGGTGCTCCTGGTAGCGCTGGCTCTCAAATACCTAGTGGTTCTCTGGATTCCTCAAGCGGGAATCGCATCAAGATTTTTCTGGTCGATTTTCGTGCAGATTCCCCTCTTCGCGACAATTCTCTTTTCGTTCTGCATGCTGATTCATGGAGAACTCTACCGGCTGCGTCCCTCCGCGGGTTCGTTGACCTCCTTCTATCTCGGACTGTCGGGGGGCGGCGCCCTGGGAGGTCTCTTCGTCGGTCTGATCGCGCCGCGAATCTTCGACGAATACATCGAGTTGCAACTGGCCTACGGAGTGGCCTGGGGGGTGCTCGTCTATCTCTTCGCGAGAGACCCTGAAAGCGGATTGTCCCTGACGCGGGGCTACTGGCGTGTTTGGGGAGTGGGCGCGATCAGTGTGGCGGTTTTTGGCGTGACGATTGCGGGCATGCGGGTCGACCCAGTGGGCCTGATCCACACGGAGCGTAACTTTTTCGGGGTGCTCCGGATTATGGACTGGGAAAAGGATTCTCCAGAGAACAGACGCCGGATTCTCAAGCATGGGTCGACCATTCATGGGGCCCAACTGCTGGGCACCGGGTATCGACGACGGCCGATTTCCTACTACGGGGTTTCGACGGGGATTGGCCTGGCCCTGGCCCAACGGATTGGCGGTGGGTTCCTCAACGTGGGCATCATTGGGATGGGGGCCGGAAGTCTTGCGGCCTATGGCCAGGCTGGCGATGCGATTCGCTTCTACGAAATCGATCCTGCGGTCGTACGGTTCGCCAGTGGGGGGGGCTACTTTACCTTCCTAGAAGATAGCCCTGCATCGATCGAGGTCGTCCCGGGTGACGGTCGCCTTTCCCTTCAGCAGGAACTCGACCGAGGTCAGCGGAATAATTTCGACATTCTCGTCATCGACGCCTTCTCGAGCGACGCGATTCCCTTTCACCTGCTGACCCGAGAAGCCTACGGGCTTTTTCTCGAGCACCTCAAACCATCGGGCCTGATCGCGGCTCACGTTTCGAATCGTCATTTCAATCTTGCGCCGATCCTCTACCGAATTGGGCAAAGCTACGGGCTCGAAGTGATGAGTGTGAACAACCCGGAGTTTGGACTTAAAATTGCCGGCCCCGCGCGATGGATTTTCTTGAGTCGCGATCCCGCCCGAATGCGGACCCTGCAAATATTGGCGGAAAAGCGCATGAGGGAGTTGCGGCTGGACGGGTCCAAAGTTGCATTTGGCCAGTTGAGTCCCACCGCCTATATGGGCGAGCCCCTGTGGACCGACGATTTCAATAGTCTTCTGGGTGTTCTCAATTCGGCGAAGTGACTATGATGGGTCGCGGGGGTCGGTGGGATGAATCGAATGCGATCACGGTGGCGGCGCTCTGTCGCGAAGGGATCGCTGGTGCTGGCCGGCCTGGTCCTGGGCCTGCTCATCGCCGAGGGAATCGCTCGTTTGGCCGGGATCGATCCCGGGATCCATGTCATCTACCGAGAAAACTTTCGGCTCAGCGACAACCCTCGGCTGCGGTACGAACTTCAGCCTCTTTCGAGGGACGGAACGGCTCAGATCAACAGCTCCGGGATGCGAGATCGTGAGCGCGCCCTCGCCAAACCTGCGGAGGTGTATCGCATCGCGATCGTCGGAGACTCGATCGCCTACGGGCTCACGGTGGATCAGAGAATTGCCTTTCCCCAGCAACTGGAGAGGATGTTGAACGACCGAAGTCAGTCGGGGCCCCGTTTCGAAGTCCTGAATCTTGGGGTCAGCGGGTACAATAGCGATCAGATCGTCGAACGATTGCGCACCCTGGGTCTCGCCCACTCGCCCGATCTGATCATCTACGCATATTCGCTCAACGATCCGCAGACCTTCAGTCTCGAGTTGCAGGGATTGACGGCCATGTCCCGAGAGGCCGAGACAAAATTGCGTCCGAGCCAGGCTGTCCTCAAATGGCTGTCGAATTCCCGCGTATTCTTGTTGCTCTGGCGCTCATTCCAAGAGCCGTGGACCCGGCCGGTTCGACCGGCCCGTCAATCGCCCGACTACCTGGCGGTCGTGTCGGGTCGCCACGTCGAGTACTTCGAATCCCTCCATGCAGGCGAGTCTTGGCAACGGCTCCAGCGCGGTTTTGCCGAGATGGCGGGGCTCGGGCGCGACCCCGATGGGAGCCCCCGAATGCTGGTGGCGGTGGTTCCGATTTACCTGGGCGAGGAGGGCCCCTATCCGCTGTCGGGGCTGCATCGTCGGATCTTGGCGGAAGCGGAGCGCCATGCGCTCGAGGCCTTGGACCTTGCTCCTTTTCTGATGGGCAGTCGGGATACGACGCACGGGGCCTTCTTCAACGATCCCTTTCACCCCTCCGCAGAGGGGCATCGCCGGGTGGCCGCCGGCCTCCTGGGCTGGTTGGAGGATGCCGGTGTCTTGTCGGCCCCGCCCCCGTCCCAGCCCCAGCCCCAGCCCTGAGGTATCTGCGCCTCCCGGGTCCTCTTTCTCGGCTATTCTGGGTGGAAGATGACGAATGACGGGGAAAGCGGTGGAGCCTCCACTGACGGCTCGGGCGGTCCGGAAGCGCCCGCGTTCCCAGTCCCCATCGACCCGGCGGAAAAAAGGATTCATTTTCCGGGCCTGAATGGACTGCGGTTTTTCGCGGCGTTTTCGGTTCTCCTCTATCACATAGAGGCGCTCAAGTCTTTTTCCCAGATGCCCAATTGGATCTCAATTCCCGTTCTGCATAGCCTGGGTCCCTATGGGGTTGTCTGTTTTTTTTCGCTCAGTGGCTTCCTGATCACCTACCTCCTGCTTGAGGAATCGGCACGCACAGGAAATATTCGAGTTCGTCGCTTTTATATGCGCCGAATCCTCAGGATCTGGCCCCTCTACTACTTGATTGTAGTTCTGGGTTTCTTGATCCTGCCCTTGACCGCGGATCTGCTCGTCCACCCCCAGGTGGTTACGAAAGGCGATCTGCTGCCGAAACTGGCGCTCTTCCTCGCTTTTCTTCCCAACCTGGCCTGGGTCACGTTTGGCATTACTCCTCTTGCCGGGCCGCTCTGGTCCGTGGGCGTCGAAGAGCAGTTCTATCTTCTGTGGCCGGTCCTTCTGCGTGGACTCCGGAGCCACGCGCTGCTCGGAATCGTGGCCGTCATTTTCGTGATGGTGGGTTTACGGTTCGCGTTGCCCCGAATCGCCGTGGCGCTTGGGTCCGCGGGTTCAGACTACTCTTCCTGGCGGATCGCTATCAATTTCCTGTGGACGCTGAAGCTGGAATGCATGGCGATGGGGGCTCTGGCGGCCTACTGGCTCCACGGCGGCTTTGATCGGGTTCTCCGGGTTCTCTACTTCCCCTTGACCCAGCTGGCCGCCCTAGGGCTGATTTTTTTCTCCCTGTGGACGAACCAGAACTACCAACAATTCGACAATGTGGTTTGGGGTTCGGCCTTCGCGGTGCTGATCGTCAATTTGGCCGCCAACCCGCGTAGCTTGCTGAAGCTCGAGAACCGGCCGCTCGACTATCTAGGAAAAATTTCTTTCGGGATCTACGTCTATCACTCGTTCACGATCGTTGGCGTTCTGCTGTTTCTTCGGAGTTGGATGCCCACCCAGGGCCTCCTCTTTAACGGG
>DUCH01000522.1 GCA_012959865.1 Myxococcales bacterium | reverse complement strand
TGTCGGGTCGTAAGGTCGAGTACGCCAAGGGACTGGCAAGGGCCATGGTCGAGGGCACATTCGACCTCGACGGACTGGCCGAACTCGATGACGAAGCCGCGATCGAGGCCATTACGGCGCTTCGAGGCTTCGGCCGCTGGAGTGCGGAAATCTACTTGATGTTTTCCTTGGGCCGCAGCGATATTTTTCCTTCGGGCGACCTCGCTCTGCGTGTGGCTCTTGCACGACTCAAGGGACTCAATGAACGCCCCACGCCGGGCCAAGCGAAGGATCTGGTCGCCCATTGGGCCCCCTACCGAAGCGCCGGCTCGCTCTTTCTCTGGCTCTACTACCGCGGTGCGCCGGCCTGATGCGGGTCGATAAGCAGGTGAAGCCTCCGTCCCAACGTCCGCCTCCAGCGCGAAATTAAGGCAGAGCCTGAGTGTTCGGACTAGAAGGGGACCGGCGAGTGGAACGCCACTTTCTCCCGGGTCGACGGGTGAAAGAAGCTGAGATCGCAAGCATGGAGTTTTAACTGGCCCGGGCCCGTACCGCGACCGTAAAGAGGATCGCCCACAATCGGAATTCCCAACCCTTGGGCATGGGCCGAGTGAATTCGGAGCTGATGGGTTCGTCCGGTGATGGGCTGAAAGACAACACGGGTCAGTCCGTTTTCGATGCCAACCTTCTCCCATCGGGTAACTCCGAGCTTCCCATGCACGGGGTCGTAAATCTGCATAGGGCGGTTGTCGATATCGAGCCGGAAGGGAAGCTCAAGCGTACCCCGCTCCCCCGACAGCTCTCCCTGGAGAAGAGCGACATACCGCTTCTCTGTCTGACGGCGATGGAATTGGATCGAAAGATCCCGGTGGGAAGCTGTGGTCCGCGCGACCACTATCAGTCCGGACGTATCCATGTCTAGCCTATGTACCGCCGGTTGCTCCGGACATCCCGGATAAAGAGCCCGGACCCGATTGCTGACGCAATCCACTTTGTCAGGTCCACGGCCAGGCACCGAAAGCATGCCGCTGGCCTTATTGACCACGACGAATTCGGGGTCTTCGTGAACAATGTCGAGAACGGGATGGGGGTCGAGAACCCGATGGGGATCGAGACCCTGAGCCTTCTTGAGAACGTGGTCAGTGCTCACCTTGAACTCCGCAGAGCATGAATCCGAGGATCGGGCGACAACGCGCCTCGCAGCACGGATAAAACTCGCCCGCCTTCAGTTTGCCCGAAGGGCTGGCCGCCCCCCAGTAGAACTCGGCGATACCGACGGGCGTGAGACCTGTCCGAGCCGCGTGATTGAGCAGTTTGGGTGCACAGCATTCGCCAACGCCGCCTGGAATGCTTTCGGGGAAAAGAAAAGCCTCGCGCAAGGGTCGTTTTTCGCCGCGAAAATTGTGAAACCAATAAAGGGACTGAATTTCTCCCATCAAGCCCTGGGATAGTTTCCTGCGCTTTCCCAACAGCTCGATGCATTGGGACGACGCGGGATCGAGGCTCTGGATCAGTCCAGTCAGCTTCTTGATCTCGGCCTGACCGGGGAGAAGAATATCTCGGTAAGTTTCAGGACTCAGGATCGGCGGGACCCAACCATCGACCTGCCGGACCCCTTCGTGGAGCGACGAAAACGCCCGAAGGACAACGCTCTTCCCCCCTTTGTCCTGACACTCAAGAACGCCGAACATATGCCCCCGCTCACCCGGAAACAGGTGGTCGAATGCAAGCTGTGGGTCGGCCGCGGAGGAAGGGACGAGATAGT
>DUCH01000521.1:1450-1748 GCA_012959865.1 Myxococcales bacterium | reverse complement strand
GGGTGGGAGAGCTCTTCGGGATCCGCCCCGGCGATATCACGGGAACCTTGGATATCTCAGGGTCTCTGGAGGGCAGTCTGCACCCCGAGCAGTCCCTGTTGACCGACCTCGCTGGAAGGGCTGATGTCGAGGCCCGCCAAGGCGCATTGGGCCGGCAGGAAATCCCGGTTCTGCTTGCCCTCGCCCAAGCAAGCGAAGGCTACAACGCCTACGCCGATGAAGCGGCGATTCCCTATGAGTCCATGACCGCTGATATGAACCTGAAGGACCATCGCGTTCAGACCCGGAACTTCGAATT
>DUCH01000521.1:0-1390 GCA_012959865.1 Myxococcales bacterium | reverse complement strand
CCCTACGATCTGATTGGAGTGGCCGGCCTTTTCCTCTTCCGCAGCGCGGGCCAACTCCTCGAATCGATTCCCCTCGTCAAGGTGATTCTCCCGGGATCCGAGCGCGGACTCGTCGGGACTTACTACCAAGTCGATGGAGACTTGAGTCGTCCCCAGGTAAGATCGCTTCCCGGGCGCAGCTTCGCCGAAGGCCTCCCCGATCTTCTCGAAGCCCCCTATCAGATTCTGCGCGCCATTTTGTCGGGCGGGCAGATCGACGAAGGCCAGACGAGCCCCCAGCCGCCGCCCCCCGAACCGTCCCCATAAGCGTCCCTATAGCCGCGCCCTATTTAGCCGCGCCCATAACCGTCCTCATGGCCGTCCTCACGACCGTCCTCATAGCCGCGCCGCGCTCCAGCCACAGACGGGGAAGACCGAGCAGGCTCTGGGCAAGTCAAATTTCACGAGCTTGTACCCGGAAATCTGGGAGGCCAGCCAGAAATTAGAAAACCGGCTTGGATCTGGCGAAGACTCCTCCATCCAAAACCTCGACCCAGGCTTTCTCGCCCGGTGCCAACGCACTGGCCTCTTCGGGAAAAACCAGCAGACCGTCGGCCCGAGCCATTGAGGTCATCACGCCCGAACTCTGGTTCCCAGTACTCCGCGCGAGCCATTCCCCCTCTCGGCGCTCCAGAGTGACACGAACGAAATGAAGACGACCGGGTTTTTTACTCAAACCATCGACCACCCGAGCCTCCACGCGCGGGCGGAAAAGATCGCGCCGACCCATCATTCTGAGTAGAGCCGGGCGAACGAAGTACTCAAAGCAGACCGTGGCGGATACAGGGTTTCCGGGTAAACCGAAAACCAAGGGCCCCATCCCGTCCCCCGATCCCCCGACCGAGTCAAAGCGACCAAACGCCAGGGGATAGCCGGGCTTCATTCGCACGCCCCAGAACTGGAGTCGACAGCCAAGTTTTTCGAGGACTGGGCGCACATGATCATGGTCTCCGACGGAAACACCGGCGGTGCTCACGATGCAATCCGCCGAGAGCGCCGACCTGAACTGCTGTTCCACACTTTCTGGCTGGTCCGAGGCAATCCCCAGGTAGCTGGGCTCGGCGCCCAGCAGGCGGCACCCAGCGGCCAGCGCGTACGCGTTGGAGGCAACGATGCGACCGCCGGAAACATCGCCGTCGATCTCAACCAACTCGTCACCCCCGGACAGGATTGCCACCCGAGGCCGCCGATACACTTCGACCCCCGAGCGGCCCAAGGATGCGAGTACACCGATCTCCGAGGGGCCAATCCTGCAGCCCACGTCGAAAACCGCATCGCCGATACCCAAATCCTCACCCGCATCGCGGATATGCTCGTGCAGGGCCGGACATATATTTATGCGAACATAGTC
>DUCH01000520.1 GCA_012959865.1 Myxococcales bacterium | reverse complement strand
ATTCTGGGACCGCTGAAAGCGGGTTCTCTGGGGACTTGGCCTCTTAAACGAGAGTCGCTGCCCTGGATCGTTTCCGCGAGGACCTCTCGGGCTACCGGCGAGTTCCCTGAAGTGCGGCGATGGAGGGCGAGAGCGAAACTCCCGCAAGCAGTCGCGGGTCGTCCTCGGCCTCTCCGAGCTGGTTGACGATGGGGACTACGCCGGCCCACACTGGGGTCGCGTAGTCGAAATCCTCGTCGTCCGGGGGCCCTTCGGAGACCTTCGCCGACGCCGATTCGATTTCGAGCGCCGCGATTCCGGTCTGCCTGATTTCTGAGTCGAGGGGGTCCCGAAGTTCTTCCCAGCGTCCGGCAAAGGCATGGTCCGAGATGATTTTCAAGGTCCTCAGTTGCTCACTTTCTTCTTCGATGGCCTTGGCACGGCCGAAGAGAGTGACCGATCGGTAGTTCATCGATGAACTGAAGGCCGATCGCGCGGCGACCAAGCCGTCCAGGAGCGTTACGTTGACGCAGACGGGTGCCCCGGAACCAAAGAGCTGCATGACACGGGTCTTCTTCGCGCCATGGAGGTAGAGAACGCCTTCCTCGCGCCCGTAGATCATGGGGATGACGAAGGGCTGCCCATCCTGCACGAGGCCGACGTGGGCGACGAGTCCCGCATCGAGGACGGCGTGCACGGTGGCCTTGTCGTAGCGCGCTTTCTCCCGCAGTCGACGTACCCGGTTGCGATCCTCAATCTCATAGTCCGACATCT
Source organism: Myxococcales bacterium (assembly GCA_012959865.1). GTDB lineage: Bacteria > Myxococcota_A > UBA9160 > UBA9160 > UBA4427 > JAZXM01. The sequence goes on along the minus strand of DUCH01000520.1, from coordinate 995 downwards.
TTTCCCCCATGCGCGTTTTCCCCTATGCGCGGTTGAGCGTTCGTTTGCGGATTTGTGAAATTCTCGAGTCGATCCGAGGGTGACGTGTACCTCGTCGATCCAGAACAGGTCTGGCCGGGGTCCGGACGCCGAGAATAACACCGCTCGGGATTCGCCTGCCCGGGTTCTGCCTTTCCTGGGGTCCGGGGGCTTGGGTCCGCCGGGGACGAGGGGGTTTCCGCCGGGGGGTGTGGGCTTCGGCGAGACCCGAGGCACGGCGGTCAGGAGGTGTGGAGCCTCGGCTTGCCCCCTTTCGGTGGGCTGACTAAATTGATGGTCCTCGGCACTCGATTTCCGCCGAGTGGACCGATGGTCTGGGGGCTTCCGAGTGGGTGTGAACGATCTGGTCATTTCTGCCGATGGTCACGTGGACGAAACCGAGGCCTTCTGGGAGCGCGTGCCCCCGGCGCTCCGGGAGAGGGCGGGGCCCCGTTACGAGGAACGCTCCGAGGGCGCTTTCTACACTGTGCTCGGCGAGACGACGGTTCAGTCCCCCGATGTGTTTACCGGGCGGACCGACGCGGATCGTGAGCGCGAGTTTCGCGACGATCCGAGCGGGGGGACCGATCTAGCCCTTCGCCGGGCCAACCAATTGGCCGACGGTGTCCACGCCGAAGTGATTTTCCCCAACGACCTGTTGGGCCTGGGTGGCCTGCACGACCCCGAGATGAATTTTGGCCTGGCCCGGGTCTACAACGACTGGGTCCGCGAACTTTTCGCGCCGGATTCGGTGCGCTGTCTGCCGGTGGGGCTCGTCCCCACCGACCATGTCGAGGGCGCAGTGGCCGAAGCCGAGCGCTGCTTGGCCGCGGGCTTTCGCTCGCTCATGGTGCCCTGCGCGAACGCCTGGCTCCCCTACGACTTGCCGGTCTACGAACCCCTCTGGAGCCTGATCGAAGAGGCCGGCGTGCCGTTGAATTTTCACGTATTTACCGGCAACGTTTCCTTCAGCGCGG
>DUCH01000519.1 GCA_012959865.1 Myxococcales bacterium | reverse complement strand
ACAAGCTGCTGGCCCCGAGAAAGCCACCCTTGGTGCTGAAGAGTGCGTAGCTCTGCACATTTGCTGAAGCCGCCTGATTGAAAGTGATCTCTGTGTCGTCGAAGAGCACACCAATCGACAGCAGGGTAATGCCCGTCAACGCTTCGGTATCGATAAAAACCGTAACAGAGACCTGTGAGAGCGAACTCCCTGAGGAATTATCCAAAGTGATTTCCAAGGCCGTCGCTGACCCGACGCTGAACGCGAGCAACGCGGCAGCCAGTAGATTGATGACAAAAAGTCGCATGAAGTAAATTCTCCTTACTCTTATGACCGCTTCACGCGATCAAGGCCCAATACCCAATACCCAATACCCAGTAGTACCAGTAGTAGTAGTTAGTAGTCTGTGAAGAAGCGCATTCCCTCGCCCTTTTCCGAGGTCATCAAGTTGGCGCTAGATCGCCGAAGGGGCGGGGAGCTGTAGATTATTGTTTTGACTCCGCGATATGAAGGCTAGCGTCGTTGAGTGAAATCGTACCGTCGGCGTCGTAATCGCAATTCGCCATGCCGGTTCCGGTGGCCACGGTGCCTTCGCCACCGTCCAGACCTCCCTTGAAAATCCGTTCCAGCAATCGGACTTAGGGTACAGCAGAGCCGATCCGAAGCCACACCCGGGCGGGTCGATTTCTTGCCCCCCGCTGCTGGAAATCGCACGAGCGCCGGACGCAGAATTTGCACAATTTTTCGAGCGGCGGAATTTTCCCTAGGGAACAGGAGCCACAGCGGTCTGGACGGCGGCTCGAACGTCGGGATTGGGATGTTGGCCGAGAGCCAGAATCTTGGGGATCGTGGACGTCTGCCCGATTTTCTTGAGGGATTGGATTGCGGCCACGACCACCTCGGGATGCTCACTCTCGAGAGCGACGAGGAGCGGAGGCACGGCGGATTCGGGGCTAAAAACCGCGAGCTGGTGGGCGGCCCAGACTTTGATTTCGAGCGCCAGACCGGGCTTTTCGAGGGCCTGGGTGACCACCAGGATCTTTTCAGCCTCTTCTCCGGGTGCAGCCTCGACGGTCGCCTTCGGGACTACGGGCAGTACTACCGGCAGGACTACGGAGCCGGGATTGGCACCCTCTGTGGCGGCTCCCGCAGGGAAGGCCTCTGGCTCCACCGGGGGTCCGTCCAAGATCGGCGTCCACTGGCTGCCTTCCCGCGCCACGGCGAGCCAGGCCCGCCCCGTGGCTCGATCCACCCGAAGAAGCTGAGGAGACCCGCCCAGCATGCCGCTCTTCAGGGGGAAAAGGCCGTAGCGCCCGTTCCAGTTGGGTTCGCCGGCGTCGTCGGGCGTAGCGCCCAGCATCGCCCAGCCGCCGTCGCCATTTTCGGCGACCTTCCAGACCACGCCCAATTGCGTGTCCAAGCGCAAAATCAGCTTGGTGGCCCGGACGAATTGAAAGCGCCGCTCCTGCTCGACCGAATTGTCCGCCGGGCTGGGCTTCGGGGTCTGCCCGCAGCCCATCGCGCCGAGGGCGACCATTGCGCCGATGGCGACGAGGAGACCCAGCAGCCTGGTCATGAGCGGGTTGAGACTCGGTTTGAAGCGTCGCGATCGATTGGCCATGGATTTCGGGGTTCCTTCATTCACGATCATTCACGGTCATTCACGGCATGCAGGGCTGCACGGGTGGGCCTGCGCGCTCGAGAACCCTCGCAAGCACTGGGGGCGCCATGCTGGGGGCAGCATATCAGAGTCGTGGCTCGTGGGCGCT
>DUCH01000518.1 GCA_012959865.1 Myxococcales bacterium | reverse complement strand
GGGGCCAGACGACCCGTCCTGCGGCCTTTTCTTCGCCCACAGGAAATCGGGGGGGGGCAGAGTAGCGCAGGACCGGGCCTCGATCCGAAGAAGCCAAGGGGCCACCCGCTGGCTTCGGCTAAAATCTGCGGTCCGGGCGCCGCGCCCACACATCACTCGTCGCTCGTCGCCAGAGCAAGCGTTATTCGGGTAGGATCAACGCCATGGAGCCCAAACAGCGAAAAATCCAGGGGGCCGATGGGCTCTCTCTCAATCTCGTCGAGTGGAGCCAGAAGGGCGTTCCCATGTTGCTCCTCCACGGCTACAGCAACGAGGCCCACATCTGGGACGACTTCATTCCCACCGTGTCTTCCCACTACCGCGTCCTTGCCCTCGACCTCCGGGGCCACGGCGATTCGGACTGGCATCCCCAAGCCGCGTACGCGTACGAGAACCATGTCGAGGATATCGAAGCCATCGTCGCAAGCCTCGGCATCGAAAGGCTCGTCGTGATTGGCCATTCGCTCGGCGGACGAATCGCCATGCTCTATGGCGGACAACATCCCGAAAAGCTCGCCGGGTTGGTGATCGTGGATTCCGCCCCCGAACTGGATCACCGTGGAACTGTCCGCATTTCTATGGAAGCCGCCCAAAACAGCGATCCCAGCTTTGGTTCGGTGGCTGAGTACGAGCAAATGCTCGTTCACCTCTATCCAGCCGCCACTTCTGCCTCGATTCGGCGTATGGCGCTTCACGGAAGTAAACTACGCAAAGAGGACGGTCGCTGGATTCTAAAAATGGATACCGCTTTCCGCCAAGCCGTCGGTGGGGGCAGCGAAGCTGCGGACCCTGAGGAAATCGAAAAGCTGCATGCCGATGCGAAAGAATCCATGTGGGAAGCTTTGAAGAAGATCCCCTGCCCGACTCTAATCGTGCGCGGTGCGGCCTCGGATATCTTGAGCGCCGAGGTGGCAGACCGAATGGCGGACGAAGTCCTCGCCCAAGGCGAACTCGCGGTCGTCGCCCAGGCGGGCCACTCGGTCATGACCGACAACCCCGATGCCTTCAATGCCGCCGTCACGAAGTTCGTTCTGGGGGAATAAGGCAGCCCGCATTCACGACGAAATACCGTGTTCGAAAAACCCCGAAGCAGCCCGGGTCTTGTTCGCTAATATGCGCCCCCAACCTTGAGGCACTCGGTTTCATTCGCCTGGCAGGGGCTCGAAGGAAGGCCGCTCTTCCAATACTCCGAAGCCACGGATCGTTTCACGAAAGGTTGAAAGCCGGAGCTTTCAACTTCAAAAACAAGGATGCCGCTATGCTCCGTCCGCGAAGACCTTCGGTGCTCTTCTTATCGGTATGTCTGGCGCTCTTTAGCCTGATAGGCGCCGCTGCGACGAACGCGGAGACCGCCTCTCGACCTTCCGAAGGAGCCGTCCACGATGCGGATACTGCGCCGACGGCAAGCGCCACGAGCCCGAGCACCCCAAGCGTCACGCCCACCGCGGTCGTCGAGCGCCTCCATGCGGGCTTGCTCAGATCCATGACCGAGGCTAATGAGCTGGGTTTTCAAGGACGTTTCGACTACCTCCGACCCGTGGTCGAAGAAAATTTCGATCTTGGTTTCATGGGTTCCAAATCGGTGGGCCGACACTGGAAAAAATTGACCCCCGAAGAACAGCAGGTCTGGCTCGAAAAATTCACGGGCTTTCTGGCCGCCAACTACGCGGGGAACTTCAACGCCTACGATGGGGAGTCTTTCCATACCCTGGG
>DUCH01000517.1 GCA_012959865.1 Myxococcales bacterium | reverse complement strand
CAGCAGATCCGCCCGGGAACCGGGTGCCGGGGAATCCTTCTCATCCTCGCCGGGCGAAACCGGAGAGAAATCGTCGATGGCGAAACGTGTAACCTTCCCCACGAGATCGGCGAGGTCTGGAATGACTTCTCCGATTTGTCCAGAGTGAACGAATATCTCCCGAAGGCTATCCTCTTCGCCGCTGGGCCGAGTGGAGGCAGCGTGCATGTCCAGACTCGCTCCCTCGCCAAACCGAGTGAACGATCCAAAAAGTACAAAATCGGCCCCCACGTTTCGACCAGCCTCAATCGCCTCCGCGGCCTGCGTCGTCGCCATTGCAGGATCTTCGACTTGTATCAGCACGAACTGATCGGCTTGCTGAAAGCGGGCCATCAACATGTCCGAGAGTCCTCGGCGCAGATAACCCGGGCTCTCAGAACTGTGAACCACCATGGGGAGCAACAGAATGGTCGGCTTCGTTTGACTCTTCGCCGTCCCAACAACGCCGGCGGCTCCTAGAATCATCGGGACCAGCACCCAACCCGTGCGCAACATCCTCCCCGCTCGGGCAATGCCCAAGCCCTCTGCCATGCGGCGCGGGACGCCGCAACGCACCTTGTGAAATTTCTCTCGCGGTGGGAACAAAATCACGACTCCGATGCGCTCAGCCCGCACCGGATCGCCAACTGCATTCACCGGGCAACTCCCGGATGGCTGGGTGCTCCGTATTCCGACGGGTCTGGAGGGCCCGAGTGTCTTGGATCACTTCCTACGCGTCAAGCAGTCAGCGGATTTGTCTTCGGCCCAGGGGCCAAAGGCAGACGGACCCTGAATGTAGTGCCCAGACCCATCTCGCTGCTCAGTTCGATGTTCCCGCCGTGATCGGCCACAATCTGGTGAACAATCATCAGCCCCAGTCCGCTGCCTTGATCGGGGCCCTTGGTCGTGAAAAACGGATCGAAGACCTTTTCCAAATGGTCTCCGGAAATGCCTTCACCGTGGTCGCGAACCTCCATCAGGGCCCACTCGGCAGGATGCGCCGAATCCCTTGAGACCGTCAATTCGACGACTCCCTCCGGAGCCGAAGCATCCGCAGCGTTCAGAACGAGGTTCAGAACCACCTGATGCAGTTGGTCACGCACACCCAGTACGGTCGGAACGCCCTCGTCGATGTCCAGTGCAAGGCTCACTCGGGCAACCGACACCTGGCGCTCGATCAATTGGATACCCTCTCGGGCCACTTCTCCCAGATCCACCGGGCATGCGGGATTCGATCTCACGCCGCTCTCTGACCCGCCAAGCCTCGACATGGTCCCCACCAAGCCTCGGATGCGCTCGAGCTCACCGAGGGCCAAGCCGTGGTACTCGCTCCAAAAGGATTCGTCCGACTGGTTCCGCATTTCCGGGGCCAAGTTCAGGAAGGTATTGAGCGAAACAAGAGGGTTGTTGATCTCATGGGCCAGACCTGCGGCCAGAGTCCCCAAGGTTCCCATTCGATCGGCCCGCTGGACCTGAGCCCGGGACTCGCGCAATGCTTTGACCAAACGAGCGTTTTCCAGTGCGATCACAGCCTGGGTGGCAAGTCCGTCGAGCAGACCCGAGTCCTGCGGTACGAAGCGACGACTACCGCAGCGGTTATCGACCGTCAACGCGCCAATCACACCCTTCTTTCCTGTCAAAGGCACAACGAGAATCTCATCTGCCGACACCTCGGTGAGCCATTTGCGCACGGGGCCCTCGTAATCCGTCGAATCGGCCAGTGAAAGTCGCTGCGAGTGGCCCA
>DUCH01000516.1:7642-10301 GCA_012959865.1 Myxococcales bacterium | reverse complement strand
GGGGGTCTTCACGATCACAGCCACACCCCCGGCACACCTGACCCCGAACCCGACTGGCAGTCACAGTAAAGCTTGCAGGGGGATAAGCCCCGGGCTGTGGGACCGTTCGCCCGATCCTTCTCCATGAGCCGGGAACTTCTTTGGACGCTCGAGTGAGTACCCATAAGTTCACGTTCTCGATCGTCTGGAACAACGAGTCGGAGCGGGGGCTCCGGGTTCGCCCGGGGCGCCTACTCGCTCCGAAAGATGGCCTCGTCCGAACCTGCACCGAGCAGTTCCCGGGCGCGGTCCGTTGAGCGCTCAAAGCCTTCGAAGAGTCGGTCGCCGCTGCGCAGAATGCCGTCCTCGCCGAGCAGCGCGCCGAGTTCGGTTTCCTCCATCACCGCGGCCAGATCATGGGTCAAGCCGGAGAGCACCACGCGGGTGCCCCGGGCCTGAAGTTGGACTACCGCCTCGCGCAAGGTCTCCAGAACGGTGGCGTCCAAGTGACGCGCCCGTTTGAGTCGCAGAAAAATGATCCCGGGCGCGTGGCGCCCGATCTCGGCGAGACGGTCCGAGAGATCCCCCGCGATGGCAAAGTTGAGATCCCCCTCGAGGTGGAGGAGAACGGCCGGGGTTGCGCCGGTTTGCGGGTCGATCTCGATTTCCCTGAAGCGGCCGCCGGGGGAGCGGACCAGTTCGACGATCTGGAGATCACCCGAGCGGCGGACCAGAAGCGCGAGCGACAGAAATAGTCCGACATAGAGCGCCTGCACGAGATCGATCCAGAGGGTGGACCCCAGAGTGGCCAACAGCACGGCCGCGTCGCCTCGGGTGGTGGCGGCGCGGCGAAGCGCGCGCGGGTCGATGAGTTCGAAACCCGAGAGCACGACCAGGCCCACCAGGGCGGGCATGGGGATTGTCGCCAGAATCGGACCGAATCCCGGCAAGCCCAGCAAGATGACGCCGCCCGCCACCACGGCGGTGAGCCGTGAGCGCCCTCCGGCGCTGCGCGCAATGGCGGTACGCGTGAGCGAGCCGCAGGTCACCATGCCGCCCACTGCGGCGGAGACGAGGTTTCCGGCGCCTTGGCCGAAGAGCTCGCGATCGGGGTCCAGGCGCGTGCCCGGCGGAGGGCGGACGCTGCGCGCGGCGGCCACCGACTGCAGGGTCACGAGGATTGCAATCGCGAAGGCGGGTCGCGAGAGCAGGCCGAGATCGGGCACGTCCATTGCCCCCAGGTGCGGCCACGCGCTGGCGAAATCGTCGATGCCCGGCAGCGCCTCGGGACCCGCGCCCCAGCCCAGGAGATGACTGCCCGCGCTCGCGGCCGCCAAGGCCACTAGGGCGGCGGGGAAGCGGGGGTCGATTCGACGTAGACCCACGATCAACCCCGCAGTGACCGCAGCAACAAGCAGGGCGCGGGGGTCCGCCGAGGCCAGCGAGCGGGCGGCGTCTTGAAGGGCCGGCCAACTCTGGGGGATGAATCCGCCGCCGTGGGCGCTGCGGAGGAGTTTCGGCGTCAGTTCGGGTAGGAGTCGAAGCGCGATGAGGAGTCCGGTCCCGGTGGCGAAGCCCACGATGACGCTGTCCGAAAGGAATCGGCTGGTCCGCCCGATGCCCAGCAGAGCGAACGCCAGCAGCATCAACCCCACGAGCAAGCCCACCGAGAGCACCTGGGCCACGGGCACATGCCCCGTGGCGGCGACCGCGGGCATCACGATTGAGGTGCCCAGAAGCAGGGCGGTGGGATTCGTGGGGCCGGTGACGAGATAGGGGTTGGAGCCGAAGAGCGCCGCCGCAGCGCAAGGAAGCGCGGCGGCCATCAGGCCCATTTCGGCGGGCAGCCCGGCCACCCACGCATAGGCGAGTGCCTGGGGAATCGCGACAGCAGCCACGGTGAGACCCGCGAAGAAATCGAAACGGAAACCTCCCCGACCCCCGTCGCCCAGGCTCGGCACGAAGAAGTTCAGTCGGGGAAAATGGCGCGCGGGCATGATGGGCGGGGGTCCTTGCCGGGGGCGACGGGGGTTCCCGGGCGCCCATGAACTCGGGTTCAGGGGTCTAGGAATAGCGGGCGGGTGCGGGGGCGATGTCAAGATCGCCGTGGCGGACCTCGGCGACGGCGGCCTCAAGGTCTTCGATGTACGCGTCGACCACGTCCGCGTGAGCGGGGGAAAGCATCTGGTGAATCGCGCGGGGATCGGTGACCACGCCGCTGAACCATCCTCGGGCGAGCATGCGGCCGTAGATCTGGAAGATGTCCAGGGTTTCGGAACCGAAAATAAAGAGTCCGAGGTTCGGCTCGCCGTAGGTTTGCAGGTCGGGCAGCGCATTGATGGCGTTCATCATGCGCGCCCGGGTCTGGCAAACGATCCGAGCCTTTTCGCGATACCCCTCCACGCCCAAGTAGTGGAGAACCGCCCAAGCGCTCGCAATGGCGCCGCCCGGCCGGGTGCCCGCCGCAGTGGGGGTCTTCATGTGCCCGCCGGGCCAGTCTCCGCAATCGAAGACTTGAAATTCGCGCTGGGCCTCGCTGCGATGAAAAATGGTGGACGCCCCCTTCGCCGCGTACCCGTATTTATGAAGGTCAGCGGAAATCGACGCGACGCCGGGCAACTCGAAATCGAAGGCCGGGACCTCGACACCATTCATCCGTGCGAAAGGCGCAAAATAGCCC
>DUCH01000516.1:0-7622 GCA_012959865.1 Myxococcales bacterium | reverse complement strand
GCTTTCCTGGGCGAGATCCGAGAGCGCCTCGAGGGGATCGATCAGTCCAAAAGGAAAGCAAGGCGCCGAGCCCACCAGCATCAAGGTGTTCGCGTCGATGGCCTCCGCCATGGCGCCGGGGTCGGCGCGACGGTCCGGGGCCAGAGGAACCCGGATGATCTCGAGTCCTAGATAATGGCAGGCCTTGTCGAACGCCAAATGCGCCGAAACGGGCACGACGACCCGGGCGCCCACGACGTTTTGGCCCGCTGCGGCCGCCTGGTCGCGGCAGGTTTTGACCGCCATCAGGATGCTTTCGCTGCCGCCGGAAGTGAGGTTGCCACAGGCCCCTTCGGGCGCGTTCAACAGGCCCAATCCGATTCCGACGACTTCGCTCTCCATGCGCTTGAGGCTGGGAAAGGCCAAGGGGCCGAGACCGTTCTCGGACTGGTACATCGCGTAGGCGTCCTTGGCCACGGCGAGAACATCTTCTCCAGCGTTGAAGGTGTAGACCGCGGTTCGCGCATTGCGCCAGTCGGCGTCGCCGTCGCCCAGGGCCCGCATGCGCGCCCGAAGGGTCTCCCACTCGGTGCCGGATTCGGGCAACTGGATGCGCGGTTCGCTCATGGGCCGAGCCTACGCCACGGCGCAGTTGCGCGCCCACCCGGGAGGATCGGGCTCAGGCCTCAGAATCGGGCCATTCGGGCCAGTCGTCCGCGACGCTCGAAGTCCACTGGGGCGTGCGTCGCTCGAGAAACGCCATCACGCCCTCCACGGCATCCGGACGCCCCATCAAGTGGTGATGAAGCTGGGTTTCGTACCGCTCGACTTCTTCGGGCCCCAAAGAACTACTCTGCCAGAGCAATTTCTTGGTGACTGCCACCGAGAGGGGGGCGGTCTGTACAGCCATCTCCCGGGCTACCGCCAGCGCGTGATCGAGCACTTCGGCTGCGGGCAGGCAGCGGCTGGCGATGCCCAACTCCACGGCCTCATCGCCGCCAAATTTTCGCCCGGTGAGCAAAATATCGGCCGCCTTTGCCATGCCCACAAGCCGGGGCAGGCTCCAATGGGCTTGGCAATCGGGAAGGACTCCCCGGCGAACCTGAAGCACGCCGTATTTTGCCTCCCGGGCCACGAAACGGAGATCGCATTGCAGGGCCAGGGTCAGTCCGATCCCGATGGCGTGCCCGTTGAGCGCGGCGATGACGGGCTTGCGTACCTCCCATGCGGGCAGGGCCAGGGGCGAGGCGCTGAATTGGGGATCGTCATTGGGGCTCGCAAACGTCTCGGAACCCGCCGTCATGTCGGCGCCGACACAGAAAGCGCTTCCCGCCCCGGTGAGCACCACTACCCGCACGGCGTCATCTTCATCGCAGCGCCGGTAGGCATGACCCAGTTCGACCCCCATTGGGCCGCTGAAGCTGTTCATTTGGTCCGGGCGGTTCAGGGTGAGGGTGGCGACGCCAGCCTCGCATTCAAAGCGTATGTCGGTGTATTCCATGCGGGATTTCCTTCCGAGGATCGATTAGTCCAGGGCCGCCTGGAGCCGACTCGCCCAACCCGCTAGCGCGTGGTCCTGGGCCTCGACTCGGGGCTGAAGCGTCAGGCTGCTCCCCTGGTCGCGGGGAATCAAGTGGGCGTGATAGTGAAAAACCGTCTGGCCCGCCGCCGCGCCATTCAACTGCATGACCATGACGCCATCCGGGTCGAAGGCCTTGCGAATCCCGTGGGCCAATTGCTGGGTGATTCGGCTCACGGCCGCCAGGGATTCGGGGTCGATCTCAAAAATGTTGCTGGCGTGCTGTTTGGGAATCACGAGGACATGCCCTGGCGCCAAGGGAAAGCGGTCCATGAAGGCGAGCGTAAACTCGTCTTCGCAGACGGGGTGGGACGGCGCGTCGCCGCGCACAATCGAACAAAAGACACACTCACTCATGGGCTTCCTCCGGAGGCGAATCCCCGGGCGTTGGCTCGCGGACGTGCTTCCGAGTCAAATTGAGTCAGGGGATCAACGCGGCCACGGCTTCGGGCATGTCTCCAGCAACGCGGATGATGGGAATGCCGATCTGGCTGTTTTCATGCATTTCCGCCATGGCGCGCGGCAGGTCTTCGAAGGCATAGATCTCCGAGTGGATGGTGGGCTTGAAGACCGATCCGTAAAGGGCTGTTGCAGCTTCGATGCCCTCGAGGGTCTCGTAGTGCGTATGATCGAGGGTGATCTGCTTGATGGAAGCAGCGGCCGAGTTGTACCCGACATCGCGACTCAGCTGCCAACCGGCGCTCACGATGACGCCTTCTCGCGAGGCGGCGGCGAAGCCCGCATTGAAGAGCGGACCGCGAAGCATGTCGCAAATTACGTGCATCCCCTCGCCACCGGTCAGCCCACGGACTTCTTTCACGAAGCCCTTGCTGTCTTCCCGGCTGGCGAAGCGATTGAATGCCTTCTGGTCGATGCCCACAATCCCGTGGGCTTCGAGCGCGGCCCTTCGCTCGGGGCTCCCCGAACAGAAATAGGCATTGTGCCCCCGGGCTCGGGCCAGCATAAGAAAAAGTTCGGAGACGCCACCGCCGAAGCCCATCACGTTGAGCGTGGCGAGTCGCTCCTCGGGGACCTTGACCCGAAAGATGCCCTCGGCCCGTCGCCACAAGTGATAGGCGGTCGGTGCCCGAAGGGGCAGCGCGGCAATTTCCCAGAGGTTGAGCCCGCAATGGAGCGGAGCCGGCACGATCTGCCAGTCGGCCACCACCGCCTCTTCGGCGTACCAGCCCGTGGAGTCGGGGGTGTCGTAGGCCCAGATCACCTTGGGGAAACCGAAGCGATCGGGGGCGCCGTTGCAGTGGGTGACAACGATTTCCCCCGGCTTGAAGCGGGTGACCTCGGCGCCGACGGCCATGACTTCGCCCACGGCCGAATTCCCGGGATAGATTTTTCCGCCCCGGAGTTCGGCAATATTCACCGTATCCGCGAGGGCGGCGTGATCCACGTTGTGCTCGGCGGAAACAGCGAGAATGCGTAGCCGCACGTCCCGAGGGCCCATCTCGGCCAGATCGAGTTCATCGAGTCGAATCACCCGGGAGATATCCACCTGGCTGAGATCCTGATTGACACGCTCGCGCTCGGCGGTGACATCTTTCACGTCGATCGAATAGGCTCGGGTCATGGCTCCCTCTCAGGTTGTTCGGAATTTGGGCGGGTGCGTAGGCTAGAAGATTGACGGGAGGTCTGCATCGCCACAGACCTTCCCCGCGCACGCTCACTGCGGCGAGGCGAGAGGGTCGCTCAGGGAAATCGGGACCGGCGAAGGCAGGCCCGGCGGGGTCCAGACGCCATCGCGATCGGCGTCGACAAAAATAGGATTCGTGAACGCGAAGGGGGTATAGCCCGGGGCCACCTCTGCATAGAGCGAGCCCGGAACTGCGTGGCCCTCGACCTCGACGGTGAGGAAGGCGTCGGCGTCGAAGCGAAGGGGGAGCCGGAGGGTGCGGTTTTCGGGAAGCGGGCGGCGAATTTTGAGGTCTCCGTTGATGAAGACCCGCACCTCATCGACGGGAACCCAGGGCGCGGCGCGAACCCGAATTTCGAGATCGCCGCGAGGCCCCGAGAAACGGTCGCCGGGTCCTCGGTCGCCCATCTGCACATCGAGCAGTGGCCCGGTGCTTCCGTAGAGACGACCCTGCCGCACCGATTGCATGAAGCGCTCGGTGTCGAGCGGCGACTCGTTCGAGGGGGGGGAAGGCTTCCCGGGTGAATACGCGACGTAGTTCACGGGCAGAGCGATGGTCTCGGTTGCGTTGTGGGAGTCGCTGTTGGCGGTAGCGGTGCGAATCTCGCCTTGGAGGAGAAAAGCGAACCAGTCGGCACGCGTCATTCGATAGCGTTCCATCGAGGCTCCGTTCAGCAATTCGACGGCGTCAAAGTCCAGATCCCGTAAGCCACCCGGTCGCGTTCGCTCGATGAGCGCTCGGTTGCCCGGGGTGGTGAGGGAACGGGTGGGATCATGGGGCTCGCCCACCACCGAGAGATGGGAAAAATAGCTCCCCAGCCCCGAGTCGACGCCGCCTTCGCGGGGGTGGTTGAGCTGAAGGATGGGCCGCCCCGGCAGGGCGCGGATGTCCTCGGCGATGCGTGCCAGTCTTCGGTTCTGGCTGTCCGGCGCGCCGCCCCGGTAGGCATTGGGTTGGACAACCAGGGGAAAGGCGTTGGAATGCCCAGCGGTGTGCGGCGTCTCGGGGCCCTTGTAGGTGCTCGTAATCTCGACCCCGACGAGGCTCTGGATCCGATCCGAGAGACCCATCTCGTCGATCACGGGCGCGTAGTCGAAGACATTGTCGTGCTCGGTGGAGACGATCAGATCCGCTCCCATGGCGACGAAATCGGCGATGCGCTGACGCAGGGGAAGTCCCGAATCGTCGCTGGGTGCGGCGTGGACGTGAAAGTCCGCAGAGATCCAGCCGGGGGTTTCCAAGAGTCGGACCGGAGGTTCGAGATCGAGGGGCAAGAGTTCGCCGGGCCCCAGGCTGAATTCCCGAACGCTGACGCTCCAGAGAGGCCCGCGACTCGCCAACACGCGGTAACGGCCCGGGGCAAGTTCCAGATGGACGGGATCTCCGGCGTTGCCCGCCAAGGACAGGTGGTTCGATTCGGAGTGGCCGCGAATTTCACGGCCTCCCACCCTAAAGCGCCGCAGGTCGGCGCGAAGGCGCGGGTTCGGCGTGTCCTCCAGGCCGACCACTGTGAGGCGCATGATTTCGCCCCGGGGCAACCCCAGGCGGCCGGGCTGGATGGTGGTGATGGGATCGAGTCGAATCTCGAGACCGGAGGCGGCAAAGAAAATCTCCTGGCGCCCGCCCGTCCGGGAAAGCACTTCGATCCGATGGCGCCCCGAGGCGCCCGGGGGCAAGTGAAACCCGAATTCACCGGTGTCCGAGGCTTCCAGCTGGGTGATGGGATCACCGTCGGGGCCGAAGACGTGCAGGGTTGCCCGGGGCGCGTCCATGCGGCCGCGGACCCGCGCACCTTGGGCCCAAAGAAGGTCGGTAATCGCCGACACAGTCGCCCGCTTGGCCAGACTGATTTCGCGCAGGAAAACAACCCGATCTCCGGCGTCGAGATCCATCCACAGCAGTTGGGCAAATTCAAACAGGCTCGGCGGACCCTCTCCGCCCCAGAGTAGGGTGTCCGTGTAGCCACCGAGGATCGAAAAATGTTCGCCGTTCATGGCCACGTGGGCCAGGGGTTCCACGCGGCCATCGCGCCGTTCGATGTGGATATCGAGCAGCCGCCACCCGTAGGCAATTTCGGGCTCCAGTCCCCGGGCGCCCAGAAGCACGTGCAGGTCGGCCCGGAGAACCGCGTCGGTAGCCGCCAATATGTTGTCGACGTCCACCGAGGGATGCTCAAATCCGAGAGGGCTGCTCCAGGTTCGGGTGTCCAGGGTGAAGGGGGTGAGCTGCCCGTTCCCGTGGATGGCAACATCGGCCACGATGAATGCGGCGTCGCCTTCGGCCTCGCGCTGGAGCGTCGTCCGAATCGTGAGCGCCGAGGCAGGAGCGGGTTTCAGCGCGTAGGCGGTGTCGACTCGGATTCCATGGAGGCGGCCCACGGTGATAACCCGCGCGCCTTCGGCGCTGACCTCGGCGCGAACGGATTCGACGGGAATGACCTCCTCGCGCGAGAGGTTGAGCATGGGCTGGAGCACGCCCCATTGATCGTCATCTCGGCCGCAGTGCCCGAGGTCCACCAGGACGCCGCCTCGGTCGGAGAGCATGGATTCGTGGCTCGGATCGGCGATGGCGGCGCACACCACACCGTTGCCCAGCACCCAGTCGCCGATTCCCGCGATGGCATCGGGTCCGCCCAGCCGGAGCCGGCCGATGTTCGTGGCGTTCAGTTGATCGGCAAAAAGAGGCGATGGCTCGCCGGCCCCCGATTCGACCCCTAAGGCCAACCCAAGCGCCATCAGCAAGGCTGAGACCACCCGAGAGGGGAGGGAGTGCCGGGCTCCGCCCATAGCCGGCGCTGAAACGATCGAGGGGCTGCGGGGGCGCCAATTCACCGGACGACTCTAGCAGCCCCTTGGTTTGGCGAGGGTCCGGGCAGCGGTCGGGGAACCCCGGCCAGGGAAATTCATTGAGTGTTGAAAAACAGTGGCTTTTAGCTCTATTCTGCGAGTCGGGGGGAGCAGCGAATGCTTTCGGGCCACGCCTCGGGGCGGACCGGATTCATGCTTGTACGGCGCAAACTTGTCGAACGCCTGAGGGCTCAGGGGATTCGCGATGCGAGGGTTTTGGCGGCGTTTGAGGCTGTGCCGCGCCATGATCTGGTTCCCGAGGTGCTCTGGGGTCAGGCCTATAAGGATACGGCGCTGCCCATCGGCGAGGGCCAGACCATTTCCGCGCCGGGTGTGGTGGCGACCATGTCGGCCGCCCTCGGGCTGACGGGCCCGGAGTGTGTGCTCGAGATTGGGACGGGTTCGGGCTACCAGGCGGCGATTCTCTCTCGATTGGCCACCCGGGTGATTTCCATCGAACGCATTCCCGAACTCGCGCGTTCCGCCCGGGCCGCTCTTGCCGCTCTCGAGGTTCGCAACGTGGAGTTCCATCTGGGCGATGGCACCTGCGGACGCCCCGAAGACGCGCCCTACGAGGGGATCGTCGTGACCGCGGGTGGACCCGAAGTTCCCCGCCCGCTGCTCGAGCAATTGAGTTTGGGGGGCCGGCTGGTGGGTCCGTTTGGGCCTAGGGACGCTCAACAGTTGCTTCGGATCCGGCGCACGGGAGCATCGAGCTATACCCAGGAGGTTTTGGGTCGCTGCGACTTCGTCGATCTCGTGGGGCGGAACGGGTGGTTGCCGTGAAATCGTTGCTCCAGCCCCAGCGGCGGCTTTTCGGGAAGCTGGGTTTCGGGTTTGAACGCCGGGCCGGGCGAGTCATGCGGGTTGCTCTGGCTCTTGCGGTCCTTCTGCTCGCGGCCGGCATTCTGTCGTGTGCGGGGTCCGGGACCGATCGGATGCATACGGTTCGCAAGGGGGAGAACCTCTATCGAATCGGTTTGCGGTACGGCGTGCCCGCCGCGCAGATCGCTCGAGCCAATCGAATTTCGGATGTGACCGCAATTTCGGTGGGAACTCGGTTGCGGATCCCGGCAAAATCGGCGCGAGCGACTCGCGGGAACTCGACTCGTGGACCCGCCCAGACTCGTCGCCCCTCGGCGCTCGCCGATGCGCGGCGCAAGGCGCGGCGGGACGCGCTCCGGGAGGGTGAACTCAGGTTTGCCTGGCCGTTGAGCGCTCCACGATTGACCTCCCGCTTTGGGCAACGCAAAGGTCGGCCCCACGAAGGGATCGATCTCGGAGCGCGCCGTGGCACGACAATTCGCGCGGCGGAAAGCGGCAAGGTGATTTATAGCGGTTGGCTCGGGGACTACGGCAAGGTGGTGATCGTGAAGCACGCGGGGCTCTATCGCAGCGTGTACGCCCATGCGCGGGTGCTTCATGTGGGCAAAGGCGAATTCGTCGAAAAGGGGCGACGCATCGCCGAGGTCGGGACAACCGGTCGCTCGACGGGCGCTCACCTGCATTTCGAAATTCGCAAGCGCGACGAACCGCGAAACCCGCTCCTCTATCTTCCGTGACCCTTCCCCG
>DUCH01000515.1 GCA_012959865.1 Myxococcales bacterium | reverse complement strand
GGGCGGGAGAACCCAGCGTGCGGATTTTGCTCCGCTACTCCCTCGCGGGCGGCACGGCCCCGGGCGACCCCTCTGCGGGTTCCTCCCCGGGCCTGCTGGGCGGCGAGAACCTGGCGGCCATTATGGCTCAGACCATCGTTCAGTCCCTGGGTGGCTCCTTCACCAGCGACACCACGGATTCCGATGAGTGCGTGGTCATCATCGACCTCCCGGCCCCCGGGCCCGAATAGCCAGATCGTCGACGAGCGTGATACATTGACGCGAATGCCCACCGTTCTCGTTGTCGACGATGAGCCCGCGGTCCGAGAATCTTTGCGAATGCTCCTGAAAAGGGAGTACGCCATCGACACGGCCGAAAGCGTGGACACCGCGCTGAACGCGGTGTCGCTCGCGCCCCCAGACCTGATCCTCCTCGATGTGGTCATGCCCCGCCGAAGTGGGCTCGATCTGCTCGCCGAGCTGCAGGAATTGGGCCTTGAGATCCCCGTCGTTGTTCTCACGGCGACCAATACGGTCTCGGTGGCCGTCGAGGCGATGAAGCTAGGCGCCACCGATTTCGTCACCAAGCCCTTTGAGCTCGAAGCGTTGCGCGTGAAGGTCGCCCAGATCCTCGAGCGACAGGCCCTCGAGCGCGAGGTCATCCGCCTGCGCGACGAGGTCCGCCAACGCCACCAGCTCGGCCGGATGGTGGGCAAGAGCCCGGCGATCCAGCAAGCGTTTCGGACCATCGAGCGCCTGGCCCAAACCTCGGCCACGGTCCTGATCAGTGGCGAGAGCGGCACCGGCAAGGAATTGGCGGCGCGCGCGATTCACGATCTCTCGAGCCGGAGCGGCCAGCCCTTCGTGCCGGTCAATTGTGGAGCGATTCCCCGCGACCTCATCGAGAGCGAACTCTTTGGCCATGAGAAGGGCGCTTTCACCGGAGCCGGTGAACAGAGAATCGGGCGTTTCGAGGCGGCTTCGAGCGGAACGCTCTTCCTGGACGAAATCGGAGAACTCGAGACGAGCCTGCAAGTCAAATTGCTCCGAGCCCTTCAGGAGCGCGTTATCGAGCGCGTGGGCAGCGCGAATGCCGTTCCCATCGACGTTCGCATTCTGGCGGCCACGAATCTTGACCTCGACGCCGAGGTCGCCGCGGGTCGCTTTCGCTCGGACCTCTACTACCGGGTCAATGTCGTGCCCCTGGTTCTCCCTCCCCTGCGCGAACGCCGCGAAGATGTCGCCCTGCTCGCGGATGCCTTCCTCGCCCGCAGCGCCAATCGGCCCGATGCGAACGGCCCCGCCCCGAAACTTTCGGATCACGCCCACAGTGCGCTTCTCGAGTACAGCTGGCCGGGGAACGTCCGCGAACTCGAGAACGCCATCGAGCACGGCATCGCGATGACCGATGGCGATACCATCGAAGTGGCCCAACTCCCGCTTCCCGTCCGCCGATCGGGTCAAGCCGAGGCGCTCCGTCAGGAGTGGCGCCAGGGGCAGATCGATTTCGAGGAATTGGTCGCCCGCTTCGAGAGCGAGATCCTGCGCGAAGCCCTGGAGCGCCAGAATTGGAATCAGACCCAGACCGCTTCGCGCTTGGGCATCACCCGGCGAAGCCTGAAACTCAAGATGGATCGCTTGGGCGTTGACCCCCCCACCTGAGTGCTCGGTCGGTACCGAGCCGAACAGTTGCCCGCGAACCGGGTACGCACCGGAACGTCCGACGAAACTCTTTCAAATCCAAGGCTTTCGGGGCTTTCGGGATCCGGCGTGTTCCGACCCGAACACCG
>DUCH01000514.1 GCA_012959865.1 Myxococcales bacterium | reverse complement strand
GGGGGGCAAGGGGCGCGAGTGAGAGCCGGCTGTCGGGGCCAGCGCGGCGTAAAGATGCTCGACGGACGCGCTGACCGACTCGAGGGAAAAGTGCTGGGCGCCGTAGTCGGCGGCGCGCAGGCCGCTGGCGCGAACGCGATCGGGATCTGCGAGCAGTTCGGCCAGGGCGGCGCCCAGAGCGGCGGAGTCGTCCACCGGAACCAGGATGCCCACGTCCGCCGCCTCGACGATGTCCTCGCTTCCCGAAACCCGGGTGGACACGATGGCCAGCCCGCAGCAAAGCGCCTCCATCAAGCTGTTGGACAGGCCTTCGAAAGAAGACGAAAGCACGAAAATGTCCGCCGCCCAATACCAGGCCCGAGGTTCGGGACTGTTGCCCGGCAAAAGCAGCGAGTCACCCAGTCCAAGGCGCTCGGCCTGGGCCTTCAAGCCCGCCATTTCGGTTCCATCCCCCACGATCGCCAGACGCGCCCTCGGTTGGCTGAGGCGGACCCGGGCCCAGGCTTCGAGCAGTCCGGGTAAATTCTTCTCGGGCCGCAACTGGCAGACGATGACCACCAGCGGAGAGTCGCCGAGCCGCCGCATCGCTCGGGCGTTCGCGCGCGCCTCGGCCGTGGGCGGGCAAAAGACTTCGGTGTCGAGACCGTTGGGGATGAGATGAATCCGCGAGGGGGCCAGGCCCAGCCCCGCAATTTCCTCCCGCGCGCGCTGGCTCGTGACAATGCATGCCGACAAAGATCGGTGGAGCGCCCGGTGAAACCTCTCGCCGTGGAGCCGGCCGAGAACCGCGCGAATCCCTTGAGGGCCCGTGCTCGTCAGCTTGAGGACAACGGGCCGACGCAGAATCATCCCGAAGAGAATGGCCAACGAGGACGGCCAGCCGTACTGGTGCACGTGAATGACGTCGAAACTCCGCCCCCTCAAAAGCAGGTAGAGGCTCAGCGAAACGATTGCGCTGAGGGTATGCGCTCCCCGGCGCAGGGAAACCGGAAGCCGCCGGATCCGCACGCGCTCGAGAAATTCTTCCCGGGCCCAAGCGCGATCTCGGCGTTCGGTGAGAACCGTGATCGCGTGCCCCCGGGCGCTGAGCGCTAACGCCAAGCGCTCGGCCGCCTGTTCGTAGCCCCCGACCAAGGGCCGGAACTGGGGGCAAACCATCAACACGCGAAACGGACCTGCCATGGATTTTATCCGCCTCGCTTTCTCGGACCGGGTTTTTCAAGTGCCTGCCGGGCCCGAGCGGAGTGTCGAAGATGGACACACAAAAAACAAGAACCCCGCAAGAACCCGTCAGCCGCCAAGACCGAGAACCCGACCGTCCCAACTCAGCGCCCGATCGCGCGTCCGGACCGCTGACCAACGAAAACCCGGCAGCAGGTCTGCCGGCCGAAGGGGGGCGGGGTCGGGCCGAATCCCGCAGGCATGGGCGAGAAGACCGCAAAACTCGGGGCCCGAGTAGTGGGCCGCCAGCGCCTGAAAGCCCACGGCCCCATGAAACTTGGCCAGCTTGCCGCCGCGCTCTTCGAGGAACAACATGTGGTGGCGATAGCGGGGACGCGGGTACCCGAGCAATTCGCCGATGGCGACCTGGACGGCGCTGGTCGGCGCCAGATCCCGGCCGCGCACGATGCGCGTCACCCCAACGCGCCGATCATCCACCACGCTGGCCAGGTGGTACGCCACCGCTCCGTCCCGGCGGCGGACGACGGGATCGCCGAAGGAGTCCGCCGGCGACTCCGAGAGCTCGTCGCCGCTCTCGTCCGTCAAGGCGACGCGCCCGGCGGGCAAGCGCAAGCGCAGGGCATCGGGGGAGCTGCGCCAGCCGCCCTGGGCAATGCCGGGAAGCCGGCGCCGATGGCAGGTGCCCGGGTAGCGGGCGCTGCCGTCGGGGGCGCGGGGGGCGTCCGCGGCCAACTGGGCCCGGCTGCACGCGCAGGGATAGAGGAGCCCCGCCTGGGCGAGGGTGTCGAGGGCTTCGGCGTGGGCCGCCGCCGAATCGGATTGGCGCACCTCGCCCTCCCAGTCGAGGCCCAGCCAATCCAGCGCGTCCCGCATGGCCACCAGGTACTCGGGGCGACAGCGCTGGGGGTCGAGATCCTCGAAACGCAACCAGACTGCCGCGCCCCGAGAGCGCGCATCGAGCCAGCACAAGAGCGCCGCGAGCAAGGTTCCGGGATGCGCGGGGCCGGTGGTGGAAGGCGCGAAGCGGCCGACTTCCTCGCCTTCTTCACTTTCCTCACTTTCCCCGACTTCCTCAGCTTCCTCACTTTCTTCGACTTCCTCACTTTCCTCGGATTCTCCGGCCCCTCCCGCGCCCGCGCTCATGCCGCGGCGACCGGAGCGGGGACCGAGGGATCGCGATGGGCGATCCGGCCGCGCGCCAGCACCAGAATGGGATTTTCCAGCAGGGCAAGGTCTTCGAGGGGATCCCCGGCAAAGACCAGGACGTCGGCCGACAACCCCGGCTCGAGGCGCCCGCAGATCGACTCCAATCCCAGCCCCAAGGCCGAATCGCTGGTGGCCGTGCGCAGAACTTCCACCGGGGACAGGTCGCCGTATTTCGCAAAGGCCAGCAACCCGGCGGCCAGTCGGTGGTGGTGAACGCCCGGGATTCCCGCGTCCGTCGAAGCGAGCAGGGGAATTCCGGCCTCGCGAAGCCCACCGAGCACCCCGCGCATGTTCCGGAAAAAATCCGTCGGCGCACCGTCCTTCTTCATCCTCCGCAACCAATTCGCGTTGACGGTGGGCGATACCCAGGTGCCCGCGGCGGCGATTTCCTTCACAACGTCGGCGTCGTAGTCGGCGCCGTAGCCCTCGCCGCTGGCAAACGAGCAGTGCTCAATCGTCCGCACCCCCGCCTGGGCGGCGTTGCGAATCCCCGCCTTGCCGTGGCAGTGAGCCGCCACCGCAAGCCCGGCCTCGCCGGCGAGACCCACCGCTTGCCGCAGTTCTTCGGCGCTGAACTGAGCGCGTTCCACGCCGCTCCCCTTGGTGAAATAGCCCCCGGTGGCCATCACCTTCACCCAATCGACGCCGTGGGCGAGTTGGCGCCGAACCACCTGGGCCTGCTCTTCGGCGCCGGTCGCGACGCCGCCCCAAAAATGGCAATGCCCTTGGTCGACGGTCAGCGGTTGCCCCGCGCAGACAAGACGCGGCCCGGGCAACTCGCCCCGGGCAATGGCATCGCGCAAGGCCAGTTCGCGCCATTCCCCCGCGCCGAGATCCCGGGCGGTGGTAATGCCCGCGGCCACCATGGCGCCCGCCCGGGCAATCATTCGCAGGTCCCGATCCGATCGACTCGGCTTGAACTGGTCGTCGGGGGCGAGCAGGAAAGGATCCAAATCCATATGCACGTGCGCGTCGATGAGCCCCGGAATCGCGACCGCGCCCGGCGGCAGACGGACGATCGACTCGCTCGTTCCCCCGAGGCTTGAGCCAACTGAAGTGATTTCACCCCGGTCCACGATAAGATTCAAGGCCTCGCGAGTCGTCGTCGGTGCCGTGCCATCCCAGATTCGGGCAGCGCTGAGTCGAATTTTCATGGTCGGCATCCTAGCTCGATCTGTGAATCTCTCGTGCGGCTGTATTGCGTTTCGCGAAAGCTGGTGCATTCTCCCGCCTAGAGCACGATCCGGGAACGGCCAGCGGTGGGCGCGAGGGTGCCCGCGGGCGTGGCCGAAAAGAGATCGTGCCGGGAAAGGGGCAATGCCAGTGTCGGATTCCAATGAAGTGATCGTCGTCGCCTCGAAGGTCAAGAGCTACATCAAATCCCAAGGCGATATGAAAACATCGGCGAATGTTCTCCAAGCGCTTTCGAACAAGATTCGCAGCCTCTGTGACGAGGCCATCGAAACTGCTCGGAGCGACGGACGCAAGACCGTCCTCGACCGCGACATCCCGTAATCGTTCGCGAGGCCGGGCGCGCTGATGAGGCCAAGCGCCTGTATGGGCCGCCTCAGCGCGCCCCGGCTCGTGAGGGGCCGGGTATGCGACGAGACCACGGGCCATCGATCTAGCCGAGGTTCGGGGTGGGCTGCGGGCAATTGCAAGTGATTGCCCGCGGTTGCCCGCCCCAATGTCGGCCAGCGCGGGCAGACGGCCAGCCAGCGGGCGGATTCCCTCAGCGCAGCAGATCGCTGAGCGCGCCCTCGAGACGGGGATGGCGAAAGCCGTACCCCATTTCGAGTGCCGCGCGCGGCTCAATGAATTGGCCCGGCACGAGCGCCGGACCCCGTTCGCCCAAAGCGAGCCGCAAGGCCACGCCGGGCAGAGGCAGCCGGGCCGAGCGGCCGAGGACTCTCCCCAGGCAGCGCGCCCACTCGCCCATGCGCACGGCTTCGGGGGCCACCGCGTTGACCGCCCCCTCGGCGGAACCGCCCGGCTGAATCGCCCACTCGATGAGCCCCACCGCATCGGCTTCGTGAAGCCACGGGAAGTAGCGATCCCCCGGTCCCAGCCGGCCCCCCAGGCCGAGCCTGAAGGCGGGCAGCATGCGGGCCAATGCGCCCCCGCGCCGACTGAGAATGGCGCCGAAGCGCAGGCACGCCACGCGAACGCCGGCTTCGCGGGCCCCAAGCGCCGCCGCTTCCCATTCGACGCAGAGCGCGGCCAGAAAATCATCTCCGGCCGGTGAGCGCTCATCGAGCCGCTCCTCGCCCCGGGCGCCGTAGTAGCCCGAAGCCGAGGCGCAGAGAAAGACCGCGGCCGGCCGAGCGGCTCGGGCGAGTGAGAAGACGATTTGCTCGGTGCTCGCAATGCGACTGGCTCGCAGTTCGTTCTTGCGCGCGCGGGTCCAGCGCCCCTCGGCGACGGGCGCACCCGCCAGGTGAACCACCGCGTCGGCGTCGGCGAGCGCGTCCTGCCAATCGCCTCGACGCAACAGGTCGCCGGAAAGCCACGTCAGGTTGGGCCCCGAAGCCGGCTCGGACCCGAGATCCCGGCGGTGGGCAAGCACCCGGTGCCCCCCGGCCACCAGGCTTTCACAGAGCCTCGAGCCCACGAGACCCGTGGCCCCGGTGACGAAAATAGTCTGGCGAGCAGCGCTCACCCGCTCAGCCCGGCCCGGCCTCGTCGTCGAGCCGAATCGCGATGGCGTCGGGCTTGCGGGCCGGGTCGAAGGCCAAGGCCAGCAGTTCTCGGGCCACGTAATCGGCCGAATTGAACGTGCCGTCGCGTTTCATCTCCACGAAGCGATCGAGGGCTGGGAAGCGATCGGCGGGGGTTGAGCGGATCAACGCCTGCATGTCGGTGTCCACCACCCCCGGCGCCACCGAATGCGCGCGCAATCCCATCGGGGCCTCCTCCTCGGCGACCACTTCGGTCAAACGCTCAAGGGCCGCCTTGCCCGCGCAATAGGCCGCCCAACCCGCGTAGGCGGCCCACGCCGCCCCGGAAGAAATATTGATCAAAACGCCGCCGCCGCCCTCGCTCCGGCGATGGCGGACGAAGCTTCGAGTTCCGATGAAGGCCCCGGTCAGGTTGATGTCAATATGCTCGCGGAAGTCGGCCACCTCGATTTCACGAACCGGCGCGATGGGAACGAGGGTTCCGGCGTTGTTGATCCACAGGTCGATGGGACCCAACGCGTCGGTCACCGCCTGGGTAAATCCGTCAACCGCGGCTTCATCGCGAATATCCAACTGGGCGGCGTGAACCCCTTCTCGGCCCGCAAGCGGCAACTCGCCCCGGGCGCACAGGCCGAGCCGAAGCCCGTCGGCAGCAGCGACCTCGGCGATGGCCGCGCCGATTCCCCGACTGGCTCCCGTGATGACCGCCGTGCGTCCGCTCCATGGCTGCTGGGACATGCCCTACTCCGAGGTCGTGTTGGCGGGTACGCCGGAGGGCGCTGGCCGAGCCTCCGCCTGGGCGAGCCGCGTAAAATCCGCTCCCGTGGGATCCTGAAAGAGCCTCAGTCCGAACTCCGGAACAATCGCAAAAATATGGTCAAAAATATCCGATTGAATCGCCTCGTAGCGCGTCCAATCCTGATCGTTGCTGAAGCAGTAGATCTCGATGGGCAAACCGCTGGCCGTGGGCGCCAGTTGCCGAACGATGAAGGTGTAGCCGCGGTCGTGGATTTTTGGATGGGCTTTCAGATACGCGAGCACATAGGCGCGAAAGGTGCCGACATTGGTGAGGCGACGAATATCGGCGTTGATCTTCGGGTTGCGCCCCGCTTCGGAGTTGTATTGCCCGAGCGTTTCGGACTTCTGGGCGAGATAGTCGCGAAGCAGCCCCCACTCCTCCAGGCGCGCAACCTCCTCGGCGCTAAAAAAGCGGATGCTGTTCAGATCGAGCTGAACCGAGCGCTTGATGCGCCGCCCCCCGGAGTCCGACATTCCCCGCCAGTTCTTGAACGACTCGCCGATGAACTTGTAGGTGGGAATCGTAGAAATCGTCTTGTCCCAATTCTGCACCTTGACTGTGTGCAGCGCGACATCGATGACATCCCCGTCCACTCCGGCCTGGGGCATCTCGATCCAATCCCCGAGTTGGATCATGTCGTTGGTCGCGATTTGAATGCTCGCCACCAGGGATAGAATTGTGTCCTTGAAGACCAGGAGAAGCACCGCCGCCAGGGCGCCGATGCCCGAGACGAAAATCCAGGGCGACTTATCGAGGAGCGTGGCCATCACGGCCAAGGCCGCGACCGCGTAGATGAGGATGTTAATGACCTGCAGGTAGCCCTTGATGGGACGCTGGCGATACTTTTCGGTCTGGGAATAAATGATATTCAGCGCGTCCAGACCCGCAGAAGCCGCAAAGGCCACGGCGATGATGATGACCGTGACTGCCAAGCGGCGAACCAGCGAATCGATGGTGTCGGGCAAATTGGGAATCAGGCCCTCGCCGTAGTAGATCACCAGCGCCGGAGCGATATGGGCCAGACGGTTGAAGACCCGGGCTTCGGCGAAGGCATCGTCCCAGAGGTTGGTCGTCCGGGCTGCCGCCCGGTGCATCAGCGCGAGGAGCCCTCGACGGGCGATGCCGTAGACGATTCCGCTCACGGCCACCAAACCCAGTAGATGCGCGGCCGTTTCGGCCGCCTGACCGGTCAACCATTCCGGCATGCCTTGCCCCCCTCCCTCACCGGCACGTATGGGCCGCGCCGTGACTCGGACCCAAGCTAATCCAATCCATGCCGGGTTGCCTGTCCGAAATCGTGCCCACCCGGGCGAGGCGGTCGGAAGGTGGCCGGGGTATCCTCTTGAGTTCACTTCGCCCGCCCGGCCCCAACGGACGCCGGAATTCAAAGAGAGTCCATGGAACTCGACCACATCTACATCAAGGGCGCCCGGGAGCACAACCTCAAAAATATCGACGTTCGTATTCCCAAGAAAAAACTGGTCGTGATGACCGGCGTATCGGGCTCGGGAAAATCTTCCCTGGCCTTTGACACCCTGTATGCCGAGGGCCAACGCCGCTACGTCGAATCCCTTTCCGCCTATGCGCGTCAATTTCTCGGCCAGATGGAGAAGCCGCGCTACGACACGATACGCGGGCTCTCCCCCACCATCTCCATCGAGCAGAAGACCACGGGCAACAACCCGCGCTCGACGGTGGGCACGATTACCGAGATCTCCGATTACCTCCGGGTTCTCTATGCGCGAATCGGCGTGCAGCATTGCCACCAATGCGGCGACCCGGTCGCGGGGCAGACCGCCGAGCAGATCGCACGGGAAATCCTGTCGGCTCCGCAAGGCACCCGCCTCACCCTGCTGGCCCCACTCCTCGTCAACCGCAAGGGCGAGTTCCGCGAACTGCTTGGCGAAGCGCGTCGAGCCGGTTGGGCTCGGCTGCGCGTGGACGGCGCGGTGGTGGAAAGCGAAGAAGTCGAAACCCTCGACAAACGCCGCAAGCACACGGTCGAAGCCGTGATCGACCGCATCGTGACTCGGCCGGGTCTCGGCGGGCGCGTCACCGATTCGGTAGAAACGGCCCTGCGCATCGGCGGGGGGACACTGATTGCCGCCGAGGGCAAACGCGACCGAACCTTCACCGAGAGCGCCGCCTGTTCGGGCTGCCACATTTCCTTTCCCGAACTCAGCCCCCAGGCTTTTTCCTTCAACTCGCCTCAGGGAATGTGCGCCGATTGCAATGGCCTGGGCACGCGCTTCGAATTCGATCCCGTTCTCGTCGTCCCCGACGAGACCCTCAGCATCGAAGAGGGCGCGATCAAACCCTGGGGTGAGAACACTTCCGAGAAATCGGGCTGGGGGGCGAACTATCGACGGCAACTCATGGAGCAACTCGGCATCGACGCCGACCGTCCCTGGCACAAGCTCAGCAACAAAAAGCGCGAAATCCTGCTTCACGGAACCGATACACGGAAGTTCAAGATTGCCTGGGAGAACCGCTCGGGCAAAGGCCACTTCGACGTGACTTGGGAAGGAGTCCTCCCCCGATTGCTTCGCCGCTTCAAGGAGACGCGAAGCGAGCGCATGAAACGCTGGTACGGCCAGTTCATCGCGAATACGCGCTGCACTTCATGCGATGGGCGGCGACTGCGCGCCGAAAGCGCCGCGGTCAGGGTGGGCGAGCAGAGCATTGTCGATGTCTCGGCACTCACCGTGAGCGAAACCCACGCGTTCTTTGGCGGGCTTGCCCTCAAGGGGTCGGATCGCGAGATCGCCAGCGAGGTTCTCAAGGAGATCCGCGCCCGACTCAGCTTCCTCGAAGCGGTGGGCCTCGGTTATCTCTCCCTCGATCGCGCTGGCCCGAGCCTCTCGGGGGGTGAATCCCAGCGTATCCGGCTGGCAAGCCAAGTGGGCTCTGAACTCACCGGCGTGATCTACATCCTCGACGAACCCTCCATCGGGCTGCACCAAAGCGACAACCGAAGGCTCCTCGACACCCTGATCCGCATGCGCGATGTCGGAAATACCGTGGTGGTGGTGGAGCACGACGAAGAGACCATTCGATGCGCCGACCATGTCATCGACTTCGGCCCCGCCGCCGGCGTGCTGGGAGGCGCCATCGTTCACACGGGGACTCCGAAGAGCCTGGAGAAAAACCGCAAATCACTCACCGGCGACTATCTGTCCGGGCGACGAGCCATCGAAATTCCCCTCGAGCGGCGGACCTCCAGCGGCGCGGTGAAGATCCTCGGCGCCCGGGAAAACAATTTGCGTGATGTGGATATAGAAATTCCTCTCGGCGTGATGACGGCGATCACGGGGGTTTCCGGCGCCGGCAAATCGTCCCTCGTCAACGGCATTCTCTTCCCGGCCCTCTCGCGCAAACTGCACGCCTCCAATCGACGGGTTGGCGCACATCGCCGCATTTCGGGTCTTGGCCATCTCGACAAGGTGATCGATATCGATCAGCGCCCCATCGGCCGTACTCCTCGCAGCAACCCGGTGACTTACATCAAGGTCTTCGACGAGATCCGACGCTTCTTTTCACAACTCCCCGAAGCCCGGCTCAACGGCTACAAGCCCGGACGCTTCTCCTTCAACGTCAAGGGCGGGCGCTGCGAAAACTGCGAGGGCGATGGTGTTCGGAAAATCGAAATGCATTTTCTCGCCGACGTTTTCGTGCGCTGCGAAGAGTGCCAGGGCAAGCGGTTCAATCAGGCCACCCTTGGGGTTCGCTACAAGGGCTTGTCCATCGCCGACGTGCTCGCGTTGACGGTGCGGGAAGCTCTGGAGACGTTTGCCCGTCACCCCAAAATCGCCGGTCCCCTGGGCATGCTCGAACGCGTAGGCCTCGACTACCTCCACCTGGGTCAGCCGTCCCCCACCCTCTCCGGAGGCGAGGCCCAGCGGATCAAACTGGCGCGCGAACTCGCCAAACGTGCGACGGGTCGAACCCTGTATATCCTCGACGAGCCCACCACGGGACTGCACTTCGAAGATGTGCGCCGACTGGTCGAAGTCCTCAACCAGCTCGTGGATGCAGGCAATTCGGTGTTGGTCATCGAACACAATCTCGATGTCATCAAGACCGCCGACTGGATCATCGATCTCGGACCCGGCGGTGGCCCTGGGGGCGGCGAGATTATCGCTCGGGGGACTCCCGAAGATGTCGCCCGCCAGCGGGACTCCCAAACCGGCCGCTACCTCGCCCAATTGCTCAAGGCCCAGAAGAGACCAAGCCGCCGAAAGGCGCCGCCCGAGGCGAAAGCCAACCCGCAACCGAAGACTGCCGCCAAGGCTGCGGTAAAGGTGAAGACGAAGGTGAAGGTGAAGACCGCGGTCAAGGCGAAGGCCGCGGTGAAGGCCAAGCCGAAGGGCCGGGCCAAGGCCGCGGCCAATGTGCGGACGAAGGTCAAAAAAAAGTCTGGGCGAACGGCCCGCGCCAAGAAAGCCTCGGCCAAGCAAAGGCGACGCTGACGTCAGCTTCCGGGGTCGTCGCGACCCCGGGACGCCC
>DUCH01000513.1 GCA_012959865.1 Myxococcales bacterium | reverse complement strand
CTCACCGATGATCGATCGCCCCTGCTCGGCGAGGGCTTCGACCAGAATCTCAAAGACATTGCGCAGCGAGATCCCTTCGTCGGGCAGCGCGCCACCGTCTGCAGCCGCGAGTCGACTCCGCACGATCACACCCGCCATCAGAAGCAGGACAACGACCAACGCCGTCGCCTGGACGACCGGGGGAATCTGACCCGCCATGATACTGTAGAGATTCATACCCAGTTCCTAACTCCGCACCCGTGCGGATCGATTGAATGCTTTACGCGTGGTCCAGATCACCTGGGAGAGCACCGGAACCGAAAGGCCCGCGATCAGACCCGCCGGGGCCAAGCCCATCTTTGTCAAAAGGGCCAGAGCGGCCGCGAGAAATCCCATCCGAAGAACGGCCACGATCATCCATGAGCCCCCCTTGACCCCCCCCGACTCGGCGGCTTCGAAAAATCGAACGGCGCCCTGGTAAAGCCAGTGGTAGTTGAAGAGCCCAAGACCCGCTCCGGCAACCGCCGCGAGCCCCTGTTCGGGCGAACCCACAAGCGCAAATAGGGCGGCGACGATAAGCCCCATTCCGATTATGAGTCGAATGGCAGAATCTTGTTGCAACTGAAAAATCTCCGTCCTGCGCTCTCTGAGTTTTCTGCTTTTGGGTTGGGGGTGGGTTGGGGTGGCGCGTTCGCTTATTCCGGCGACGAATCAGAAGTCTCGGTGTCCGAGGGCCGCATCCGCATCAGTCGTAAAATGAATGCCCCGAAACCCAGGGCCAGTCCGATGAGAAGCCCGATCGGTGCGGACTCCCACTGCCGATCGGCAAAATGGCCGAACCCAGCTCCGATTGGGATTGCAAGGACGGCTTCCATCGCGCCCTGATATCTGGCGCCCATCCCGGTCTTGTAGCGACCACTCAATGGGTTGCTCGATTTTCCGGGTTTGCCGTTTTCCATTTTCGGCTCTTTCAGCTCGGCTCAGCGCTTGTTTGCTCTTCGGTTCTGTCTTGTCGCTTCATTCTCCAAGTTCTGTCATCAACGCGATATTCGACCGACCACCCGAACACCCGGCGGCCGCGCCGTGCGTAAATTCGTTCTGCAAACGATCCCACGCGAGGCGGCGCGGGGTGTGTCGATTCCGAGGGATTTTGATCGTCGCAAGCCGTGCCGCAACATAGACAAAAAACCCGAAGCCTCTTTACACCTGGGACCGCGGCGATCTCCGCGGCGGCCCGTGAAACGGCGCGCAGCATAGCCGACCGACCGAAGGGCCTCAACGGACCCGGGCCGCGGCCTCCAGCCCTTTTCTAGCCACTTCGAGGGTCCGCCCGATGTCCGCCTGAGTATGTGCCAGGGACACAAACCCGGTTTCGTACGCCGAGGGCGCGAGGTTGACCCCGCCCTCGATCATGCGGGAGAAGAAGCGGCGGAAGCGGGCCTCGTGGTTTTCTTGGGCCTGGGTAAAGCAGTCAATGGGACCCGGATGGAAGGAAAACCCGAACATTCCGCCTACGGACGTGGTGGTTAGCTCCACTCCGATCTCTTCGGCGAGGGTTTGAAGCCCCTGGGCGAGCGCCTGGGCCCGGGCACCGAGCCGCTCATAGACACCCGGTGCCTCCAAGCGTTCAAGTGTGGCCAAGCCTGCCGCCATGGCCACCGGATTTCCAGAGAGCGTGCCGGCCTGGTAAACATCTCCAGCGGGCGCGACTCGACGCATCAAATCGTTGCGCCCCCCATAGGCGGCTGCTGGCATTCCACCGCCGACGACTTTACCCAAGCACGTGAGGTCGGGGCGAACGCCGTACAGACCTTGGGCGCTCCCCGCGGCAACCCGAAAGCCCGTCATGACTTCATCGAAAATCAGCAACGCCCCTTCGGCGTCGCACAGCGCACGAAGGCCTTTGAGGAAACCCGGACGCGGAAGAATGCACCCCATATTTCCCGCCACCGGCTCGACGATGATGCACGCGATCTCACCGGGCCAGGACGCGAAGGCCGCGGCCACCGCTTCAAGGTTGTTGTAAGGCGCCTGAACGGTGAGTTCGGTCATCGCCGCGGGGATACCCGGCGAGCCCGGAATTCCGAGGGTTGCGACTCCACTCCCCGCGCCCACGAGCAAACCGTCGGAGTGCCCGTGATAGCAGCCGTCAAACTTCAGGACGCGATCCCTACCCGTAGCCGCGCGCGCGAGGCGAATCGCACTCATTGTCGCCTCGGTGCCCGAGGACACCATCCGAACCCTCTTCACCGAAGGCAGCGCGCGGCAAATCGCCTGGGCGAGCCGAGTTTCGATTTCTGTCGGAGCCCCAAAACTCGTGCCCTGTTTGAGCGTCTCACGCATGGCCTTGAGGACACCCGGGTCGGCGTGGCCGAGAATCAGCGGGCCCCAGGAACCCACGTAGTCAATGTATTCATTGCCGTCGATATCCCAAATTCGAGAACCCTTGCCGCGCTCGATAAAGAGCGGCGTACCGCCCACCGAGCCAAAGCCGCGTACCGGGCTGTTGACCCCGCCTGGGATGCAGCGCTTGGCAGACTTGAAGGCTTCGCGAGACGCCTGGAAGGAAGGACCCACTCTCGATCTTCTTTTGGCTGCCAGAACTGTCTCCTATCGCGGTGCAACTTCGAACGCATGGCCTGGAAACCAGTCCGACCTCAACGCCGCTACTCTTCGACTGCGGCTCCCGCCGCCACATCTCCCTCGGCCAGACGAGCCAAGGCGACGAGTTTTTCGCCAGACCCAAGTTTCATCACCCGAACACCTTGGGTCGCTCGCCCCATAACGGAAATTCCCGCCACAGGGCAACGCAAGACCTTTCCGCCGTCGGTGATCAGCATGACATGGTCCCCATCGCCCACTTGGGCGACCCCCACGACATCGCCGTTTCGCGGCGTAGCCTTGATGTTGATAATCCCCTGGCCGCCGCGGCGCTGAACGCGGTAATCCTCGAGTCGGGTTCGCTTACCGTATCCGTTGGCCGTAAGGGTTAGAATCGTTGAACCCGGGCGGAGCACCTTCATCCCCACCACGGTGTCGCTTTGACCCAACGCGATGCCGCGTACACCCACCGCCGTACGGCCCATGGGACGGATATCACTTTCCTCGAAAAGAATCGATTTTCCGCTCTGGCTCGCGATCAGGATCGCGCTTTCGCTGTCTGAGCGCTCGGCGGAGATCAGTTCGTCCCCTTCGCTGAGACTCACGGCGATGATCCCCCCTTTCCGGGGGTTCGAATAAGCGCTCAAGGCTGTCTTCTTTACAACACCTTTGCGCGTGCAAAGGACAACGCACTCGTCCGCACCGACATCGCCGAAGCTCCGCACGGGAAGCATGGTCTGAACCGCCTCGCCCTCGGCGAGCTGCAGAGCATTCACAATGGCCTTGCCCTTGGCGGCCCGACCCAGCTGGGGAAGCGCGTGCACTTTGAGCCAGTGCAAGCGGCCGCGGTTGGTGAAAAAGAGCAGGTAGGCGTGCGTCGAGGCCACCCCCAGGTGACGGACAAAATCTTCGCTCCGGGTCTCCATACCCCGAGCCCCCTTGCCCCCGCGACGCTGGGCGCGGTACAAGGTCAGCGGGTTGCGTTTGATGTACCCGAGGTGCGAGAGAGTGACCACCATGTCCTCTTCAACGATGAGGTCTTCGTTGGTAATCCCGTCCACCGCTTCGACGATCTCGGTTCTCCGGTCGTCGCGGAAGCGTTCCACCACCACGCGCAACTCATCCACCACCACCTCAAGGATCCGGGCATCGCTCGCCAGCAACGCGTTCAGATCTGCGATCTTCGCCCTGAGTTCGTCGAGTTCGTCGATGACTTTCTGGCGCTCCATCGCGGTAAGCGAGCGGAGGCGCATTTCGAGAATCGCCTGGGCCTGGCGCTGGGAAAGCCCAAAGCGCTCCTCGAGTTGAGTGCGCGCGCTCGCGGTATCTGCGGACGCACGGATCAACGCGATTATTTCGTCGAGGTTGTCGAGGGCCACCACGAAACCCTCGAGGATATGTGCGCGTTCCTCGGCTCGGGCGAGATCATAGATCGCCCTGCGAATCACGACTTCCTTGCGAAACTCGATGAAGTGTCGGAGCGCCTGTTTAATCGAAAGCGTCTGGGGTCGCCCGCCCACGAGCGCCAAGAGGTTGACGGCAAACGTCGTCTGCAGCGGGGTCATCTTGTACAACTGATTGAGGATGATGTCCTCAGACGCGTCGCGCTTGAGTTCGACAACGATGCGCATTCCCTCACGATTGGACTCGTCGCGGAGGTCAGAAATGCCCTGGATGCGCCCGTCTCGGACAAGATCGGCCATCCGCTCCAAGAGTACGGACTTGTTGACCTGGTAGGGAATCTCAGAAACGACGATTCGCATTCCGCGTTTTGTTTCTTCGAAACCCGCCTTGGCGCGAAGGGTCAGGTGGCCTCGACCCGTGGCGAAGTAGCTGCGGATCCCCTCGGTTCCGCAGAGCAAAGCCCCGGTGGGAAAATCGGGACCCGGCATCTTCTCCAGCAGATCGTCCAATGTGCAATCGGGGTTCTCGGCTTCGAGCATCAGGGCGTCGCTGAGTTCAGCCAGATTATGGGGGGGAACATTGGTCGCCATTCCCACAGCAATTCCTGAAGAGCCATTGGCCAGAAGATTCGGGAAGCGCGCGGGCAAGACCACAGGCTCTTCCATCTGACCGTCGAAATTTTCGGTGAAATCGACGGTTTCGCTGTCGATGTCCCGAAGCATTTCCACCGCCAAGGCCCCCAGCCGGGACTCGGTATACCGATAGGCGGCCGCGGAATCGCCATCGATGGAGCCAAAATTTCCCTGGCCGTCGACGAGCGGATACCGCAATGAGAAATCCTGGGCCATGCGGACCATCGCTTCATAAACCGCGCTGTCGCCGTGGGGGTGGTAGTGCTTGAGGACTTCCCCCACAACACCGACCGATTTCTTGTACGGGCGGCTGGGCAGGAGCCCCTCCTGATTCATCGCGTAGAGAATTCGTCGATGAACTGGCTTCAGTCCATCGCGAACGTCGGGCAGGGCGCGGCTGATAATGACCGACATCGAGTAGGCGAGGAATGAACTCCTGACCTCATCTTCGATATTAATCCCCTCAACGGAGCCGCTCGGCGGCCCGCCTTCCGGATTTTCGAATTCACCATCGATGGGTTCGTCGGCCATGTTATTCCCTAAACGTCAAGATTTTCGACGTTGAGCGCGTTCTCTTCTATAAAGCGCCGGCGCGGTTCGACGACCTCACCCATAAGCGTCGTGAAAACATCGTCTGCCTCGACAACGTCCTCCACCCGGACTTGCTGCAGAACTCGGTTGTCGGGCTTCATCGTGGTCTCTTCGAGCTGCTCGGCGTTCATCTCTCCGAGGCCCTTGTAGCGCTGGATGGTGACGCCCTTGTTTCCGCGAGCGAGAATTCCCTCCAACAGATCCACAGCACTGGGCAAGGCAACAGCCGATTCCCCGCCCAGGGTCAGGTTATAGGGCGCAGGGCCAACCTCGTCGAAATCCGCCTGAGTTCGCAGAATGCGCTGGAATTCGGCGGATTGGATCGTCGTCAAATCCAGAGCTGTCCGCAGTTCCTGCCCCCCTCGGCGCATCTTCGCCACCAGCCGGAAGCACTCGTTCTCTCGATCCTCCTCGACCGTCCAGTTGATCACGCCCGCGCTGTCACCCTGGCAACGCGTGAACGCCTCCTGGATCTTGGGCGCCACCTCCTCGAGGAGTTGCTGTTCGTCCCCGAGCGTCGCCTCGTCGGGCAAACCCACGGTGGCGGCCGCATCGATGACCCTTTCGTCGAAGAGACGCACCCGAAACCGATCGAGCATTTTCCTTCGTGTACTCGCCGACCTCAGCAACCCCACCAGCACTTCGTCTTCCACGCGTCCAGCACCGAAATTCACCGAAGCTTCGGCAAGGCCATGATCGAAGAGATACTCGTCGAGAGCGGGCTCGTCTTTCAGATAGCGACTCTGCTTGCCGCGCTTCGCTTTATACAACGGGGGCAGTGCGATGTAGAGATAACCGGCCTCGATCATGGGGCGCATCTGACGGTAGAAAAAGGTCAGGAGCAGCGTGCGGATATGTGAGCCGTCCACATCTGCGTCGGTCATGATGATGACCTTGTGATAGCGGATCTTCTCGATATTCAGATCCGGGCCAATCCCACAGCCCAACGCGGCGATGATGGCCTGAATTTCCGCGCTCGCCAGCATCCGGTCGAGGCGCGCACGCTCAACATTGAGAATTTTCCCCCGCAAGGGAAGAATGGCTTGGGTGGCCCGCAAGCGCCCTTGGCGCGCGGTCCCACCCGCGGACTCGCCCTCGACGATGAAAATTTCACAGAGCGCTGGGTCGCGTTCCTGACAATCAGCCAACTTGCCGGGCAAACTGAAATCCGAAAGGGCACCCTTGCGGCGGGCCAGATCCCGGGCCTTGCGCGCAGCGTCCCTGGCCTTCGCGGCATCGACTACTTTGCCGACGATGGGCCGAGCGATCTTTGGATTTTCTTCGAGAACTCTCGATAGCTCTTTATAGAGAATAGACTCCACCAGGCCTCGGACTTCGCCCGTTCCCAGTTTAGTTTTTGTCTGGCCTTCGAACTCCGGTTGGGGGAGTTTCACGGAAATCACCGCAGTCAGGCCTTCACGCAGGTCATCGCCGGTGACCGAAAATTTTTCACCCTTGGTCTTGGCTTTCGCCTGCGCTTGGATGTATCGGTTAATCGTGCGGGTCAAGGCGGTTCTGAAGCCAATGAGATGACTCCCACCTTCAACCGTATTGATGTTGTTCGCGAACGAGAAGACCGCTTCGTTGTACGAGTCGTTGTACTGAAGCGCAATCTCCACGGACACCTCTCCGCTGCCACGTTCGAGCAACGGCCGGGTATCGGAGATAAAAATCGGCTCTTCGTGGAGCGGGGAGCGCGACTTGTTCAAGTGCTCGACGAAGGAGACGATTCCGCCTTCATAACAAAAGTCGTGATGCTTATCGTTTCGCTCATCGTGTATGACGATGCGAACACCTGCGTTGAGAAAGGAAAGCTCGCGAAGACGCTGAGAAAGCGTATCGAAGGAAAACTCGGTTTCGCGGAAGATCTCGCTATCGGGCTGGAACGTGATGGTTGTTCCTGTTTCCTCGGTCTCACCGCGTTCTTCGAGCGGACCCTCGGGCTCGCCCCGCACGTACGACTGGTGCCAGATTTTCTTTTCTCGGCGAATCTCGACGTCGAGTTTGGAGGAGAGAGCATTGACGACCGAGACACCAACGCCATGCAGCCCGCCCGAGACTTTGTAACTATTTTCGTCGAATTTTCCGCCGGCATGAAGCGTAGTCAATACGACTTCGCAGGCCGACCGCCCCTCGCCAGCATGAACCCCAGTAGGAATTCCCCGACCGTTGTCAGTCACCGTGATACTGTTGTTCGGATGAATCTGAATTTTTATCTCGCTGCAAAAACCCGCTAGCGCTTCGTCGATAGAGTTGTCGACAACTTCGTAGACCAAGTGATGCAGTCCGGCCGGTCCCGTCGTGCCAATGTACATAGCGGGGCGTTTTCGGACCGGGTCAAGGCCTTCGAGGACTTCGATCGAACTCGCGTCGTAGCTCACGTAATGATGTTTCCCTACTGCCCTACTGAATGGTTGGTTTGACGCTTAGCGAGACGCCGAGGTTTTGACGCCTCTTACCCCTAGATCCGGCCCAATGCGTGCTCGGCGTCTTTGGCTCATTGCTCGGACTTCGATTGTTCAAACCTCGACCGAGCATAATTTCCTGCGCCCACTGCGCGGAACGTTTGGCCGAATACTGGGCGGCGGCTCAGGCGCTTCGAAAAGGCCCCGAGAACCCTAGGAGCGCGGCTTCACCTCCCGCCCCAGATCCCGGCTGAGAGTACCGAATAGGGGGTGGGGCGTAAAGCGGCCCGAGCCGCATCTTTCGTGCTTTCTCGGTCGGTGGACGCCGCCGGGATGCACTTTTTCAGCGGGGTTGGGGGATTTCGGTTTTAATGGCCGCTCGAGGGCCGGCCCGGACGCGGGTTCAATTCGGTGGGCGACCGGACCCGAGAAAGCTCAGATCCGCATGGGCATCACGACCGCCAAGGCGTCTTCGTCGTTGGTTGGGACCAGGACCGCGGGAGAAATATCCCCTTGTAGGCCCAGACGAACCTCCTTCGCGTGCAGCGACGCCAGCGCATCGAGGACATAGCGGGCGTTGAACCCGATCGAAAGCCTTTCGCCCGCGTAGTCGATGTCGAGTTCGTCCCGGGCGTCGCCCAAATCCGGGTTATTCGAGGTCACGACGGCCTCCCCTTCTGAAATTTCCAGTTTCACCGCCCGGCTTCGCTCAGATGAAAGAAGGACGACGCGGCGCAAGGACTTGGCGAGGCGCTCGGTGTCCAAAATCAACTGAACCCCGGGCTCCGAGGGAATGACCTGTTGGTAGTTGGGGAACTCCCCCTCGATGAGCCGCATGGCCAAGGTGACCTCGCCCTTGCGTGCGAAGCCGTTATTTCCCTCGAAGGCGAGTTCAACCTCGGTGGTATCGTCCTCATCGAGCAGCCTTTTGAGCTCTGCGAGGCCTTTTCGTGGTATAATTACCCCACTCTGGAGGCCTTTCAGGTCGCCCGTGACCTCGCGGTCGACCATCGCGAGGCGGTGGCCATCCGTGGCCACCATTCTGAGCTTGCCCAGATCTTCTTGGACTTCGAAATAGACGCCGTTGAGGTTGTACCGGGTCTCGTCCACCGAAGCGGCGTACATCGTTCGCTCGATCATTCCCGACAGGAGCTCGGCCGGAAGGCTCACGGTCTGTTCGGGTGAAAATTCGGGGAGAGTTGGATACTCCTCGGCCGCGGTGCCCGCCAAGGTGAAATGGGAACGCCCACAGCGAATCTCGAGGTAGGAGTTGGCCGTGGATTCGAGCCGTACGCTTTCGTCGGGGAGTTCTCGAACCACCTCATAGAATTTTTTGGCCCCCACGGTCAACGAACCTGGGGTTTCGAGGTCAACGGGGTGAAGCGCGCGAACGCCGACCTCGAGATCGGTTGCGGAAAATTGGAGAATTCCCTTGTCGCCGCGCTTCTCCGCCTCAATGAGAACATTGGCCAGGATAGGCATCGAGTTTCGCTTTTCCACGATCGCCTGAATCCGGGTCAAGGCTCGCAACAGCTCGGCTTTCTCGATGGATAGTTTCATCCCCAACCTCTTCTCTGTTTTTTAGATTTTTTTAAATAGATTGTGTTAGTAACGGTCAAGAAACTCGTCAAAAGAGATGTAAGTACTTGATGGGTAAATGTTTTTAGATTTGTCAGGAAAATGTCCGGAGAGATTTCACGGGCAGGAACGAGCGGGCGTCTCCGACAAACGTGACAGGTTCGTCGTCAGCTTAACATGGGGACAGGGCAGAGTGAACAAGCCTTTGCGGCGGAGCCTGCGAACGAGCCGAGGGCAAGTCAATATCATCTGGGGTGGCAATTTGGGCCTGGAAAACGCCATTCGGTGCGCCTCGCATTGGCAACCGAGATTGGGGCTGGCTAGGATCGCACCCCCGCAAACCAGGGGCAATGAAAAGCCACGCGTTTGCCGGCACAGGACGACGGCGTCCAATAGCCGGTCCGCAGTCCATTGGGCGCGGATCCAGGGTTAACCCTCGCAGTGAAAGTTTTTCATCATGAAGAGAACATACCAACCGAGTCGGATTAAACGGCTTCGGAAGCACGGATTTCGCGAACGTATGAAGACTCGCGCAGGCCGAGCGATTTTGAACCGGCGGCGGGCGAAGGGGCGCAAGCGCCTAGCCACCAGCGTGGCTTCGAAATAATCGTGAGCGAGCGAACCGGCCGCTTTGGGCGGGCGGATCGTTTGCTCGACTCACGAGAGTTCGATCGAATTTCTCGTGAGGGGAGCCGATCGGCAAGCGCAGAGTTCGTGATGCTAATGGTGCCTAGACTGGGCGCGGACCGAAGCCGCGTAGGCATCAGCGCGAGCCGCCGGGTGGGCAACGCCGTAGTCCGCAATCGGATCAAGAGGGGTATTCGCGATTGGTTTCGTCGCGAGCGTGGAGCGCTCCCGGAGAACGTCGACTTAGTTGTGATCGCTCGCCCCAAGGCAGGTCGTCTGATTGAAAAAGGTAGGGTCGCAATTGCGCTCAACCAAACATTGGCTCGCGCGGTGAAGCAGCAGCAAAGGAAAATGACCCATTGACGAATCCGCAACAGCCGGGACGGCCACCCGCCGACCGAGCGTATGAGACTGTTGCGGTGGGTTCGCGGCTGTCGCTGACACGCGGGCTCATTGCTCTTCTCAATTTCTGGCACTCGTGGGTTTCCCCCTGGTTGGGCCCCGCCTGTCGCTTTGAGCCCAGTTGTTCGCGTTATGCGGGCCAAGCGATTGCGGCCCACGGTCCGGCGCGGGGAGCTT
>DUCH01000512.1:9067-10401 GCA_012959865.1 Myxococcales bacterium | reverse complement strand
TCGGGCCAGAAAATGATTTTTCGAATTCTCAGCAATATCAGAGCCTTACTAGGCGGCGGATCGCGAACGAACACCTGATTCGGTTCATTTCGTCCCCGGGTGGCCGATTTCGATCGCCGGTGCGGTGTGCGAGAGGCCGGGACCGCGAGCGCGGTGCGGCCTCGCCGCACTGCGGGATGAAAGGCCAGCAAAGCTGGCCCATAACCGGCGACCCTCAGCTTGGGAAGGCGCTAGGCGCAAGAAGTAACGCGTACTTACGCTCAGTGCACTGCGAGCAGATGCACGGAGCGGCATAGAGCGGCATCGGTGACGGCAGACGGCAGTAGACGGCCCCAACTTCAGCACCCACATTCGAGGTCAATTCAATGAACGGGACGTTGTGCCGGAAGGCAGCTTGTATGTCCTATCCTCGGCGATGATGAACGCCAACAACGGCAGGCAGACCATCGTGCTGGCACTCGCGACCGTGAGCCTGCTGGTTTCAGGCGCCCTTCCCTCGCCCGACGTGGTTCCGGATCAGGCTGGCGGCAGCGTCGACGACCAGAGGCCCGAAGAGGGCTCTCGCGCCGCCAACATGGAGCGGGCCCTGGGCTTCGTCTACAAGCTGTACCGTGGGTCGGCGTGGAACGTCCTCTCGCATGCGTCGGACGACTGGAGGACCAACTCGCTCAACGTCGCCATGCCGGATTTCAGCGTCGAGTACTGGGTCACCGCATTCGAGAAGGACACCACAGCGACGCTCACCGGCAGCTTCCCGAAGTGGGCGCGGTACGCGGCTCTGACGGCCTATGGGAGTGACGGCATGCCCTTTGCCTCGGTCAACATGGCTGACAAGGGTGCGGGACGCACCTTCACGACTACCTTCACTTCGACCGAGAGCGACTTCGTGGTTCTCGCCCGCGTCTACCGCTCGAAGAGCCACCCGGCCAGCCTGACCCAGGCTGAGAAGTTCTCCGTGACGGTAGACGGCGAGCCGTGGACGACCGCGAGCGAGACCAAGGCGCGAATCAACGGCAAGGTCCTCGAATGGCCGATCCAGCAGGCCGTGGGCCACGCTCTCGCCAAACAGCTGACGTCGGAGCGTGACATGCAGATGTTTCGCCCCGCCGACGCGAGCCTGCCCGGCGTGTTTCCCAACGAGGACGCTCGCTACATGATCACCTACCCGAGCCTCGGGGGCGGCAAGTGCGCGGTCTTTCACGGCCGTGTGCCCGAGGCGGCGTCCGGCCGTGAATTCTACGGCTTCATGGCGGTCGAGATGAAGACCACCGCGACGGTCGCCTCCCTGAGCGACGAGGATCTGGGCGGCTGGGGCAGCGTCTACACCGTGTTTG
>DUCH01000512.1:0-8985 GCA_012959865.1 Myxococcales bacterium | reverse complement strand
GCGGGCGATGTGAAGGTTCCCGGCGTCATCCTGCGCGATCTCAATACGGCTGCCGGTCAGGGGCTCAAGGCGACCGACGAGTGGGCCGAACGAGGCCGCGTCGCGCCGGAGCAGTGCCAGTCTGTGTTCGGCGAGGCGTATCCGATCATGGGCGTCCGGGTAGAAGATTTCGGAGAGGACCTCCCGTCACGGGATCCCCTAGGGATTTAACATAACGCCCACACTCGGACGTTGTGCCGGAAGGCAGCTTGAATGTCCTATCCCTCACACTTCTGTCCCTAGGGCCACGCAACCGTATGCGCCAGCCTACGACCAATGGGCATGGAATGTCGCAAGTTTCGGGGCTGGAACGCTCCATGCGGACGTGCGAAACTGGCGGCGCCGGGACATCCCCGGAGATTTTCCCAGGGGATACCGGCCCTGGGCCGCGGCCGATACCCTCGCCGCCGGGCACCCCATTGGAAGCCTGACCCCCTTGACGAGCACGCCTCGAACAGTCGTATGCACGGTCATCTCGGCCAATTATCTCGCGCGGGCCCGGGTCTTGATGAATTCGCTCAGGATCCATCACCCCGATTGGACTCAGCACGTTCTCGTTGTCGACGAGATCGGCGACCGGTTCGACTCTGCAGGCGAATCATTCACCGTTACCGAGGTCAGCGAACTTCCTTTCGAATCACCTCGGGAACTCTTCTTTCGCTACGACATTCTCGAACTCAACACCGCGGTAAAACCTTTTTTCTTCCGCTGGCTCTTCGACAAGCAGGAAGCGGACCGGGTCGTTTATCTCGATCCGGACATCGAGGTCTACGCGCCCCTCGACGAAGTCGAGAGCGCTCTCGACGACGGTGCCCTCATGTGTCTCACTCCCCATCTCACCGGGATCAACGATGACGATGGCAAGCCCAGCGACCTGGACATTCTTGTTGCCGGCTCCTACAACCTGGGTTTCCTGGCCTTGGCAAGGCATGCCAACCTCTATCCGTTTCTCGAGTGGTGGTGGGAGAAACTCGAATTCGATTGCCTGGTCGACTTTCAGCGCGGGCTCTTCGTCGACCAGAAGTGGATGGATCTCGCGCCTGGGCTATTTGGCGATGCGCACCTGATCCGTGCCCCCGGCTACAACGTCGCGTATTGGAACCTGCCTCACCGCGAAGTGAGCGCCGCGGGAGAGAACTACAGGGTCAACGGTGAGGCCCTTGTCTTCTTCCACTTCAGTGGCCTTGACCCCGACAGCCCCAGCTTCTTTTCCAAGCATCAGGACCGCTACACCTTCAAATCCCTCGGCCCGCTTCAGCCCCTGATCAGGCAATACTGCAAACGAGTTCAGGCGGCCGGCCACAAACTCACAAAAGACTGGAGCTACGCGTTCGATACTTTCGTCGACGGTGAGCCCATTCTTCCACAGATCCGTCAGGGCTACCGAGCATCTCCTGAAATGCGCATCGCCGCCGGAAATAACCCGTTCGAGTTGGGCATCGGATTCCTGAACGAGCCTGTCACCCCGCCCGATAGTCAGGTCATCGTCACCCGGCTCGCTCATCTCTACTGGCACACCAGGCCCGACCTGCAATCTGCCTTCCCGTCACCCACGCATTACAATGCGCCGGGCTATGCACAATGGTTCGTGGAGGAGCAGGAATCGAAGATTCCAGCCCACCTCAAGGATTCGATGCTCGCTTCGCTCAGATCGGTTGGAACACGGGTCAGCCCTTGGAAGATTAATCTGCGAACACGCATTTTTCGGCAAGCACACAAGTACTCCATCTACCTGAAGCAGTGGATCCCCCGGCGCATCTACCTCGCCGCCAAGGACAGGTTCTTCCGTTGGGCCGGCTCCCCCCTGATGGTCACGGCGAAAATTTCATCTCGGACCGAGGCGGCGAAAAAACTAGCCTTGGCTCGGCACAGCGGATTCCACTCGCAAGATGACTACGACCTCTCCACCGAAGAAGCGTGGATGGGCGAAGAAGCAAGAATCGAGCTGGCGAGCTATCCCGGAGGGCAACTTCGGGTATCCGGATCGCATACCGCGGGCGAATATGCTCCTCATCTCGATGAGATTCGCCTGAGTGTCGGTATTGAAGCCAACACAATCTCGAGCCAACTGATTGAGCATCCGGGGCCCTTCTCCGTCACCTTCAACCTGCCCAAGCAGGAGCCGAAGCCGACTACGCTCCTTCTGAAAGCCTCGTACTCATTCATTCCCGAAGAACTCGGATTGAACGATGATCCGCGCGCACTCTCCCTTCGGATTGGCGAGATTTCACTGAACGAGGAAATTCTCGTTGGTTTCGGAAAAGTCACGAGTGACCCAAGCCGGAAAAAGGCGCCGTCACGCTACCCCCCCGGCTACAACATCGTGGGCTATTTCCAGCAGGAACTCGGAATCGCCGAATCCGCAAGACTGAGTGCGACTGCGGTGCAGGCCAGCACGATCCCGCACAGCCTCGTCAATTTCAGCAAGGACTGCTCGAGTGCTACGGGGGACCACCCCCACGCCGAAAAGCTTCAAACCGGCAATCCGTATTCGATCAACGTATTCCATATCAACGCCGACCAGATGCCGGCGGTCTGGCTGTATTTCGGATCCGACTTTTTTCATGGTCGACACAACGTCGGCGTCTGGCATTGGGAATTGCCCGAGTTCCCAGACGAATGGGTTTCCTCGTTCGCGTACTTGGATGAGTTATGGGCACCGAGTCGATTTATCCAGGATTCCGTTTCCGCCAAGTCGACGGTTCCCGTCATCCATATGCCGCATGCGATGGAATTCGAACGCCCCAAACACCTCAGGCGGGCCGAGTTCGGCCTTCCCGAGGACTGTTTTC
Organism: Myxococcales bacterium; assembly: GCA_012959865.1. Classification (GTDB taxonomy): domain Bacteria; phylum Myxococcota_A; class UBA9160; order UBA9160; family UBA4427; genus JAZXM01. The sequence continues at coordinate 6,154 of DUCH01000512.1, read as the reverse complement.
TCTTCCTGACGATGTACGACATGCACTCCTTCCAGGCGAGAAAAAATCCTCAAGCCGTGCTTCAGAGCTTCAAGATCGCCTCGGAGAGCCTCTCATCGCGCAAGGTTGGTCTGGTCATCAAGGTGATGAATACCAATAGTCAACCCGCTGAATTGTCGGAGCTCGAGAAGTGGGCGTCTGAACAGTCCAATGTCACGCTGATCACCCAGACCTTCTCAAGAACCGACATCTATCGGCTTGAAGCCTGTTGCGACGCCTTCGTGTCGCTGCATCGGAGCGAGGGCTGGGGCCTTGGGCTGGCCGAGTGCATGTACCTGCAAAAGCCCGTCATCGGGACCGCTTGGTCGGGCAACCTCGACTTCATGACACCCGAAAATTCTGCACTCATCGACTTCAAGTTGGTTCCCATCACCGAAGACCACGGTCCCTACAAGAAGGGGCAAAGCTGGGCCGAACCGAGCGTTCAGCACGCGGCCGAGTGGATGGTTCGGTTGGTCGAAGACAAGGCGCTCCGCGACCAAATGGCCTTGAAAGGCCGTCTCACTATCGAGTCAGACTACTCGCCCCGAGCAATCGCTCATCGATACGAAGAGAGGCTCCGGATTCTCCAAAAGGGCCTCTAATCCGGCGCCCTGAGCGTGGGCATGGGGATTGACTTCGGCATGGAGCGGGCTTGCTGGCTCCCCGAGGCTAAACGGCCGACGCGAAAATGAGAGAGAACACTCGCCCCGGCCGCCGTCGCTAAGGAACGCCTTTCCCCGGGCAATCGCTTTCGCCGCCGCTCTGCTCATTCCAACCGGCGAGTTGCTACGTTGGAAGCCGTGGCCCAAAGAACCCTGATCGATCCTAAGATGCTCATCAAGAGCCTTACTGTCGAGGACTTCTGCGAGACCGCAGAGGCCTATTTCGCTGGGGTCGCCAACCCAGAGCCACTTCTTGCAAAGCCGTTCCATTCTTTGGACGAAGCTCCCAATTTGCTCCGCAATCTCGGTGTTCTCCTTGCAGGAATGAACCTAGGGCCTTCGATGACTGTCCTCGATTTTGCCGCGGGGAGTTGTTGGCTTTCTCGTTTCCTCGCACAGATGCGGTGTGAAACCATCTCGTGCGACGTATCTCATTCGGCACTTGAGCTCGGGAAAGAATTATTTCGAAAGCATCCTCCCATCAACCGACCCATTGCCGAACCGCGTTTTCTCTGCTTCGACGGCCACGGAATCGAGCTCCCCGACGAATCCGTAGATCGTATTGTCTGTTTCGACGCATTTCACCACGTCGCAAACCCGCGTGAAGTGCTTGGAGAACTCTTCCGAGTTCTTCGCCCGGGAGGAGTAGCGGGATTCTGCGAGCCCGGTCCGCAACACTCGCAAACACCCGAGGCTCAGGCCGAGATGGCAAACCACAATGTGCTCGAAAGTGACGTGGTTCTCGCAGAAATCGGACGCATGGCGATGAGCGCGGGGTTCACGAATCTTCGTACCAAGGTCATGACGGACCTCGAGATCAACCTGAAAGAACACGAAGAACTCATGGAGGCGGGGGGCGGCTCTGGCCTCCAAACGAAAGTTTTTTCAAACGCACAGGCTCTTGCGCGTAATGGTGGCGTGTTCTTTCTAGACAAAGGCCCACTCGTCTTTGACAGCCGGCGAAGCGAAGGTCTCGCGCACGAATTGGAGGTCAAGCAGCCCGAGCTGTCTTTGAAGGCGGGTTCCCCGGTTCATCTCGAACTGAAGGCGCGCAATATCGGCCATGCACGCTGGCTGGCCAAGACGCCGAGCGGCATCGGGCAGGTGCGCCTCGGCGCCCATCTTTACTCCGAAACTGGAAAGTTGTGCGACTACGACTTTGCCCGAAGCGACCTCCCGCGTGATATCGATCCCGGAGAATCGGTCCGGCTCGGCTTGGACTTTTCTTTCCCTGAGCCCGGCCACTACCGCCTGGTTCTCGACTTCGTCGCCGAGCATATCGTGTGGTTCGAGCAGCGAGGATCATCGCCCGTTGTCCTGGCTGTGGCCGTGGCCTGAGAAGAGCCCGAGTTGCCAGGTGAACCGCAGCGTCCATGGGCCGAGAGTTGATCTAGGTCGCACGGTCCTCACCCCGCGCAAGGAACGACGCCGGGCGGGCGCCCAAACCCGGGTTGGTCTCCTCGGGGGTTTGCGCCCCGCTGGAGCACCCGAAGGGCTTTGAAATGGGGCCGAGACTTGGGCGTTGGGGGAAAACCCAGCTTGAATGGCCTATCCGCATCACGGAGTAGGAGGCCCTTTTTATGCATGACGTCCCCGCCATTTATCTTTAACCAGGAATCGGTCCAGAGTTATTGATCTCGCATTGTCCACGAGTTGTCTGTCCGAGTCCACGGGGACACTGACTGCTCAGGCAAGCCTGTCCCCGCTTCGCCATCTCCGGAAGCGCGAGGACTGCGTGCTCAGAACAAGCACGAGACAGCCGATTACAAATTGTAGATTCGCGTCCGGCTCAGGCACTAGGTGAGGGTCCAGCCGGGCCAAGGTGGGCCGGTCGAAGGGGCAGGCCCCCCTGCAACCCGTGGGTCGGTCAGCCCGTTCAGGAGGAAATCAAGTAACCCCGAAATGCTGGCTCCATTCACGACTACGGGGACCCGGGGGTCCAGATTCTCATCGAAATGAAATTCAAAGGGGTGATAGGAGTCGATGATGAGTGCGACCTGAGTGTGAGCACCCGGATGCATGAGATTCATTCGCTGACCAACATTTCGAAGTGAGGGGATCTTGAACCGCCCCTTGTCGCCGGGGAGGCCCGTTATCGCCTGGCGACCAAGGTCGTCGCCCGGGTTCCGCAGTCCAATATTGGCAAAACTGTTGTCTGTGAAAAGCGGCGGAGCATGACCTTCGGCGCATGGGAGGTTGCGAAAGGTATTCCAGCCGAGGGTTTGGTTTGGAGTCATGGCTGAGACATCGCCCGCGATGTACAAGCCCCAAGGAGTCTGGTCGGCGACCAACGTTCGCTCGTAGGTCGCGAAGGCGATGCGCAGCGGCGTGATTCCCGGACTCCCGAACGCGGATTCAAAGAGTTCCTCATAGCCGGCGCCGGGGGAGGAGTCAGGGGCTGTATCTGCGCGCAAAGACGCGGAAGAGAGCGCAGCAATGAATGCCAGTCCGGCTATCCAGCCCCGACCCCTTTTCTCTAGTATTCCTGGAATCGAAATTCTGGGCACCGCTTCTCTCCAAATCGAAAACCCACAACCATCTGGCGGCCCCGGCCCGCCATGCCGAGGGAAATCAAGCAGAGGCCCGAAGCCTTCTGCCCCTTTTCCTGTGCGGGAAACCATCGCCAGTGAAGGGCCAAAGGGTCGGATGGACTACCTCAAGGCGCGAGAAGAACAAATTTGTATTTTCTCACAATTTCAGTGCCGAAAGGAATCTAAATGGTATCGCTCACCCGCGTAAGGGACGCAGGAAGCAAGCAAGAGGAAGGCCATGAGTCGTTGGCGTCACGCTTAGGGAGGATCGGAGGTTGGCGCTGGTTTTCGGTTCAACTCCCGAGTGTGGGTGTTGTGTCAAGTTCCGATGGAGAGCACAGGGCAGTGCCTTGATCAATGAGGAGCCGGAGCCGCTCGTGGGTTTGGAATTCGAAGCGATGAGCCTCCGAGATTAAGCCTGAAGCACCGCCTACCGTATTTCGCCCGGAACCTTCTGTCTTTACCATCCGACAGACAGCCCCGCCCCGGCCGAAAGTTGGTTGACGCGTGGCCGTTTGGTTGTGTAAATTTCCTATTCTCACCACGACTCTTCCGATGAGAAGCACAGCTGGGCATATCGGGTGTCAGGGTTTCTGATGTGGGCTCTAGAAGCAAGATAGAAACCGGCACTAGGAACAGCGGAAGGTCAAGAGGGCTTGCGAAGCATCTGGAGTAGTCAGTGCCCATTGAGTAGTCGAACTTCCCGTAAGAGCTGAGGTCCGACCGTGACAGAATCACAAAGACCCGTGTTCGCAGCGCTGGCCCTTTTGGGCTCGACCTTGGCCATGGCGTACGCCTGGTACTTCTGCGTGATCTGGACTGATGATGCGCTGATCTATTTTCGAATCGCACAAAACGTTGCCAATGGTTTCGGGCCTGTGTTGAACGCGGGCGACTCACATTCGGCGGGCACAAGCATCGTTTGGGTCTATTTTCTGGGCACAGCCACGAAGATCTTCCCCCAGGCTGGTCTGTCGGGCATCGCAATGACCTTTTCGGCTCTCTTTACCTTTGGATCTTCCCTGTGTCTCTGCTTCGCGTTCAAACCGTCAGTGGGAGCCCAAGCCCTACTTGCCCCGCTCGCTCTCATCTCGATCGACCTTTTTCGACTATTGCCCGGCCTCGAGACCTCACTTGCGGTTTTCGCCCTGTCGCTTGCCCTCTGGTGTTGGTTTTTCTTGCGATCTCTTCCCCTCGCCGCCGCCGCAGTTGCTTTTTCATTCTTCTGCAGGGGGGATGCCGTTCTGTTAGGTGTTCCCATCGGCCTTCACTTTCTGGTCGATGCGCTTCGAGAGAGGACCCCTCGAAGCGAAATCAACAGAAAGATTCTTCAGGCCTCCCTTGCAGCGGGGGGTGTGCTGTCCGCGGGATTTCTTATTCAATGGGCCCTCACTGGCGAACTGCTCCCCTCCACACTAAACGCCAAGATGGTCCAGGGCCTTGGGGGGAAAAGCCTCTACGCGAGTGGCGTCTTTACCTACGCGTATCAGGCCATCGGCTCAAATGCGTGGTTCTCCATTCTGATTGTGGTCGGGCTTGCGCGGGCGGGCTTGCCAGGCTTTACACTGGTGAGCACCGCGCTGCTGCACGCTCTGGCGTACTGGTTCCTCTCCTTGGCAGACTATCCTTGGTACTCGTGGATCTTGCAGTTGAGCCTCGCGCTCCTGCTCGTATTCGGGCTCGCCGGGGTTGTCGAGTGGATCTGCGTTGGCCTCTCGAGGCGCCTTGGTCAGTCACAAACACGCAGAGCCAAGGCGCAGTGGGTATCGCTGCTCCTTTCCGCGGGCCTGGCGAGTTGGCTTTGGCTGGGCCTCGATCCCTTGCCCCGATTCGACCGAGACCCCTTGGTTGGAGGTGCGAGCTACATCCATACCTACCATCGCGTTGCGCAGCATCTCTGCGCTGCGATTTCCGGGAGCAGTGAATCTGAGAAACCAGCGGTTTTCTTGGGAGAAGAGATCGGGGTGATTGGCCTCTATTGCCGCGACCTTCTGATTCGAGACGTCAACGGCTTGGCGTCTCCTGGACTGACTATCGAGAATCTGAACAACTGGGATTTCTGGGTGGCGCGCTACTCGCCCCAATATTTGACCATGCGGGGCGATCAGGGGCTGAACCGCGTCTTCGGCGGAGACGGAAACGCAACCGGGGTCCTTTATCGCCGAGTGATGGCAGAGAGCAGTCGCGGCCCTTTCCCCGTCACGGTGTACGAAAGAGCCGAAGAACCGGAGGAATCGCTATCCCATCTCGCTCCGTTCTTAAGGCATTCGCCCATGGGGCCGGATGTCAAACTCCTGTGGATACCGGGCGATCTCCATGTGCTCTTCGCCCATGCCCCTTCGGAAATACGAGTCTCGATCCCGGAGTGGGCCAATCACGTGGAACTGGGATTTGGGCTTCTTCCCGCTCCGGCTAACGCGCAGGACCAAGCCGACGGCGTAACCTTTCGGATCATTGGGGTCGATCGCAACGGGGAACAAAGGCCAATGTTCGAAGACCATTTGTCTGCCTTAATCACGGAAAGACCGAACGGAGTCCACACTGCGAGGCTGGATGTTTCCGATTCGAGCCTCCAGGCGCTCCGATTGGTCACGCAAACGGGTCCGGTCCCCGAATGGGATTGGTCCTATTGGTCCCACGTCAAATTTGACAAGTGAGGCAGGCCATGCGGGAAGGGAAAATTCTGCCCCGTGACGTGCACATGGAACGCCGGCACGAGTACCTGCACCGCGGCTTCAAACTACAACTGCTCTTTGGGGGTTTCTGCTCGCAGGCAGCCATTGAATTCCCTCCTGCCAATTTTGGCTATACCAACGTGTATGAGGGTGACACCCCGGGAGCGGGGGCCGCATTGTTAGCTGGGTGTGAAATTACAGATCCCGCCGGACACCCTGTCATGATGATGGCAGACACTGACCGAGGGGATCTGCATGACGGAAG
>DUCH01000511.1 GCA_012959865.1 Myxococcales bacterium | reverse complement strand
CGCGAATTGCCAAAAAGTGGGGTCGATATCCGCCGGTGAGACCAGCCTACGGATCCGCGGATGAGTAGAGGTGTGATCGGCTTCGAGATCGAAGACCGCCGTCGACTGGGTCAGCGACCGGCTTTGATCAACGAATTTTGAGGTGACCTGCTGAAGCCGCTTCAGCCAATCGGATCCGATCAGACCAGGGAGCGCGATGAATCCATCGCGCTCGTAGGCGGCGCGCTGATCCGCGGACAGGACCTTCAGCGCTCCGCTCTGGGCGGACGTAATACGGTTCGCACGACCGGCCTCCGGAGACGCCGGCTGCAGGGGCGAGCGCTTGGGCTCCAAGTTTGCCACCGGATCCAACCTCCGGGTCTATTTCAACCATGCTGTCGACCATGCGTCGACCATGTTGTCGCCATGGACGGCCGAGGGATTGACGACGCTCGCAGCAAGCGCCTAGCGCTGAGTGTCCCCGACACTGGGGCGCGCCGCCATCCGGTTATACCACCCGTGGAGTCGCTCGAGTTTGGGGTCGAGGGGCTGGCCCACAGCACCACCGAATTCAAGAAACGGGAAGAGAAGGATATCCGCCAAGGTGAGGCGGTCGCCGCAGATAAACTCTTTGCCGTCTATCTGCCCGTCAAGCCATTTCAGTCGTTCTTGAGCATGAAGTTTCAGATCGTCGGCAGCCTGGGGGAATGTGCGGATTCTATCTTTGAAAAGACCATGACCCTCGGATCCGCGGAAAGCGGTAGCGAGGGGTTCCGTGATTTGTAGATCGATCCGGCGCGTCCACATCCGGGTCTCCGCGCGTTCCTGGGGGTCGCTTCCAATCAGCGTCGGAGCCGGGCCGACTTCGTCCAGGTACTCGCAAATCGCCGTGATCTCCGCAAGGAAGCTACCATCGTCCAGTTCGAGTGTCGGCAGTTGGCCGCTGGGATTCCGGCTGAGGTGGGAGGCCTCACGATTTTCGCCAGCCATGAGATCGACCTGTATCTCGGACACGTCCATGCCCTTTTCGGCCAGAAAAATATGGACGACCTTCGGATTGGGCCCAAGACCGGTATACAATTTCATCGTTTTTACCCCTTGTGAATCTCGCTGTGACAGGTTTGCATTTACCCGGATTCTGCGGTCAGTCAAGTTCGCTCAGCTTTTCGCGAACTGCAAAAAAAAATATTCTGAGGCACCCCGACTGAGATTCGGACCGGGATGCGTGAATTCGAGGAGCCCCAGCACCGATGTCGACCCTGCCCCCCAGTCTCTGAAAGGACAACTCTATGGATCTGCTCGCGCGCGATCGCCGCCGGGTCTGGCACCCCTATGCGCCCCCCCAGGCCGAGCCGCTCTTTGAAGTCGTGGCCGCCCGTGGGGTCCGACTTACCCTCGCCGATGGCCGCGAATTGGTCGACGGAATGTCGTCTTGGTGGGCGGCGATTCACGGCTATCGGCAGCCCGAGATCGAGAAGGCCGTCGCTACGCAACTGGCCCGTATGCCTCACGTCATGTTCGGCGGTCTCACGCATGAACCCGCCGTCGCGCTCTGCGAGCGATTGGTCGACTGGGCTCCCGGTGAGTTCGAACGTGTATTTCTTTCCGACTCGGGGTCAGTGGCAGTGGAGGTGGCCATCAAGGTGGCCTTGCAATATTGGTTGGGGCTGGGACAACCGCGCCGAAATCGATTATTGACCGTACGTGGCGGATACCACGGCGATACCTTTGCGACGATGGCGGTGTGCGATCCTGTAAACGGGATGCATGATTTTTTCGCGGGTAGCCTGGCCGAGCATATTTTCGCCGAGCGGCCTTCCTGCCGCTTCGAAGAACCCTTCGAGGAGGCTCATATTGCCGATGTCAAGCGGCTGCTCGAAGTGCATGCCACCGAATTGGCCGCCGTGATTCTCGAACCTGTAGTTCAAGGTGCGGGCGGCATGTGGTTCTATTCGCCCGCATACCTGAAACGCCTCCGGGAACTGTGCAACGATGCAAAGATCCCCCTCATCCTGGACGAGATTGCTACGGGCTTCGGTCGCACAGGAGAAATGTTCGGATCCGATCACGCTGGAATTTCGGCCGACATTATGTGCCTCGGTAAGGCTTTGACTGGGGGGACCATGTCTCTGGCAGCCACGCTCGTCAGCAAGGACATTTGCGCGGTCATTGGAAAGACCAGTCCTGGAGCCCTTATGCATGGACCCACCTTCATGGCGAACCCGTTGGCATGCGCGGCGGCGAGAGCAAGTCTTGATCTGTTGGAAACAACGCCATGGCGCGCGCGGGTCGCCAACATTCAGTCGCAACTTAGTACCGAACTCGAAGCCTGCAGAGACTTGCCCGGGGTCGCCGATGTTCGAACTCTCGGTGCGATCGGGGTCGTCGAATTGGAGCAACCCGTGGACATGGCACGGGTTCAGCCCGCCTTCGTCGAGCGCGGAGTCTGGATTCGACCCTTTGGCCGCCTTGTTTATACGATGCCCCCGTTCGTGACCTCGCCCGAGGATGTCACCGCGCTGACCGATGCAGTCTACTCGGTGATCGCTGAGGTTCACGGCAATCGATCCAACGTGTCGCCGGGCCCGTGAGCCCGGAGTTCGGAATAGCTCCGCCCCTAACTCTCCGATTCGCTCGTTGACGGACTGTCGTCCTGGGCCTGTGTTGCCGATGGGTCCTGGGCCTGTGTTGCCGATGGGTCCTGGGCCTGTGTTGCCGATGGATAGAAGAGGTCCAAGACCGCCTCGATATGCGCTTCGATCAGTTCAGGGTCGGTGGGCTCTTGATTCGTCAGCGCTTGAAATTCGCTTCCCACCACGTAAGGGAGAGCTGCAGCACCGACGATCATGTAGTAGAGGTGCTCTAGCCTTCCCGAGCGCCCGTAACCATTTTTGACCGCCAGGAGGGTCTCGCTCTTCACATACTCAAAATTCGGACGCAGATGGTTCTCCACTAGCCATTCGGTACGTGAGTTCTGCGAAACTCCCTCTTGAAAAGCAATCTGAAGCAGTTGGGGGTTCTGGGCAGTGAAGCGCATGTATTCACTCAAGAGAGCTCGTGTTCGCTCTCTGGGTTCGACGTCTCCAAGTCGCGCTCGGGCCTTCGCCATGTGTAGAGCAAAGCGTTCGAATATATCGTCTGCGACTGCCTTCCACAGGGCTTCCTTGGTCTTGAAATGGTACGGCAGCGATGCCAAAGCAACCCCGGCCTTTTCGGCGATGGCTCGGGTCGTGGCGCCCTCAAAGCCCCTGGCAGAAAAAACTTCGAGCCCAGCGACCAACAGCCTCTTTCGCGTTCCGGCGCTTCTTTTCGGATGGTTTCGTTCCGGCGCGTCGATGATACTTTCCTCCGCGGGTCACTGGCGTCCCGCTCGCGCGGGCTTTTTCTGGCGTTCGGCCTAACTCTATCAGAGAATTGGGCTCGTACGTCGTTGGTGCAGCGAGGCCCCTATTATTTGGGGGCTCAGCGGTTTCAATTTTTATGTCAAGTGCGACTCTTTGTCTCTTGAAACGAAAGCCCCAATCAACCCAACCACAACCCAATCAACCCAATCAACCCAATTTCCGATTCACCGACTGAACCGCCGGCCTCCCACAGTTCGGCTCTGGAGAATAGTGTCTATGTACCCCGGTATCCTCGCACAAAGCATCCCTGAGAAGCCTGCTTATATCATGGCCGAGAGCGGTGAAGTTGTGACTTATGCCCAGTTGAACGAGAGCTCCAACCGAGCGGCACAGTTGTTCTGGTCTCTCGGACTTCGCCCTGGGGATCACATCGCGTTCTGCCTGGAAAACCATCCCCGATTCTTTGAAATTTGCTGGGCCGCTCAACGCTCGGGACTCTACTTCACGGCAATTAGCTCCCGGCTGACGCTCTCGGAGGCGGAGTACATCGTCGATGATTCCGGAGCCCAGGTTTTCGTGACATCGGCCGCCAAGGGCGACCTCGCGAAGGAGTTGCTCAACAAGTGCCCAGGGCTAAAGGCGCGTTTCATGACCGACGAAACCCAGCCCGGCTATGCCTCGTGGGAGGAGGCAACGGCAAGCCAACCCGTCGAGCCTCTCGACCGGGAGCTTGAGGGGGCCCAAATGCTGTACTCCTCGGGGACCACCGGTCGTCCCAAGGGAGTCAAGCACCCGCTGAGCAGCAAGCCGGTGGGCACGATCCCTCCCCTCCTCGCTCTGATTACCGCAGCGTATGGCGCCACCGAAGAATCGGTCTACCTCTCCCCCGCCCCCCTCTATCACGCGGCTCCTCTGGCCTACAACATGGCTTTTCAGCGGGTGGGCGCCACGTGCGTCATCATGGAGAATTTCGACCCCGTCAAGGCGCTTGAGTTGATCGAGTCCCACCGGATCACCCACAGCCAGTGGGTTCCGACCATGTTTGTGCGGATGTTGAAGCTACCGGAAGAGACGCGAACACAATTCGATCTCTCGAGTCTGGAGGTCGCGATTCACGCGGCGGCGCCCTGCCCGATTCCCATTAAGGATGCGATGATTGAGTGGTGGGGCGAAGTCATCCACGAATATTACGCGGGCACCGAGGGCAACGGGTTCGTAATGATCAACAGCGAGGAATGGCTCGCACACAAGGGCAGCGTGGGTCGGAGTCCCAACGCTGTGATCCACATTCTCGACGACCAGGGGACACCCTTGCCCCGAGGCGAAATCGGTACGATTTTTTTCGAGAGCGATGCGCGTTTTGAGTACCACAACGCACCCGAAAAGACCGCGGGAGCCCGCAGTCCTCAAGGCTGGACGACCCTGGGTGATGTCGGATACCTGGACGACGACGGCTGGCTTTACCTGACCGATCGCAAAGCACACATGATTATTTCGGGCGGGGTCAATATCTACCCACAGGAGGCCGAGAATCGCCTGATCACGCATCCAAAGGTTCAGGACGTGGCCGTAATTGGCGTGCCCAACGAAGACTTTGGCGAAGAGGTGAAAGCCGTGGTTCAGCCGATGGACATGGGGGATGCTGGCCCGGCCCTGGCTCAGGAGTTGATGGACTACTGCCGGCAGGAGCTTGCAGGTATCAAGTGTCCACGCAGCATTGACTTCGAGGCCGAGTTGCCCCGGCACCCAACGGGAAAACTCTACAAACGCCTCCTTAAAGATCGATACTGGGAAGGTCATTCGTCTCAGATCGTGTAACGCGTCGCCGACCGCTGGGCGGGGGTGGTCTAACAGGGAGAGAAAATGGGCGATTCGATTCGCGATGCCAACGGATCGATTGATTGGGACGAAGAAGTCGATGTCCTGGTCGTTGGACTGGGGGTAGCGGGTGCGGCGGCGGCCCTGGAGGCCTCATCGTCGGGAGCCGACACCCTGGTTCTCGAGCGAGCGGGTGCTGGCGGAGGAACCTCCGCCATGTCGGGGGGCGTCATCTACCTAGGTGGCGGCACCGGCCTGCAGAAGTCCTGCGGCTTCGAGGATTCGCCCGAAGAAATGTTCAAATATCTGATGGCCTCTACTGGGCTAGCGCCCGACGAATCCAAAATTCGTTTGTACTGCGAGGGCTCGGTCGCTCATTACGATTGGCTTTGCGCCTGCGGTGTTCCGTTCAAGCAAACCTACTACCACGGAACCAGCGGCGAACCGCCAACGGATGACGGCCTTGTCTGGTCCGGAGCCGAGAACGCACAGCCCTTCCGGGATCTCGCCCGACCGGCGCCCAGGGGCCACGTTCCCCAGATTGAACATCAGGGCGGGCCGCTCTTGATGGAGAGACTCTGCGCCGCGGTGAACGAGAGCCCAGCACGGGTGGCAGCCAACCACCGATGCACCGCGCTCTATCAGCGTTCCGATGGTCACGTCGAGGGCGTTGCAGCGCGGTGTTTTGGCGAGGAACGCCGGATCCGCGCGCGCGGGGGGGTGATTCTGACCACTGGGGGCTTCGTACTCAATGACGACATGCTTCTAAAACACGCCCCCCTCGCCCTTCGTTGCGGAATGCGGGTTGCGGCCACAGGAGATGATGGCAGCGGGATCCGCTTGGGGATTGGGGCCGGCGGGGCAACGATCCATATGGACGCCGTATCGATTTCCCTCCCCATTACCCAACCGTGGGGGCTCAAGCGGGGCATCCTGGTGAACAGCGAGGGGCAGCGCTTTATCAACGAGGACACCTATTATGGACGACTCGGCGAAGCCGCATTGCTTCACAACGACGGTCGCGCTTTTCTTGTCGTGGACGATGGAATTTTCGAGAAACCCGAATACATGGAAACCGTCGCGGGAGTGGGCGAGAGTCCGAAAGAACTCGAAGCCGCTCTCGGCCTGCCAGCGGGCAGCTTGCAGGCCACCCTTGCTCTCTACAACCAACACGCCGAGAACGCGAGTGATCCCGTATTTCACAAGTCAGCGGATTATCTTGAGAAGTTGGATCGCCCGCCCTACGGCGCGTTCGACTGCACCACCGACAAAGCCCTGTACGCAGTATTTACCTTGGGGGGCCTCCACACGGATACCGAAGGCCGCGTACTCGACCCGGAAGGAGATCCCATCCCGGGCCTATTTGCAGCAGGCCGGTCGACGTCTGGGCTGGCGGTTGGTGGCTATAGCAGCGGTCTCTCCCTCGGTGATGGGTCCTTTTTCGGGCGTCGGGCGGGTCGAACCGCCGCCGGCGTACGCGAGTAACGGACCGGCCAGATTCTCACGCAGTCAATCACAGGAGTGAAGTGTCAATGGAAAACCTCGACAGCCGGAAAGCATTCAACGAGTTGGTCGGTCTTCTTCAGGATTTGGACACACGCTACCTCGGGCCAGAGTGGGGACTGGGGACCGCGGAAGACGTGGCCGGTGGTTTTCGCGCGGTCATGCACGTTCTCCAGGGTGGGTTCGTCAGCCATTTCGAAGAGGACACTCAGCATCCGAGATTTATTCGGATCGTTTCGCCGAGTCGAAAATTTACCGGGGACAACGCCGATGCGATCTACTACGACGCCGCCATTGATCCCAATATCGCCTACCGGATAACAGGGAATACCGGGGGCGCGATCTATACATCGCTGACTCTTGAGGCGGGCACGCAACAAGGTAATTTCGGAACGCATACGGCCGGTGTGATCAACGATGAAAACTTCGATGTCGCGGCAAATGGCGATTTTGAAATCATCCTGGGCGGGACGCCGCGAGAAAAGAATTGGCTCGCCCTACCTCCGGATGCGAATCGTGTCACCACTCGGCACTATTTTGAGGACGAATCCTATGCGGCCTGCAATCCGAACATTTCGATCTCCCTCGCGATTGCCCCCCTGAAAGAGTCGCCCCCGACGCCGCCTCCCGGTGATGAAGCCGTGGCAGCGGGAATTCGACGGGTCTGCAATTTTGTTCGGAGTCGCACTCTCGAAATGCCGCCTCCCGGCGAACGCGAGCAGCCCCCCTTTGTCTCTACTGTGCCGAATCAGTTCCCCCAACCTCTGAAACCCGGGAATTTTGCATTGGCGGCTGCGGATGCCGCGTACTCGATGGCTCCTTATGTCCTGGGCCCCGACCAGGCGCTGATCATTCGCGGCCGCTGGCCAGAATGCCGCTGCGCCAACATATCGCTCTGGAATCGACACATGCAGACCTACGATTTCACGACTCGTCCGGTCTCGCTGAATCGAAAACAGACTCGTCTCGACGCCGACGGTAACTTCCGGATGGTGCTTGCCCATCGTGATCCCGGAGTAGCAAATTGGCTCGATACCGAAGGGCGGCCGTTCGGCTTGGTATTCTGGCGCTTTATGCTGCCCAGCGGCGAGATTCAAAAGCCGAGCGTCGAAGTCACAGCCTTTGAAGACATCGCCGGGAGATCCGAAAATTGAGAGCCCGCCTTCCGGGTGGAGACATCGGCTGGCCGACGCGCCACCGACGACGCGGGCCGGAGGGGCGCTTGGTCAACGGGTTTTTCTGGCGAGGCCGAGGGGTCTGGACAACCCTCGCCCTCGCGCTCCAGATCATTGGGCCGTGGGCAGAGGGGCCCTGGGCAGATCCGCGCGCTGAAGAGGCCCCGCCCCGCTCGGTGCTGCTGGCCACCACTACCAGTGTCCGGGACTCGGGCCTGCTCGATGCCCTGCTTCCTATTTTTACCGAGCAAACCGGCATATCGGTTCAGGCAGTCGCGGTGGGGACCGGAGCCGCGCTCCGTATGGGGGCCGAAGGGAACGCCGACATTCTGCTCACCCATGCACCGGAGGCGGAGAACGCACTGGTTGCGGGAGGGGCCGTCTCAAAACGCGTCGAAATCATGGAGAACTACTTTGTGATCGCCGGCCCGTCGGAAGATCCCGCTGGGGTCGCTGAGAGCGCTCGGGCCGTCGATGCCTTCGCAGCAATCTATGCGATGAAATTGCCCTTCGTAAGCCGCGCCGATGATTCAGGAACCCACAAACGCGAGGTCGCGCTCTTTCGCGGCGCAGGTGTTGACCCCGAAGCGCGCTGGCCCGGTTTGACTCGGACGGGGTCTGGAATGGGGATCTCGCTCCAGGTCGCGGGTCAGCGCAAGGCCTACATCCTCTCGGATATCGGGACGTTTCTCGCCTTTCGGGACCGAACGGGTTTGGTCGCTCTGAGTCACCCGGAGCCCGGACTGCGCAATGTCTACTCGGTCTTGCTCGTGAACCCGAAACCCTTTCCCAGGGTGCGCGCTGGAGAGGCGGAACGGCTCGCTGCATTTTTCAGGAGCAAGACTGCACAGGAAAACATGGGCGAATTCGGAAAGGCAAAATTTGGTCGCCCGCTATTTCGCCCTCTAGTTCGCCCGCTGACCGCCTACGAGTCCGCCCCCTAAAGCGATGGATCAACTCGATAGCCTTTCGCTGTTCGCCATCACCCTGCGAACCCTTTCTCTCTGCACCACCTCGTTGGTTCTTGCCCTGGGCCTGGGGATCCCCATCGGCGTTTGGCTGGGAGGGCGTCGTTTTCCCGGTCGGCGGGCGCTGCTCGGTCTCGTCAACTCGGGGATGGGGGCGCCCCCGGTAGTGGTGGGCCTTCTGGTCGCCCAACTCTTCTACCGCAGCGGTCCACTGGGGGATCTTGAACTCTGGTATTCGACCCAGGCGATGGTGACCGCCCAGGTGTTGATCGCCCTGCCCCTGGTGGTCGCTCTGGTCGTGGCCGCGGTCGCCTCCCTCGATGAGGACTGGAGCCTGCAAGTGAAGACACTTGGGATTTCGCCCCTCTGGCGCAATTGGCTGCTGCTGCGTGAAATTCGCCTGGGTCTCCTGGCCGCGGTCATTGCGGCGCTGGGGGGCATCCTTTCCGAGGTGGGGGCCGTGATGCAGACGGGTGGCAATCTCGAAGGCGAGACGCGAGTGCTGACCACGGCGATATTGATGTACACGCGAATGGGACTCTTTGAGTCGGCCTATGCCCTGGCGGGCGTGCTCCTTGGCTTGATGCTGGTTCTCGCGGGTCTGCTGACATGGGTTCAGTACGGAGAGAAACGATGACCGCCGCGCTCAGCGTGCGGGGGCTTCGGATGGTTCGCGAGTCGTCGGTCAGCCGCTTCGAACTCCAAATCGAAACTCTCGACATCGAGTCCGGTGAGGTGCTGGCGATTCTCGGCGCCAACGGCGCGGGCAAGAGCACCTTGCTCCGAGCCCTGGCCGGACTCGAGGCCCCCGTCGCGGGGGAGGTGACTCGTCACGAGCGCGGTCCGGTCACCATGGTGTTTCAGCGGCCGATCGCCCTGGCGGGCAGTGTCGCCCACAACGTGCGAATAGCCTTGCGGAGCCAGGGCCTTGCGTCTGCTGAGATCGCCCGCCGCTCGGGGGAGGCCCTGACGCACTTTGGGATTGCTCCGCTGGCCGAACGCCCGGCCACCGCGCTCTCCGGCGGTGAACTGCGTCGCCTGGCCCTGGCTCGCGCCTTCGCAATCCGGCCCGCGGTGCTGCTGCTCGACGAACCCTTCGACGATCTCGATACCGCCGCCCAGGAATCGCTCTCGAGCGACCTCCGGCGGGCCGTGGCCCAAACGGGGGTTGCGGTCGCGGTGGTGACCCACGACCTGCGTAGGGCTGTGCTGGTCTGCGACCGAGTCGCGGTGCTCCTCGGTGGATCCCTCCGCCAGGTGGGCGAACGGGACGAAGTCCTCAACCGACCCATCGATCGCGAAGTGGCCCTCCGGGTGGGCATGACGAATCTCCTGCCCGCCGAAATCGACGCCCAGGGCATCGCCCGAATCGATGCCGAGCACGCGATTCCCACTTCGCACCGGGGAGCCCCGGGGCCGGGATGGATTGGCCTTCGTCCCGAGCATCTGAAGGTGGATATTGGCCGGGGTGAAGGCGAACCCATCGGAACGGGGCGTGTGACCGAGCGCGCTTCGGACGGCATCCTGACAACCCTGGGAATCGCCTGGGCGGGACATTCCCTGCGGACGCATCTCGTGGCCGGGCGAGGGATGGCGCGCAAAATTGCTCAGGGAGACACGGTCTCTCTAGCCGTCCGGCCCGGAGACGTCCGTGTGTGGCGGGACATATCCCGCGGGGAAGAGACCACGGAGAGGGGCACCCCCAACCCCGCCCCCCCC
>DUCH01000510.1 GCA_012959865.1 Myxococcales bacterium | reverse complement strand
CGTCTCGTTGGGGGGGAACGCGATTTCCGGGTTACGACGATTAGTCGAGTGATTCCAGAGGACTGTGCGAACAGGTCGCCAACCCCGGGTCTTCTGGAAACGGTCTTTTCTGAACGATTTCGTGCGCGACGGGCATCTGCGCGGTACCCATCTCGCCTGTGCGGGCGTTCCCGCCAACGCGTCAGATTGGCTCTGGCGTATGGAGTTACTCAGGGAGGGGAGAGAATGGCAAGAAAAGTCGAGTGGTACTACTACCGCAAGGGCTGAACCTCGTGCACCCGAGCGTCCAAGTTTTTGGACGCCAATGGAATCGAGCCGGCCGAGAATGTGCCCGCGAGCAAGAAACTCGGCAAGGCGGATGCCGCCCGAATGGCCCGGGAGGCGAGTAAGGTCATCGTCGCCAAGGGCAAGAAGGTGACGGAGTTCAAGCCGGGCGGAAAGGCTTCGGCCGATTTGGTGGCGGCGATGCTGGGGCCAACCGGCAATCTCCGCGCTCCGACTGCCCGGGCAGGAAAGCTCTTGTTGGTCGGATACAATGAAGATGCGTATTCCAACGCGTTGCTCTGAAGAGTGCCGGGAGGGGGAACGTCGGAAGCGCTCCCCTTTCCCTCTTTCCCTTCGGGCGTGTAATTTCTCGCTATCCGGTGGGACGCCGAGGAGTCAGGGTGGCTAGACTTCGGTGCAATGGAATTGATTTTGATCCGGCACGGTCTGCCCATTCGGCGGGAGAATCGCGATGGGACACCGGCCGACCCGCCTCTCTCCGAGCAGGGTCGCCGCCAGGCGTCTGCCCTGGCGAGTTGGCTTTCGATCGATCGCAAGATCCATCGGATTTACGCGAGTCCGATGCGACGCGCCCAGGAAACAGCGCTTCCCTTGGCGGAAGCGACGGGTCTCGAGATTGAGACCGAGCCGCGGGTCTCGGAGTACGATCGCGACTCAGATTCCTACGTGCCCATCGAGGAGCTCAAACGGATCGATTATGAGGCCTGGCGTGAATTCATGAAGTTGGGGTACCCGCCCGGGATGGACCTGACGGAATTCTATCGGGCGGTCATCGCTGGGCTTGGCGAGATCATCGCCGAGAACCGTGGCAATCGGGTAGCTGTCTTCTGCCACGGGGGGGTCATCAATGCGTGGGCGTCCTGCGTGATGGAATTTGATTTCAAACTCTTCTTCAATCCGATGTACACCAGCGTGAATCGTTTCTATGCGTCGACTGAGGGAATTCGAAGCATCGGGAGTTTGAATGAAACCGCGCACCTTCGTGAAATCGAGTCTCGGACATGATGCGCCGGGTTTGCGTTTTCTGCGGTTCAAATCTGGGCGATCGGACCGAGTACGCGGAGGCCGCCCGGGCAATGGGCAGGGCCTTGGTGGACCGAGATTTGGAACTGGTCTACGGGGGGGGGAGGATCGGCTTGATGGGGGTGTTGGCGGATACGGTTCTTGATAACGGCGGCCGTGCAACGGGGGGGATTCCAAAGGCTCTTGAGGCGCGGGAAGTGGCTCATGGCGGCTTGAGCGAACTGCGGGTGGTGTCGACCATGCACGAGCGCAAAGCCATGATGGAGCAACTCTCAGACGCATTCATTGCGATGCCAGGCGGCCTGGGGACCTTTGAGGAAATTCTGGAAATCCTTACCTGGGCTCAGCTGGGCATTCACCCCAAGCCGAGCGGTCTGCTCAATGTGGCGGGCTACTTTGATCCCCTGATGGAGGTTCTTCACCAAGCTGCCGACCGGGGCTTCATGCCACCGCAAAGTTTGGACAACCTCTACCTTGGGACCGAGCCGCTTGAGCTACTCGATGCCTGCGAGAACCATTCGGCGGGCTGAGGTGCGTCGAGCCGTGCCTCCGCCCCGGGCCAAAATTCTGAAAACGGTACCGAGGTTGGCTAGAAGATCGTACCGTCCGAGAGAACGCTAAAGCCGAGCGACGTTTCGTCTTGATGCAGCCCGCCGGTTCCGACTTCGGTGGCGATGCCCGCAACGGTGACCATCTGGTCGTCGGGTGAAACCTGATTCACGAAGCAGTCCACCCGGTAGGCGACGCCCGAGGGTCCTTTGGTCTCGAAAGTCGTGCTGTGGCCCGCCATATCTCGAAGCTGGTGGTAGCCGGCCTGGCAATAGGGCCCGAGGGCAGTTCTCAGCATCACGCGAGCCTCTGCGCTGCCCAGGGACATCGAGCGAGTTCGGATGGAGCGTCGTCCGGAGGTTTCCTGAAGAGTCATGTTTGTTGGATCGGCCACCCCCGATTCCAACTGGAGTTGAATTTTGCCCGAAAGTTGCCTTTTTCCTACCTCCGCAGACCTCGCTCCCCCCCCCAAGGGGCGCGAGGCGTGCCGAGGATCCTCGGAGAACGTTCGGACGGGCGTTGGCGGAATCACCGATGGGATGGGATCGCCCGATGAGTCGGGATCGGCACCCCAGAGCGTGGGCGGGGGAAAGCCGCTCCCGGGCTTGCCTTCCGTCGGTTGTCAGGAATCCTCGGGGATGTAGAGCTTGGCGCGTCCAATCTTGACCCACTGGCCTTCCTCGACTCGCGAGTTGATGAAAAGGTCGTTGAGGACGGCGGTTGTCGCTAGGTCGAGTTCGTTGGCGGTGCGCGCGCTCAACGCGCCCAAGCTCTCGCCGCTCCGGCCCTTGACGATCTGGAGCCGGGTGACTTTGAAGAGTGCCTTCTCGCTTTCGGTGAGGGGCCGAAAGCTTCGGGTGACTGCGCGGCCCCGTCCTTCATAGCTTCCGATGGGGCCGCTGGTTGAAATGGTCTCGATGCGATAGATGAGATCGTTGTAGGCAAAGAAGGTGATGAAGCCCTTGATGGCGGGCGTCGTGATATGAATTCGGTATGCCGGAAGAGAGCCGATCAGAAGGCTCTGCTCCCCTCGAACCCGGCCTCTTTCGGCTCTGAGTTCCGACTCGACGAAAATTCGGGCCATTGCCTGGGGATCGTCTCCGGGGCCGGCCAGCTGAAGAGCGATAATGGCCTTGCCGCCGGGCGCGATGGCGCCGACAGCATCATGATTGTTGATCAGTTGCCAGCCATCGGGGAAGAGCAGGCTGAAGTTCAAATCGCGGTGGAGGAATCGACTGCCTTCGAAGATCCCCTCCTTGGGGTCGGCGCCAAGAGCTAAGCCTTCGACTTTCGTCAGAAAGTCACGATGATCAGCGGCGATGTTCGCACGGGGCGTCCACTTTAAATTCTCGGCTCGATTGGTCGAGGCAGCAGCCCGCTGGGGAGAGCTGGGGTGGCTGTCGAAAAACCCAGGAAGCCGCGACCAGCCGGTGGTGAGTCGACCCATGGCCCCGATATCCTGCATGAATGTCGCCATGCCTGCCGGATCCCAGCCCGCTTTCGCGGCAAGGATCTGGCCACCGCGATCGGCATCGCTTTCCTGATCGCGCCCATACGCGGCGAGCTGCCCCATTCGCATGAACCCGATGGAGAGCGGATTCATACGCATATCGAATTGCTGTCGGCCGGCCGAATGACGTTCGGCCGCATGAGTGATTTCGTGACCAATCACGCAGGCGAGTTCGTCCTCGCTGTTGACCAACGTCAGAAGGCCTCGCGAGATATAGATATACCCACCGGGGAGTGCGAACGCGTTGGGAGCCGACTGATCGATGATATGGAACGAATAGTCGAACGATCTAGCGGGAGCGAAGGGGAGCATTCGCTTCCCGATGGTCTCGATATAGGTCTGGAGTTGGGGGTCATCGACCACCCCCATCTGTTTCTCCATGGCCTTCGCGGCCTCGGCGCCCACACTGGCATCATCAAAATCGCTGATCAGGATGACGTTTCGTGAAGGCGGGGACGGCCTGCCATTCAT
The DNA here is from genome assembly GCA_012959865.1 of Myxococcales bacterium. Lineage (GTDB taxonomy): Bacteria > Myxococcota_A > UBA9160 > UBA9160 > UBA4427 > JAZXM01. The sequence goes on along the minus strand of DUCH01000510.1, from coordinate 6,680 downwards.
GCCGCATCCGAAACCCAATATCAGGTTGAGGGCAAGAATCGTTGGGAGGGCGCCCCGGGACAATGTCATGCGTCATATCTTGGTGGGGTTCGCTCTCGATGGCAACTGCGGGCTACGGGGCGCGAAAATTGCGAATGCCGCCGATGGCTCCGGCGCTCTCTTGAATTCATCCGCAGCGCTCGTTACGGGATCTGTATACTGAAGTGCTCCAGAATGGAGTCGGCGGAAGGGGCGAGAGGGTACGATGGCCATAGCGGGGATCCACGCGGCGAACCTCGATGCTTGGTTTGCCGAGAACGTCAAAGGGGCCCAGCCGCCCCTTGAATTCGACCCGATCGCTGGCGGGCATTCGAACCTGACCTTCCGTGTGACAGACCGCGCGGGTCAGCACTTCGTGCTGCGTCGTCCCCCGACGGGTGCCGTGATTGCCACCGCCCACGACATGGCCCGGGAGCATCGAATCATTTCCGCTCTAGCGGAAACTGCGGTTCCCGTTCCCCCGGCTCTCGGTCTCTGCGAGGACGAAGGGGTCAACGATGCTCCCTTCTACGTCATGGCTTTTGTTGACGGCCATGTACTCGCCGATTCGCAGAAGACCGCCGAAATCTTCCCCCGGGAGAGCCGAGAGAAGCTGGGCGCGGAGGTGATCGGGGTTCTCGCAACGCTTCACGGAATCGATCCCACCCATGTGGGGCTCGGAGACCTGGGTCGTACGGAAGCGTATCTGGCCCGCCAGCTAAAACGTTGGCGCACGCAATGGGAGAAGACGCAGACGCGCGATTTGGGCAGCATGGAAGAGGCGTATAACGGCCTCGTTGCCAATATTCCCGATCAGGAGGGTGCGGCCATCGTTCACGGCGACTACCGGCTGGGCAATATGCTCGTGACCTCGGAGGGCGGTGTGGCCGCGGTGCTCGACTGGGAACTTTGTACCTTGGGCGACCCCTTGGCGGATCTGGGCTACGTGCTCAACAACTGGGGCCAACCCGGCGAGGAAGCGAGAGGGGGCGCGACTTCGTTCCCTACGACGGCCGGCGGCTTTCAGACTCGGGAAGAATTTGTGGCTCTTTACGAGGAGCTGACCGGCCGCAATGCCGAGAAAATCGGTTATTACCGGGCGTTTCAGTATTGGCGCATGGCGGCAATCGTCGAAGGCGTGTTGTCCCGGTACCTGAAGGGTGTGATGGGCGCGCAGGCTGACACCGATGCTTTTCGTCTTCAGGTGGATGGGTTGGCGGAGTCCGCCCGTGCGCTCGTGGCCGAGCTCTGATCTGTCCGAAAACTGCACATGATTCGCCGCGCTCGAGTCTTGACGCCCAAAGGTTGGATAGAGGGCGCCGAAGAGCGCGGGGTGCTCGCCTTTCGAGGGATCCCTTTTGCCCAGTCGACGGCGGGAGAAGCGCGATTCAGGGCGCCCCGGCCGGTTCGGGCATGGTCCGGAACCCTGGATGCGAGCTTCTTTGGCCGGGCCGCGCCTCAGCCCGGAACCCGTTCGGGCCCACTGGCGCGTTGGTCGGCGGTGCCCCCAGCAGGCGCGGGTGAGGACTGTCTCAACCTGAACGTATGGACCCCGGCGGCGGATCATCGACGCCGGGCCGTTTTGATCTGGGTTCACGGGGGTGGTTTCAGCCATGGCTCGGGAAGTTTTCATCTCTACGCGGGCGATCGACTGGCCCGGCGAGGAGATGTGGTTGTGGTCACGTTCAACTATCGACTCGGTGTTTTCGGAGGCCTTGATCTGAGGGGTCTCGGAGGCGGGGCCTCGGCGGATACGAACTTCGCCCTGCGCGATCAGATCGCGGCCCTCGAATGGGTGCAGTCGAATATCGAGTCCTTCGGTGGCGATCCGGACAACGTGACCCTCTTCGGACAGTCGGCGGGAGCTATGAGCGTCGGAACCCTGATGGCCTCTCCCCGGGGCGCGGATCTTTTCCGCCGAGGCATTTTGCAGAGCGGCGCCGGCGACAACGTGCTGAGTGTTGAGCAGGCGCGTCGCATCGCAGGGCTTCTGCTCGAAAAAATGAATCTGGACGCCGGTCAAGGCGATGTCGTAAGGGCCTTGCGCAAACTGAATTGGGCAACCCTTCTCCGCGCGCAATTGGAGTTGCGCGCGGAACACGGCCTTCGGTTGGGGATGCTGGCTTGGCAACCGGTGATCGACGGAGATCTCGTACCCGGACTACCGAGGGCTCGATTTGAGGCGGGTGAGGCGATGAAGGTGCCGCTTTTGATTGGAACCAATCGTGATGAGTGGAAGATGTTTACGGCGACCGACAAAAGAAGGCGCACCCTCGACGAGGGCACATTGCGGAAATACCTGACGCAGACCTTCCTGGGATCTAGGGAGCCCGATTCGACCGACGTTTCGGCTGCTATCGCCGGGGCGAGGACCGAGGAAGCACTTTCCCTCTACGGGACTGGTCGGGATGGAGCTGCGTGCAGCCCGTCCGAGATATGGAATCGAATCCAAACCGACCGTGTCTTTCATTATCCCGCGGTCGAACTGGCCGATGCCCATACTGGCCGTGGCGCGCCAACTTGGTTTTACCGCTTTGACTGGAAACCACCGCTTGCGCCCAACCGCGTCGGGGCGTGTCATGCACTCGAACTCGCCTTCGTGTTCGGCACCCTCAGAACGCGTTGGCTCCGACCACTGTTCGGCATGTCGTCGAAATCTGTCACGCTCTCCGACCGTATGCAGGCGGCGTGGCTTTCGTTTGCCCGTACAGGGGACCCGGGTGCCGACGGCGATGTGGCCTGGCCCGCTTACGAGTGCGGGCAAGGGCGGACGCGGGTGTTCGGTGGCCACGAGTCCACCGATCGCACCATCGACCCGGCCCTCAAGGAGTTCTGGAAAGGGTCGCCCGAGGTCCGGGATAGGGTTCTTCGTGGGCGATTTTGACGGGCCAGTCCGGGGGCAGTTGTTCGATCTCCTGAACCCCATTGGCCAGAGCGGTCTGAGCAAGACTCCACTGGTTGCCGCTGCGTTGGCCAAGCTCTGCCAGGTTTTCGCTTTTTCTGGATTCCACGACCCGGAGTTTTTTCTCGAATATATCGCTCCGCTCGGCTTCGCTGAGCAGATGAAAGCTCCGAGCGGATTTTTCGAAATCGGCCCGAACCTTGGCAAACTCGGAAACTGGAGCAATGCCTGTGAATCGGTAGACGAGATCGTTATAGGCAAACCAGGTCAGGGCCAGTTGGCTGTTCTCGCCCCGGATGCGAACGACGACGGAAGCTTCCGCGGCGTCCAATTGACCGACTCTGAGGGCATGAGGTCCGCTTTTCAATTTTACCGTCCCCGCGAATTCCTCGGCCGCTTCCAGCGCGCTGGAACTCTTCGCCACGAGCTCGACTATGAGATCAGCCGATCCGTCGGGGCTCCTTGCGGACACACTGCTATCGGTATTTGAGGTTTCCCAGTTCGGCGGAAAAGAGAACCCAATGCCAAGTTCGGGATGAAGAAATCGGTCATCCACGAAAACGCCTTCCAAGGCGGGCTGGCCCAAAACGATGCCATCGAAGTGACGCAAAAAAGCCTTGCGATCGAGTGGGGCGGGAAGCTCAGTCTGGATCGTCAGTCCTTGGGCGTATTCTTCGGCCGAGACCGAACGCTCGGGGCTGGGGGGATGGGATACAAGGAAGGAGTGGCCCCTCTCTGGCTTTTTGTTGAGAGCGTCCTCGCGGGCGAGGGTGTCGGTAAAGACGGAGAGCGCCATGGGGTCGAAGCCCGCTGCGGCTGCGATTTGCTGGCCCAGGCGATCGGCTTCTCGCTCCTGATCCCGGCTGTAGGCCGCCATCGCGAAGGCCCCAGGGAGTTGGCCGAGCCCGGCAACGAGTTGCCCCAGGCGGGGAGAAACGATCGAAGCCGTTGCGCCGCCGAGCGCCGCCGCGATCCGCAAGGGCGCCAGGGGAACGCTCGCGGTCTGCCGCCGTACAGAATGGCGCGCAGCGACATGACCGATTTCATGACCCAGGACCGCCGCGAGTTCGTCTTCGGAGTTTAGAAGGGGGAGAAGCCCTCGGGAAACGTAGATGCGTCCACCGGGGAGGGCGAAAGCATTGGCTTCGGGTATATCGGCCAATCGAAATTGGTAGGTGATGTTGGCGCGGGGCGAATGATTGGCGAGGCGCTGACCGAGTTGGGACAGGTAGGCCTCAAGGCCGGGGTTTTGGACCAGACCCATTTCGCTCTCGATGACCTGGGCCAGTCGATTCCCCTGTTCGATCTCGGCACTCTCGCTGGTCAAGACGGCTTCGGGTCGTCCGCTCACGGGATTTCGCGCACAGCCCCACGGGCCAATGAAAAGGCCAAAGGCCAGGCAGACCATCAAGCCTCCGAATAGTGCCGAGGGCGGTAAAGATAGCTGCCCGTAGGCCTTCCCTTGACGAGTGCTCAACATGGGGATTTGTCGCATGGGTGGACACCCTAGCCGATTGCTCGGGCGGGCTGGGTTCGGCGCGGACGGTTTGGGCACCCGGCTTCGTTTTCCGGCGGCTTGTGGGTCGGCGGAGCGCGGGGTATTTTCGCCTTTGAAGTCGGGCACGGATACACCGGGAATGTTGCTTTAAAAGGAGTGCAATAGAGATTCATGTTTCGTCACGCCGCCCCCCCTCTCGCTGGGTTTCGCATCATTGAGAGCTCTCTTCTCGGCCCGGCCGCTATTACAACCCATCTCGCGGATCTGGGCGCCGAGGTCATCAAGGTCGAAAGTCCTTCGGGCGATTATATCCGCGAAATGACCTGGCCGATTATCGACGGGGTTTCTCTCCTTCACCTTCACATAAATCGGGGAAAGAAGAGCCTCACCCTAGATCTCAAAACCGACGAAGGAGTTCAAGTCTACAAGGACCTCGTGGGCGGCGCGGATGCGGTCATTGAGGCCATGCGCCCAGGTTCCCTGGCTCGGCGAGGGCTGGGCTATGAAGATTTGAGCGCAATCAATCCGCGAATCGTGTTCTGCAATATTTCTGGCTATGGCATGACGGGCCCTTATCAGAACCTGCCCGCTCACGGAATTGCCTTCGATACGTGGGCGGGCATCGTGAATCCCGCCTACGACGAAGAAGGTTTCTGCTACATCCCCGAGCACGCGTCAATCGGCATGCACTCAGGGCCACTTATGGGCGCACTCGGCGTCTTGGCGGGTGTGCTGCGTGCGCGTGAGACTGGCCATGGTTGCATGATGGAGATCGGGCAATCCGATGCCGCCGCGTACATGGACTGGTACCGGAGCGAGTCGTGGCTTGCTTATGAGCGGCCCGAAGACGAGGTGACCGGAAACAAGGCGGATGACTACGAGCGACGCGAGCCCGGTACGGCGGGGATGAAGGGGGGAGTCCGCTATCAAATGTACGAATCCTCGGACGGTCACGTGATATTCATGGCTTCCGAGCAAGCATTCTGGAAGAACTTTTGCGAGTCCGTTGACCGCCCGGAGCTTTTTGAGAAATGGCCCGGCTCGAAATTCGCCGACCACGCCCGAGGGAATCGGGAACTTCAAAAAAAACTGAAGGAAATATTCAAGGGCAAGACTTCACAGGAGTGGATCCAGCTGGGTGACTCTAAGAATTTTCCAATCGCTCCGGTGAACACGCCAAAAACACTGGCCGAAGATCCGCAGTTCAAGGATCGTTTCCCCCTCTATCCATTCAAGCAGCATGGTGCGGACATGTTGCCATTTCCCTTGAAACTCGAGAACGAGTCCAGGCCGGCGCCAACTCGAGCGCCTACAGTGGGCGAAAACAACGAAGAGGTTCTTGCCGATGTGCTCGGCTATGAACCTGAGAAAGTCCGAGAACTCAAGGCAGCAGGGGCACTCGGCTGAGCCGAAGCTCAAGGTAGTTGTCGAAGGGTTTCTGCGTCGAAGGCCAGATATGGAATATTCAGCTCGATCACATCGAAGAACAGCCGGTTACCGGCACTCGGCGAAATGGTTTGTATTTCTTGCTTTGGGGCTGGGCGCCTGTGCGATCCCGCTTCCAGAGAAAGATCCGTTTTCGGAGCCCTTGCCTCCCGGTATCGCTCAGGCGCGAAATGTTGTGCTGGCGGTGCAGCAATCCGTTACCGACGTCGCCGCTTTGGGGTCGGATCTCGGGTACGAAGAACGCCGAGCGGTATTGATGGATGTAGGTCGAAAATATTTCGATCTTCCCCTGATGGGAGAACTCAGCTTTGGCCCGGGCTATGGCGAACTCTCAGCCGAACAGCAGCAACTCTGGATCGATACATTCATCCTCTTTCGGAGTTCGGCGAGCGCCAAGGTCAATTCCCGAGACCGGCGACAGGTCTATCGCCTGATGGGCTACGAAACGATTTCCGATCGGATGGTCTTGATTCGCACTTCGGTAAAATATCCGCTCTACGCACTGGAGATCTCGGTTGACTACCGGCTGATGCGCAGTGGAGGGCAATGGAAGATTGTCGACCGATATTCGCCGTCCTCGGTGAGCGAGATCGCTATGCGTCGCTCCGAGTATCGGACCGTTCTCGAAAAAGAGGGTTTTGACGGTCTGATTCTGGATATGGACCGTCGGATCAAGGGCTACATGAGCAACTAGTTGACGATCTGCGGCCGGTTGCAGAGGTGGACCACCGACTTGGTTACACTGAGCGGCGGCGGGGTAGCGGACTGAATGCTCGAGACAGCTGGAACCACGATTTCACAGACTGGAATTCGTAC
>DUCH01000509.1 GCA_012959865.1 Myxococcales bacterium | reverse complement strand
GAGAGTCGCAAGCTCGTGATAGATCGACTCGGTCAGAGCCACGACGGCGTGCTTCGAAACGATATAGGGCGAGAGGAAAGGGCCGGCCATCAACCCGCCCACCGAGGCCGTGTTGACCATGTGGGCCGGGCCGCCTTGATCTAGGAGAATCGGCATAAAACTCCTGACACCGTTGATGACCCCGAAAAGGTTCACATCGAGAACCCAGCGCCAATCGTCATCGGTACGCTCCCACGCGAAGCCGCTGAGCAATACGCCCGCGTTGTTGAATACGAGATCCACCGACCCGAATGCATCGAGGGTCGCCTGGGCAAGTGCTTCCACATTCTCGGCGTGGCGAACGTCGGTGGGCAGCGCGCAGACTTCGCTGCCCCTCTTTTCGAGTTCGCTTCGAATTTCCTCAAGACCTTCTTCGTCGACATCGGCAACCACAACTCGCATGCCCTCGGCGGCACATTGCCGGGCCAACCCGCGACCGATTCCACTGGAAGCGCCGGTGACCACCGCGACCTTGCTTTGAAAATCCTGCATCTTCTCCTCCGATCGGACCTGGGGCGGTTCGGCGCTCGGCGGGCCCCAAGCCACGCCGAGTGCGCTTCAGCGTAGGGTATCGCCCGTTCGCACCCGCTTCACTCCGTCGCATACACCGGCTACATCCACCGGCTGCCTTCACCGGCCGCATACACCGGCCGCGACGACATTTCAGCGAGCACCATCGCAGACTCGCCCCCAAACTGAAACCGCTGGAATCGGTGCCCCGACGGGGATTTTCTTGCCGAGAAACCCGCTCTTCTGATACCCGGGACTGCTCGGGCATCAACTTCTCGTGGGGCTACCCTTATCCTCCACGCCATGGGAGGCCCAGCATGAACCCGGGAACAAACCGTACCGTTGTCCGCACCTGCCCGCTCTGCGAGGCCACCTGCGGACTCGAACTCCAGATCAGCGACGGCAAGGTCGTCAAGGTTAGGGGCGATGCCAAGGACGTGTTCAGCGGCGGATATATCTGCCCGAAGGGCACCGCCATCGCCGCGATCCATGAAGACCCGGACCGCCTGAGGCGACCTCTGATCAAACGAAATGGCCACCATGTCGAAGTGGAATGGGACGAGGCCTTCGCCGAGATCGAGCAGCGCCTGCTCCCCATTCTCGAGGAACACGGCCGCAATTCCGTCGGCGCCTACCTGGGCAATCCCAATGTCCACAACATGGCCGGAGCCTTCTACGTCCGCCCGGTCCTCAAAGCGTTGGGAACGCGAAATATTTTTTCGGCGAGTTCGGTCGACCAAATGCCCAAGCACGTATCGTCGGGTCTGCTTTTCGGCTCACCGGGCGCGATCCCGGTGCCGGATCTCGACCGAACCGATTTTCTCCTGATGTTGGGCGCCAACCCCCTGGAGTCCAATGGGAGTCTCTGCACCGCACCCGATTTCCCGGGACGCCTCAAGGCGATCCGCCAACGCGGGGGACGCATCATTGTCATCGACCCCCGGCGCACCCGAACCGCACGGCTAGCCGACGAGCATTTCTTCGTTCGCCCGGGCACCGATGCCATGCTGCTCGTCGCAATGATCCACGTACTTTTCGAGGAAAATCTCGTCAACCTGGGAGCGGTCGCGGATCATGTGAACGGGCTCGAAGAGGTTCGTGTTGCGGTCCAGCCTTTCTCTCCCGAGCGGGTCGCCGAGCGCTGCGGCGTCGCTTCCGCCACTCTCCGCCGACTGGCCCGAGAACTCGCCGAAGCCGAGCGTGGCGTCGTCTACGGAAGAATCGGGATCCATACGGTGGGTTTCGGCACCCTGGCCTCCTGGGCGACCGACGTGCTGAATATCTTGGCGGGAAAACTCGACCGACCCGGGGGCGCGATGTTTCCCTTGGCCGCGGGTACGAGAGCCGGAAAAACCGCCGGGGGTCGGGGCTTCAAGACCGGGCGATGGCGGAGCCGAGTCCGCGACCTCCCCGAAGTGATGGGCGAGTTTCCCGTGGCGACCCTCGCGGACGAGATGGAAGAACCCGGGGAGGGACAGGTCCGGGCCTTCATCACGATCGGAGGCAATCCAGCGCTCTCGACCCCAGATTCGGAACGCCTCGAGGCCGCCCTCGAAAAGCTTGAGTTCATGGTGAGCGTCGACATCTACTGCAATGAAACGACTCGCCATGCGGATGTCATCTTGCCGCCCCCCTCGCTCCTGGAGCGCGGCCATTACGATACGTCCTTTGCGAATCTGGCGGTCCGCAATGTCTCCAACTACTCACCGCCGGTCTTCGCCGCCGAGGGACCGTCGGAGTCGGACATCCTGGCGCGGCTGGCCCTGGTTCTGGGGCGCCAAGGCGCCAAGGCCGACCCGGCCAACCTGGACCGTCTGCTGGTTCGGGGCCTAGTGGAGGGTCATGTCGCCAACCCCGCTTCGCCGCTTCACGGCCGCGAAGTTGACGATGTACTGGCCCAAGTGGGTGACCGGCCCGGGCCCGAAGCGCTCCTGGATGTGATGCTGCGGATGGGACCCTATGGCGACGGCTTTGACGACACCGAGCAGGGGCTCTCACTCCAACGCCTGGAAGCCAATCCCCACGGCATCGACCTGGGCGCTCTGGAACCACAGATTCCCAACGTGCTTTCGACGCCCTCGGCCCGGATCGAATTGGTCGCGGATTCCCTCATCACCGAATTGGACCGGCTGGATCGCGTGCTCGAAGAAGCCGAGCCCGAGGGGCTGCTGCTCATCGGCCGTCGGCATTTGCGCTCGAACAATTCATGGATGCACAACATCAAGCCCCTGGTGGCGGGACGAAATCGCTGCACCTTGCAAATGCACCCCGATGACGCGGCGAAGCGCCGGGTGGAGGCGGGGGGCGTTGTCGAGATTTCCTCTCGGGTGGGGCGCATCCAGGCCCCGGTCGAAATCAACGCCGACCTGATGCCGGGGGTCGTCTCGCTTCCCCACGGCTGGGGCCACGGCCAGGCGGGCAGCCGGCTCGGGGTAGCGGCCGCCCACGAAGGCGTGAACAGCAATCGACTCACCGACGGCCTGCCCCTGGATCCGCTCTCGGGCAACGCGGTCCTGAACGGAATCCCGGTAGAAGTCGTCGCATCGCCCGGCAGCTGAACCGCCAGCCCGAATCTCTTCGCGGCCTGCATCCATCCACCCAATCCAGACACCCTCTTGAGTTTTTCCCCATGGGGCATTGGCCCCTTTCTCGCCCGAGGCCCGGCGGCGTACCCGTAGCCCCTTGACGAATCGCGAATGGCCTGGCATTCTCAAAACCGAAACTTCATTCCGGTTTTGAAATGGCCCCCTCAAACACCCCTCTTCAGTGGATTCGCCCGCCCCGGCAGGCGCGCACCCAGCAATCCCTCGAGCGCTTGCTCGATGCCGCGGAAACGTTGCTGCGCGACAAATCTTTTGAGGACGTCCACGTCAGCGAGATCGCCCTGCGCGCCGACACCTCGGTCGCCGCTTTCTACCGACGCTTCCGCGATAAGAACGCTCTCCTCTACGCACTCCATGAACGGTTTTCCGATGCCGCCATCGCTACCGCCGACGAAGTGCTTCGAGACGCACGATGGGAAAACGCAGGAATTCGAGAGATCCTCGAATCCATCATCCCCTTCCTGATCGAAGTCCTGCAAAGCCACGAAATGCTCCAACGCGCCGTGTACCGCATTGCGCTCTCCGACGAAACCATGCGCGAACGTTCACTCCGGCTTCGCCGTTATGTCCTGGGGCGTCTGTCCGAACTGCTTCTCATGCGGAGCTCGGAGATCAAACACCCCGATCCCAATCACGCAGTTCCATTCGCCCTGGTTCAAGCTGGCGCCCTGATGACCGAGTTCTATTTGACCGGCATGCGGGACAGCACCCTTCTTCCCTCGAGCGACAAAAAAATCGCCGAGGAAATCGTTCACTCTTGCTGTAGCTACCTTTTCAGCGACGAGTAGACAAACCACCACGAGGAGAAAAGACATGAAGCGATTCATTCCCCACGAAGAACTGGCGCGCGACAGCCGCTTCGTTCGTCAGGATCCCGCCCAGGCGACGGTACTCGCCAGCTTGCCCGACGATGTCGATACCGTCGTCGACGTCTTTCAGAAATTCGCTCCGATGATCGAAGCCGGGGTTCAGGGTACTTCGGCCCAACCGCTCTTCGACGAATTGGGGCCGGGCTTCATGCTAACAGTTCTCAATGAGCCGCTGGATTCCGAAGGCCCCGCCGCCCTCCCCCGACTCCTGCTCCGTATGCACGGAATCTTTGTGGGCGAACTCCAGGCGCTCGAGGGTGCCGCTCGCTCGATCTGGGACTTTCCCGATGCGCCCTGGAAATTCAAGATGAACATGGCACGACAGTGCTGGGATGAAGCTCGACACATCCAGATCTTCGAGAAACTGCTTGTCCACCTTGGCGGGCACGTCGGCATGTTTCCCGAAAGCACATTTCTCTTCGAAGCGGCTTGCAGCGATGATCCCGCCATGCGGGTAGCCGGAGTCAATCGAGGTCTGGAAGGCCTGGCCTGCGACGTCTTCCGCGACATGATCCGGTTCGCCGAGAAAACAGACGACGAGGTCATGAAGCAAGCGATCGACTACGTACTCGCCGACGAAATCACCCATGTGCGCTTCGGGAGCGAATGGGTGAAGGAATTTACAAAGAATGATCCCGAACACCTCAAGAGAACACAGGATTTTCGCCGCGAAGTCGACAAGCGATTCAGCTTCGGCGGAGCCCGCTCGGACCGCGAAGATGCGGCGATCCCCATCGCCCGGGAAGACCGGCTCGAGGCGGGTTTTACCGAAGAGGAACTCACCGAACTCGCCGCAATCTCGGATTCCGGCCCCTCGAAGGACACACTGATGGCCGCCGCCCGCATCCTGCGAGAGCGGTACAAGGCAGAACGCGACGCCCGGACGGAGGAAACCGCATCATGAGCGAAAGAATGTATCCAGGGCTTCGCGCCGAAGAACGAACAATCTTCGCCCCCTATTCTGCATTTGAAATTCCCGCCGATCTCAGGGAACTCCATGGTCGCTATGACGTGGAGGCCACCGCGCTTCGCGTGCGCAATTTTCGCTACGCCGAAGAGTGGATGATGATGATGATGGGAGGCTGGATCGCAACGATTCCAGAACTTCCAGTGAAGACGGGTCTCGGCAAGGTCATCTGGGAGACCGCCCAGGCGGCGGACGAGTTTGGGAAGCGGCTTCCGGAATTGCGTTGCGGACGGAAGGCACTGGATGCCAGCGAAGCCTCCAACAGCGCCTTTGCGGATTTCATTCAAGCCGTCGCCGAACCCGAAAGTCCCACTCTTACCATTGAAAAGTTGACCGGAATTTTTGATGTCCTGATCCCTCACCTTGTGGAGATCTATGAACTCCACAACCGCGAGACCGATCCGATTTGCGATGCGCCAACCATCGAAATCCTCGAAGACATCATTCGCCGCAAACGCCAGCACATCCAGTGGGGTCAGGAAGTCCTCGATGCGCTTTGCGAAGACGACGACCTGAAGCAGCGCCGGCGCGATCGATCCGACCATATCAGGAGCCTGCTCACCACAAGCGGCGGGGTCACCGGCGTGCTCGAGACCGGCCAGGGCTCTCTCAACTAGCCACTGGGCCCAGGGGGCGGCGTCAGTCCACGCCGTCTTCTGGCTCGACGCGCAACAGCCGCGTCGGCATCTCCTGTTCGCGCATTTTCAATTTTCCGGCCTTGCTCGCGATCAGGTCGGTCCGATCCTCGTCGTACGAGAAGCACGTGTTTCGCATACCCGGGATCGACGCCAGCACCGACTTGTGGCGCTCGCCCGGGTTGTCCTCCGCCTCTCTGATCGCCTTGGGCATGGCCGAAAAATGACGGACGAAGTGCAGTTGGTAGGCCGCTTGTGCGATCTCCACCACGAGTTCGGAAACCCGATGGCAGCCTCCTCTTCCCCCCACCCGTTTGCGCGCCAACCCCGTAAAACCGGCCTCAACCCGCATTCCTATCAAATTCTCGATATTGGGGTGGGTCATGTTGCAAACGTTGGTAAAGGGCCCGTTTCGAATCTCCGATCGGGCCGCCACAATCTCCAAGCTCGGATGAACGATCTCCACTTCGGTGTGGACATCGTGGATTTCGTCCTGAAGGAAGGCGGAAATGAGAAAGCGGTCGCCCCCAATTGGAAAGATGTCCACCTGCTTGGTTCGATGGTAGATGGATCTGACTTCGCGATCGATTTTCGACATCCGAAGATTAAGGCGAAGCCTCCCTCTCGCGTCAAGCTTCTTGGCAAAAAATACGAAGGAGCTAGAAGTAAACGGTGAGAAAATTTCCCCGCCGTTTCGCCGGGAAGCTACGCACCGGAGAGGTGGCCGGCATCGCCAGTGCCTCGCCACTTCGCACGTCGAAAAGCGCCCCGTGAAAATCGCACTCGATTTCGCAGCCGCGGAGGGTGCCCTCGTCCAGAGGAACCGCAGCATGGCTGCACTCGTTCTCCAGCGCGTAGAACTCGCCCTCGACATTGCAAATCAGAACCGATAGTCGGCCGTGTTGCACCGCCTTCATTTCGCCGGGGGAAAGGCCTGCGATATCCACGACCAGACTCTCATCCACCATCCCGACTTGTCCCTTCTTCAGTCGAAGCATCGATATACCGATCGAGCACCGAGTGAAAATGCCGAATTCGAATTTCCTGGTCGCCCAGATGCAGGCCCCTGAAGCCCGAGGAATGCATGCCCCTTTGAATTCGGGGCAAATTGTAGGTGTCCTGGGCCAGGAGCTCCCCGCCGCCACCCAGGGGGTCTAGCGTCAATTCGTCGCTGCAAATCTGATGCTCGTGGGTGGCCCGGGGAATCGGAGCATTGGGCAATCGAACCAAATTGAAGAAATCGAAGAACATCTTGTTGAGATCACTGGGATGTGGGCGGTGCCGAAATAGCCATGCGCTTCGGCCAAACATATTGAGGGTGATGTTCGGGAAGATGCTGTAATGAAAATCATCGACCAGTTGGGCGTCGTGAAGTTCGGAAAAGTCAACGCCCATGGCCGGCCCCTGGACCTCGCGTATCGTCTTCGCGATGGCGGGTCTAACATCGTTTGCGCCGCCTTCGAAATTTTCCCCGTCAATCCCCGCTGTCGCCAGGAAATGATCCCGGATCTGGGCGGTCACCTCTCCGTGCTCGGGATGGCGCGGGCTGGCCACGCCGAGTTTCAAAAGCATTCGCGAATGCCGTTTGTAGCAGTCGATGGGAACATTCACATCATCGTTCACACCCAGGGTATCGGGGTGGGTCCCATAGATGTGGTAGGCCTGCCCGCAGAGCTCCGGTTGTTTGTCGCACCACGACGATCGACTCAGCGCCGACTTCGAACGTCGCGTAGTCCCCGGGCTCCGGGACATCGCGTGCGAAGCCCGCCAGCAGCCATACCCGAGGCCACAAATCGGAAAACTCCGTCTCCATGTAACTCCGATCGATGTACCGGCCCTTGGGAATCGTGTCCCCGCCCAGATTCGCAAGCGGCGCCCGCTCGAGGGGGGTCGGGGGCAATCCTTTCTGTCGAACCATTGATTTCCTCCTGGGCGTGTTCGCTCGGGGATCGGACTGCACCAGAGCGGGCCGACCCTCGAATGCAGCCGCCCGGACAGTTTATCGGGGCCTCGGATATGGGGAAGCACGTGCAATTCTGCCTTCAGGTCCTTGCGGGGCATCCGGACGATCTCATACGCTCCCTGAAACGGAAAGAGGAGGCCCTATGAGTCGATCGAAGACCGTTCTTCTTTATCTGATGGCCGCGTTCTACATTTTTGGCGGCTACAACCACCTGGCCAATCCGGAGTTCTATCTGGCCATCATGCCTCCGAACCTTCCCGAACCCGAACTTCTCAACGTTGTGTCCGGCCTGGCAGAAATCCTATTGGGCGTTTTCCTGCTCGAGCCCCGCACCCGTGCCCTTGCGGCTTGGGGCACCATCGCGCTTCTGGTGGCCGTATTTCCCGCAAACGTCTACGCCGCCACGGCGAACGTGGGTGCCGACGGGCCCGGGACCGGTGCCGGCATTGCCAACTGGATCCGGCTCCCCTTCCAGATCGTCTTCATCGCTTGGGCCTGGTGGTACACCGGGGCCCAGGCGGCTGACGAGTAAATTCCTTGGAGTCACGAAACCAGCTTCCCACCGAAGGGGCCGAAGCCGAGGATCCGCGTGCCGATCAAAGCCCAGGGCTCGAGCGTTTTCTCATGCACTATCTGGAGGATTCAGCGCTGTGGCCCATCGTCGTGGTCATCATCGGCCATGCGGTCGCTCTGGCTTCGTTCGCGCTATTGCTCGCGGTCCGCGAACGCAAAGTTTCCGCAATCTTGGCCACGACGCTCCTGCTCTGGGGCAGTTTCTTGGCGCTGCGCTGGGAGTTTCGGAAGCACGGCCACCTGGGGATCATCACGGGATTGTTGGCCATCACCTGGCTTCTGAGCGCCCTGACGGCTTATGTGGGACATACCCTCAAATTTTTGTAGCCCCCACTTTCTTGTAGCCCCGCTTCCTTGTGCCCCACTGCTTCCGCCCACTCGGCGGTTTTCCGATCGTTTCCGATTCGGCCCGGTAGAACCTTGACCTCTCGACCCTCTTCACTGATCGAGACCATACGACGTCATCCGTTCCGGGTGATTGCCCTGACGGTGTGCGTCATCGCAGGGGGAGCGCTGGGCGCCGCTTATCTACCCGACTCGCTCAGCATGCCCCGGCGCGTAGTGGGCGGAGCACTCCTCGGTGGCTTGTCGTGGCTGATTCCCAGCTTTGGCCGAATCATCGGCGAGGACTGAGAAAGGATCGGAGAGCGGCCGTTCAGGCGATGCTTCGGGTCTCCGCCCGGGCCGCGTCGGGTCGCTCCTGGGCATCCCTCCGTTCTTGGGCCAGGGTGCGCCGAACGAAAAAGAAAATCACAGGGCCCACCACGACCATGGGCAGGAAGGTCAGAAGCGCGGTGGTCCCTACGAACGCTTTTCGGGTCGCTTCTTCCTGACCGCCCATACACACCGTACATGCGAGGGCGGAATCGGCGGTCAGCGCGAACAGGAGCGCAACCAAAACCACCGCCAAGAGCTTCCCCATCCCGCCCGCAAGAGAGCCCGAAATTCTTGCTGAGATCGCCCGCATCACAGGTAGACCACCAGGTAGAGGACGGGCCATACAGCCACGACGAAGAACCAAAGGGCCTCGGCTGCACCAAACATTCCAGGAGAGAGCCAACCGCTTCGCAAGCGATTCGTGGCGACGCCCAGCAGCCCCAACGCGGCAATCGCGTGAATCCCGTGAATCCCAACGATCAGGTAAAAGAAACTGCCCAGGCTACTCGAGGTCAGCGTCAGCCCCTGGCCGAGCAGTGCCACCCATTCCGCGCCCTGGAAGAGAACGAAGAAGCCTCCAAGGAAGAGCGTGATCCACATGGGCCGGCGCATGCCATCGCGATCGCCCCGATGAAATGCCCGGTGGGCCAGAATCAAGAAAAAGCCGCTCGCCAGCAAGGCCAAGCTATTGATCGCGGTTTCCTCAATGGGAAGCCTGGGCTGGTCCAAAGGGGGCCATGCGGACGCCGCCGCCTTCACAATCAGAAAAGCGCTGATCATACCTGCAAAGAGCATGACCTCGGCGATGACGAAAATCACCATGCCGAAGAGGCCATGGGGAATCAATGCGGCTTTCTCATCGGCCCCAACAGCGCCCACTTGATTTCCCAACTGAATGCTCATTTCCGCCTGCATGGCTCAGTGGTGAGCAGGCTCGCCGTGATCTGCCGCTTGGGGCGGCATGTATTGCCACTGGGCAGTCGGCTTAACCCAGTTGTCTCCACTGTCCTGGTACACATCCGGCGCCGTTCCCGCCACGAAGAGCAGCACGAAAACGAGACACGTGACAATCAGGTAGGGGACAAACTTGGGCACATCATTCACATGCATGAAGTGCTTGGCCACCATGTAGGCCTTCACCGCGGCGATCCCGAAGGCCGTCACCAACGTCACGATCTGGATTTCAAGCATCGGCCCCAGATAGCTGACTATCAGCAGAGCGAGAAGAATCGCCCAGATCTTGACGTAATTCGTGTGGCCGCTCTCAGACGTGCTGTTCTCAGACATAAGGGGATCCTACTTGGCGATATAAAGGAGCGGGAAAAGAAAAATCCAGACGATGTCGACGAAATGCCAGTAAATGCCGATCAACTCTACGCGGTGGAGTTCCGCATTTTTGGCGGCATCCTTGGCCACGATCGCCATGATGATCGCGCCCGCGATCACGTGCAGCGCGTGGATTCCAGCGGCGGTGTAGTAGAACGACCAGAAAGTATTGGCCGTAATCGTATAGCCGTGGGAGATCTCCATGTTCCATTCGAAAGCCTTGACACAGACAAATGTGACCGCGCCTCCGATCGTGTAATAGAGCAGGCGGGCCGCCTTTTTTCCGTCTCCGGCCTCGGCCGCTCTATGAGCAAGCACGGCAAAGAGGCTCGAGGTGAGCAGAACAAAGGTATTGAACAGGCCAATTTCCGTATTCGTATTGGCTGCTTGCCCCGCCCAGGC